>CAYMLL010000052.1:0-31315 GCA_964390645.1 uncultured Planctomycetia bacterium | reverse complement strand
AAACGGAGGGTGTGCTACGATCCAGAGGCTATCGAAACATAATCCCCCCGCGATGTTAGGTAAAATCCTGGCGCTACGGCGAGCGTCTCCATGCGCTTGTCACGGTCGGCGGGCTTTGCGGGTGCGAGTTCGGAGTTGATCGCCGTGGTGGTTTTTCCACCGTCTGCGAGAGCTTCGGAGGCTGCGACGGGAGGACTGTGTCGCTAGTCGGATCTCGGCAGCTCGCAAAATGGCGATCGTCGTGTGCGGTCGGTCTCCGAGCGCACAGATATCAGCACGAGGTACGGGAGCATTCCGACAGGCGCGAACGAGTCTGTCGACCGGTGGAATTCGGCTCCTTGATGAGGGACACGGTTCATGGCGATCCAGACGGTTTGGAGTGTCGACCTCGGCAAGTCTTCGCTGAAGGCGGTGAAGCTACGTCGGCTGCAGGGGAACGTCGAAATCATCGCCATCGACAAGGTCGACTACCCGGTGACCGGAAACGGCACGGACCCACAGTCCCTGGCACGGGACGCGCTGCAGATCTTCTCGCAGCGCAACGCGGTGAAGGAGCCGATCGCTATCTCGCATCCCGGTCAGGGAACCTTTTCGCGCTTCATCAAGGTTCCCGCCTTCGAGGAGAAAAAGGTCAACGAGATGGTCGGCCACGAGGCCGCTCAGCAGATTCCCTTCCCGCTCGACGAGGTCACCTGGGATTTTCATGTCATCGATCGGGACTACCTGCCTGGTGAGGAGAGAGAGGTCGCGATCTTTGCGGTGCGACGTGAGCAGATCGACGACTTCATGCTCGAGTTCACGACGCACGAGCTCGCCGTCGAGACCGTCTCCATCGGCTACCTCGGGCTGCTGAACTTCGTGCAGCACGATATCGCCCCCGAGGAGCCGGCGATCGTTCTCGACATCGGCGCCACGCATACGGATCTCGTGCTCGTCGACGGCAATCGTTTCTGGATCCGTCCACTGCCGCACTCCGGCAACGACGTGACGAAGTCGATCCAGGATCGCTTCAAGATCGGCTTTGCCGAGGCGGAGAAGCTGAAGCTCGAGACTGCCAAGGTGCCGCAGCGTGCGGTGAAGATTTTCCAGGCGGTGATTCAGCCGAAGCTCAAGGAGCTCGTCGGCGAGATCCACCGCTCGATCGGGTTCTATCGCAGCCAGCACGGCGAGGTGAGTTTCTCGAAACTTTACCTGCTCGGAAACGGCTCGAAGATCGTCGGCATCCTGAAGTTCCTCAAAGAGAGCCTCAACATGCCGGTCGAGCGGGTGCAGAGCATCAACCGTTTTCGCGTCAGTCACGACGTCAACGTGCGGCTCTTGAAAGCGCACTTGCCCGCTTTCGCGTCGACTCTCGGCTGTGGTCTTCAGGCCCTCGGCCTCGCACCCTGCGACGTCGACCTGGTGCCGTCCGAAGACAAGCTCCAGAAGGAGATCGATCGCAAGAAGAAACACTCGTTCTTCGCCGCGGGGATCGTCCTGGTCGCGATTCTCATCGCCGGCTTCATGATCGGTCGTCTCAACGACGACGCCGAGTCGGCGGTCAAGCTCGCGAAGGGCGAGTACGGAGATCTTACGAAGGGCGCGAAGATCATCGAGAAGCACGAGTCCCAGAAGGCGGAGCTCGAGACGATCTACGATAAGGTGCACGATCTTGCCGAGCTGCGCCGCCGGATGCTCGGATCTCTGCAGGCGCTCGATCAGACACTTACGCAGTATCCGGAGAACCAGCTCCAGATCGTTTCAACGCTGCCCCAGGGGGCCGATTCCGAGGCTTCGATCAACGCTATTCGCGAGCGCCTGGAAGAGTCACTCTTCCGTCGCGTGTGGGTGCCGTCCTTCGAGCTCGAGCGCACCACGCACACGTACCCGGTCGAAGCGGACTCCGAAGAGGACGAAGCGGGCTCCGGAGGGGACGAAGACGATTCCGGCGACAGCACGTCTGACGAGCCGAAGACCGTGCCTGCCTACCGCTTCCGGGTGCAGGTCATGGTGACGAAGCGGAATTCGCAGAAGGAGACGGTCGATTTCGCCCGCGGTGATTTCGGCAAGAAGCTGGCGAAGTTTCTCGCCGACGGCGACGTGACCGTCGTCCCGGACCCGAAGACCGGCAACAGGATATCGGTCGGCGTTCCGACGACCGATCTCGTGGGTCTCGAGCCTCTGGCATCCGGCCGGCGCGGCTCCGACGACGAGGGGCAGGAGGGCAACCCGTTCGACAGCGTCGAGGTCAGCTGGCTGGTCGTCGATGAGCCGCCTCCGGTGAAGGCTGAGAGCTTCCCGGACGGGGACGAGGAGGCCGGTGGGGAAGGTGGCGATGACGGCGATGACGGCGACGGTGGCGATGACGGCGGTGATGCCGAGGTCGATGACGAATCTGAATTCTAGCAGAGACTCCGAGAGACACTCGTGAGGAAAGGACTCATCCCGTAATGGACAAGCTCAGGGAGAGTGCGTTCGGGCTGGCGCTCGGGGGCGTCGGGCTGGTCTTGGCCGGCCTCGTCTACGTCATGATCATCGGTCCGGTCTGGGGCGACGGCGGGCTCGGCGACCAGGAAAGAAAGCTCACCGGGGTCGACAAGAAGCTGAAGGCGTTTCTCAGGGAGAAAGTGCTGCCGACGAAGGCCTACAACGAACGGGTGCGGGAGCAGAGCAAAACGGACAAGACCGTCTACGACCAGGCGATTGCGGGTTTCGAAGCACGCTGCGAGAGCTTTCAGGCCTTCTTCAACGACGCCACGACGACGCCGCGGGAGGCGGAGTTCATCGCGGACTATCACGATGCGGTCCGCACGCTACGAGCTGACTACTGGAAGAAATTCCCGCAGGTCCCTCTCTCCGTGCCGGAGGATGATCGAACCGATCCGGAGAAGGTCCCGCCGTTCATCGACACGGTGAAGGATGACGACCTGGCTGCGGACTCGGCGAAGATCCCTTTCGCGATGAAGCAGTTCTGGATCGCTGACGCGGTCGCCGAGGCCTGCGTGTCGCTCGGAATCGACGGGCTCGAAAAGATCGACGTCATCGAGGTACGCGAGGAGCGTCGGGGAAAATCTGCCAAGCGAAGCGGACGGGGCTCGAGCCGGAAAAGTGAACCCCGGAAGCCTGCTCCGTTTCAGGTCAAGTACGGGCTCATCGAAGCGGACGTGACGGTGAACATGCCGTACGTCCGCTTCGAGGAGTTCCTGGCGAGGTTGCTCGGCGACCGGCAGCAGAAGCGCGTGCCGTTTCTCGAGCCGAGGAAGATCTCGATGAAGGCGCTCGGTGAGTCGGTCTCCGAGTTCCAGAAGTCCGTTCACGTGGTGGCCTACCCCAACGAGGCCAAGGCTCGCGAGGCCGAGGCGGCGAAGGAACCGAAAATCGTGGAGCCGGATGTCCAGTTCAAGATCCGTCTGGTGGCCGTCGATTGGGCCGGAGTCGAGCGCGAGGCTGACAAGACATCCGACGAGGACGGCGGGTCCGAGGACGACGGCGAGGAGCGGTACTGAGCGATGGCTGACAAGACGCAGATCAAGAAGAACATCGACAAGGTTTCCTACGGCGTTGCCGCGGCCCTCTCGGTGATCTTCCTGGCGTTACCGTTCGTCCTCGGGGGCAAGGTCGAGGAGTCGACCGCTGATGTCCGGCGGCGGACCGACGAGCTCAAGAAGCAGAAGAGAGAATCCGGAGATCTCGAGGTGGGCGAGCTGAGATTCGCCCGAAGCGACCTGTCGGATCTGTGGCTTGCCAGTGGCGACAAGACGGTCCCGACCTGGCACACGCAGCGGCGGCCTGCACTGGTGCGCCTCTACAGCATCGCGCCGCCGAAAGTCGGCGTTCACGGGGCGCCGTGCCTGACCTCTGTCGAGCTGGTACGTTCTTCGGACGTCCGCAAACCGGTTCTGCGGGTTACCGGTGAGATGTCGGCCGACAACGAGAACATCGTCATCGACAAGGTCGTTCTCGAGCGCCGAGTGGGCGACGACGGCGAGTGGGCCGAGGTCCCGGACTTCGCAGAGGGGGGCGACTTTACCTACGATGACACCGACGTCACGGCCGGCAAGGTCTACTCCTACCGCTGCACTTCGTTTGCCACTCCCGTGGAGACCGACGGCGGGGTGGCTCGCCTCGACGCTCAGGACGCCGAGAAGATCTCGACCGAACTCGCGATCGACGCCGCCGTTCCCCACGATCTGGCCGTACGCATCACGAACTTCGGCGATCTCAACCAGGATCTGGTCCCGCGCTATCGTGGCATCATGCAGTCCTGGGATTACGTGGGGTCGAAGAAGGTCTCGTACCGTCAAGCGATCGCGGCTGTCGGTTGGGAGAAGGGCTACTCCTTCGGCGAGAAGCTCGAGGACGGCCAGCATCGTTACCGGGTGCGTCGCATCGTTCCGGAGGACGAGGAGGTGACGATCGACGATCGCCTCGCTGGCCGGAGCGAGAAGTTCACCCGCAAGGGGACGCGTGCGCTGCGCCCGATCGACGGCTGGGACATCGTCACGCAGGACTGCAGCCCTGCGACCGAGGGTGCCGAGGGTGCCGAGGGTGCGACTTCCGAGGGTGCTGGTGCCACGAAGAGCGCCGGGGCCGAGAAGAGCGCCGGGGCCGAGAAGAGCGCCGGGGCCGAGAAGAGCGCCGGGGCCAAGGATTCCGGGCGCACTCGGCGTCGTGGCAGGTCGTTTGACTGAGGGTGGCCTCCGTGCCGAGACGCGTCCTGCTGAATAGAAGCAAGTAACAATACCGACGGGAGATATGAACGAGGGCCGAGTCACCAGGACGGCGGCCCGAGGAGAATCTGTTTGAAATGCGGCGGATCGAGGGGGATCATCGGAGCGTGCCCTGGACGCGAGTGCGTCCGGGCCGTCTCGAGACCTCCTTGGCCGAGTCGGCGAAACCCGTGAACTCCTGGGGTGGCACCATGGAGGCCACGGAAACGCCGGGACGAGAAGCTGCGGCGCCGCGGTTCTTCGCGACCGTCGCACGGAGTCCCGTTCCGGCAGCGTCGATGAATCGGGGAGGCGAGATGCTTCCTTCCAGGCCTACCGTTCTGCCGGTGGCAACTCTTCGTTCCCCTGCGCTTTTCGGGTCTCCCCGACGCGGGCCGTGACTCCGGGATCCGGAGTTCACCGATCCGGGATCTTCGACTCCGGATCGACTCGCGCCGGGAACGAACAAGCCGCGATTTCGGGAACAGCCTTCAGATCCAGACATAATCTTTGAGGATGGCGTGCTCTGCGGGGCGCTGCCGATCGAGAAATCCGCTTGGCTGGACCCGGTCCAGTTGGCGATTGTGAGTTGGAAGCATGGACAGGATTGAGTGTTTCTCAGGGTCGACAGCCCGTCTCGTCGGCGACGCAGACGCACGACAATCCGAACGACTCAGGAGAGGTAGCGTGATGGTGATGCCAAGAGATCGCGCCGTGATGTCGGCGCTCCTGGCGATCGTCGGGGTGCTCGCGGGCGCCGGTTGCTCCGGCCCGTCGACCGGTGATCCGGTTCGTGGACGCAGTGGCGCCGTCGAGGAAGCCGAGACCTGGATGACCCGCAACTCGCCCGTCGCCGTGGAGGCGCCCGCGGTTGCGAGGACCGGTGAGGACCTGCCCGTTCCTGCGGGTGTTACGAACGCCGGCGCTCACTCGCAGCCGGCCGTCGCCTCCGGGCCGCGCCCGCCGTCCCGCACGGACGATCGAGTCCTCGGCGGTGGCCCGCAGGAGAACGGTGCCGATTCCGGGAAGAAGGCCCTCGACGACCTGCGAAATCAGAGCGAGATCAACCGCGGCGCTTCGAGCGCGCTCGTTGCGGAGGCCCGCAAGCACCGCATGCTCGGCGAGCTTGCCGATGCCGAGATCCAGCTCGTCCAGGCCCTCGGGCTCTATCCGTCGAACGAGGAGGCTCAGCGTCTCCTCGACGAGGTGCGTCTTCTGCTTGGCGACCGCCGCGGCGAGGTGCCGGTCGTATCGATCGATCTCAAGCGTCAGGAACGCGTCAAGCGCCAGCTCCTCCGCTTCGAGATCGAGCGTCACATCAACCGCGCCATGCACCATTTCGACGACGAGGAGTTTGACAAGGCGATCGACAGCTACACGCGAGCCATCGACGGCATCCGCCATGCTCCTTTCGATCTCGGTATCGACGAGTACCTGAGCCGCGCGCAGCAAGGACTTGCCAAGGCGCAGAGCGAGAAAAAGACGAAGGATTTCGAGGAGCGTCAGAATCTCCTGACGATGATCGCCGACAAGAAGCGACTCGAGGAGGCCACGACGATCGAGTTCGTGGAGAACCACATCCGCTCGCTGCGTCGTCGAGCGACCAGCGCGGTCGAGGCGCAGAACTACGACAAGGCGGCGAGTCTCTACGAGGAGATCCTCGTTCTCAACCCGAACGACATCGAGGCGTTGACTCAGCGTCGTCTGTCGAAGGAGCGGCATCACCTTCAGCAGATGGACAAGTTCATGCGCTCGTCGGTCGAGAATTTCCGCAAGGCAGTGCTCGCCGTCGAGGAGTCTTCGGTCGTTTATCAGGCGATCTTTCGCTATCCCGAGAAGGACGTGTGGGAGCGCATCACGCCGAAGGTCACGGACATCCGCGAGCAAATCGCCAAGTTCGAGTCACCGATCGAGAAGGCCGTTCGTGCTCGCCTTTCCCAGCCGATCACCTACGGGCTCGAGGAGTCCGTTCCGCTGCGGGATGCTCTCAAGGACCTGCAGTCTTTGACCGGGGTCAACTTCTTCATACAGGATGCGGATCTCGGTGACACCGAGGTCGATCTGGAGACGTTGACGAACTTGCCGCTGCGAAATGTCCTCGCGTTCCTTCTCAAGAAGGCGGGTGAGGAGGTCGGCTACGTAATTCGTGATGGCGCCATCGTCATCGCCAGCGATTCCGAGCAGCTCGAAGAGCCGAAGTACCTGCGCTTCTATGCGATCAGCGATCTGACGACGCGCCGGCCCGACTTTCCGGCACCGGATCTCGGCCTGGACGAGCTCGCAGGCAAGGACAGCACCGACGTGGCGGCCGACATCGCTCTGGGGGACGACGATGACGACGTCTCCGGAGAGCAGATCGACGAGGAGGAGCTTCTCGGGCTGATCGGTCGCGAGCTCAACGCGCTCGCGGGTGGCGCCGAGGAGGATGCCGAGGAGGAGCCGGAGGGCATTCGCATCCAGAACGGCAAGCTCATGGCCTTGACGAGCCTCCAGAATCATATCCACCTGGCGACGATGCTGGAGCGATTGCGCAAGTCGATGGGCATGATGGTCTCGGTCGAGTCGCGCTTCCTCGATATCCAGGACAACTTCATCGAGGAGATCGGTATCAACTTCGGTAGTGGCAACACGACCTTCTTGCCGAACACGATCCCGGATATCGACGGCGAGGGCACTCAGGTCGCTCCGGGATACGAGTTCGTCGACGCCAGGGGAGACTTCAATCTTCGCGCGGCGACGATCGGGGCGCTTTCCAACCCGATCGGCTCGCAGGTCAACCCGTTCAACATTTCGGCCACCGGCGGCGGCGCCTATCAGATCAACGTCCTTGATGCAGAGCGATTCCAGCTCGAGGCGCTGCTGACGGGCGTCACCAAGGAGCAGGAGGTTCGCCGGTTGAACTCGCCGCGCGTTACCGCTTTCAACACCCAGACGTCGCACACTCTGGTCGTCAGTCAGGCGGCCTACATCCAGGATCTGGAGGTCAATCAGACGGGAGTCATTCCGGTCATCAACCCGGTCATCGGCGTGCTCAACACCGGCTCGATCCTCGAGGTCCGTCCGACGATCAGCTACGACCGCAAGTTCGTCGTCCTGGAGATCCAGCCGACGCTTGCCGAGCAGATCGGCCAGGACGTCGCGGTGCTCAACCTGTCGAACGCCTTCACCGTCGTCCCGGTACAGCTGCCGATTATCTCGGTTACCAAGATCAAGACCACGGTCAACGTACCCGACGGTGGAACCGTCCTTCTCGGCGGTCTGAAGCGTGAGATCAAGACGGACGCCTCGATTGGTCTGCCGATCCTGCGTCAGATACCGATCATGAACCTTTTCTTCGGTCGCGTCGGTAGTTCGTCGTTGCGCTCGAACCTGTTCGTCCTGATCAACGCCAAGATTACCGTGGTGCACGAGGAGGAGGCGAACCTCTTCGGTACGGGAGCCTGATCGTTCGATGAGAAAGCTCTCCTGCCGCGCTTTGGCCGTTCCCGCGTTCGGTTGACTTTCTCGACGGACCGCTGTCCCTCGATTCCGTTTCCCTGTTCCCAGGGTGGCAAGGTGGACCAGGAATGATTGCGCACACGACACCACGACGTCGACGACGAGGAGGAGCCAAGCTCATGGCTCGCTCCTTGAAGGCTTCTTGCGGAAGATGTCGGACCTGCAGGGCAGGCAGGCTCTCCTTCCGCGGTCGGGCGCCGCTGGCCGGTGTGGCCTGTTTGGTCGGCACATTCTCGATCACGCCGGTGCGGAGCCAAGGGCTCCAGGACGAGGATAGAGTCTTCGCGGAAGCCCTGATCCAGGAGCTCCGCTACTTCGACACGGCGCGTCGCTGGCTGAACCAGCTGAGGTCCAGCCGCGGCGTCAAACCTCCGATGAAGGCGGAGATCGACTCGCGTCTGATCGATATCCTCCAGGCCGAGGGCAAGACCGCGGATGCGCTCGCCGCGCTGGATGAATTCAAGAAGAACTACCCGACCCACCCTCGAGCAGCTCTCGGGTCTCTGGAGCAGCTCGGCGCCGTCATCGGCGACGTGCTCTCCCGGCTGGAGAACGCCGAGCTTCAGAAGACCGACTCGAAGAAGGCCGCCACGATGCTCGCTGGCGCCAAGAGCGACTTCGCCGAGAAGATCGAAAAGCCGCTCGAGGCGTTGGTGAAGGACCTCTTCCGGCAGGCCGCGGAGTCGAAGGACGACAAGGGCAACGAGGACTCGCAGAAGAAGCGGCTCGCCTATCAGGCTGAGCTCGTGCAGGTCAACATCTACCTGGTCTACGCGCGCGCCCTTCCCGCCGACGACAAGGATCGTGAGCAGGCTCTCGAGAAGGGGCTCGAGTTTGCGACACGGTTTGTCGAGAATCGCTTCGAGTTCTACATCATGCAGTACAAGGCCCAGATCCAGAAGGGCCTCTACCTCCTCGAGCTCGGGCGACACGCGGCGGCGGCAGAGGAGCTCTCTCTGCTGTACGACATCGAGCCTCCGTACTCCGGCGAGTACCCTCCCGCCCTGGTCAAGGCCTTTCACGAGATCCGTCTGCAGGCGCTCCTCTTCGGCGCACGCGCGTTGAATGTGGGCTCCCGACACACGGAGGCGGCCGACCAGCTGCGCCGTCTGATGAAGGCGAAGCTCGATCCGACCGATCGGCTGCTTCCGGTGATCGGACACGTCGAAAAGGACCCGTTCCTCGAGAAGTTCGCTGTTCAGGCTCGACTGGAGTTCGGGGTCGCGGTCGCTGCCGCGGGTGATATTTCCGCGGGCATGGCTTCGATTCACAAGGTCATCGCCAAGTACGAGAAGCTCTACTCGGAGACCGAGGATCCCAAGTACAACGCCTACGTGATCGATGCACGCAAGGCTCTTGGTCAGGTCTCTTCCGGTGGGAAGGCGAATCTTTCCGGTCGCGATTACTATCAGGCCGGCATCGGCCTGAAGAGCCAGCTCAAGCTCGAGGAGGCGCTCCTGTCGTTCCAGCGCGGGCTGGCGGCGCTGTCTGCGACCGAGCGTGATCAGTACGCGCCGCTCTGCCTCAACGAGATCGGTGAAATCTGCTACATCATGGAGCGATACGACGAGTCTGCGCTGGCCTTCTCGGAGATCGCGTACTTCTATTCTGGAAGCGATATCTTCCTGCAGAAGGCCGCACGCAGCTTCGTCGGCGCCGTCAACAAGGCCAAGGGTGAGCTCGGAGTGGCCGGCGTCGATCACGCCGGGTTCCTGGTTCTCGAGAAGAAGGCTGCGGAGAAAGGGGACCCGGACGTCGAGCATCAGGCCAACCTGGCGAATGCTCAGCGGCTCGAGCAGCAAGCGCAATACTCGCGCGCTCGAACGACGTACCTGAAAATTCCAATCGACAACCCGACCTACGGCCTTCGCGCACACTCGAGCGCCTGGGCGACGTACATGCGCGAGTACGAGACCGCTTCGGCCGGCAGCGACAAGGCCGTGGAGGCGCGGATCGTTGCGGCCTTCCCAGAGGGAATCGATGCCCTGAAGGACATTCTTGCTCGCGCCCTTGAGAAGGAGGACGCGCGCGCTGCGGCGGTGTCCGCGCTGGCACTCGGACAGATGCAGTTCCAGAGCGGAGCCTACGCCGACGCGGTCAGCACGCTGAAGTTGTTCGCCGGGAAGCTCGGGGACGACAGAGTCTACCGGTGCGCAGGGCTCGGCTATCTCGTTCTTTCGGCCGTGCGTGACGGCAAGGGCAAGACCTCATCGTCGTTCTATGCGCTGCTCAACAGGAGCTGCAAGGCCGAGGCAGCTACCGCGGCGGCGGCGTACGCCCTGTCCGACGACGCGACCGCGCGTGGCGAACTCAAGGCGGCCGGGATCTACATGCTGCACTACGCGCAGCACCCGAGTACTGGCAGCGACCTTCAGGACAAGGCAGCGCTGCCCCTCCTGATCAAGATCGTTCAGGTCCTCAGCGACGGTGGGCTGATCAGCGACGCTCGCAAATACGTCGAGATGGCCAAGGCCGTCGGGGGTGACGGCGGAGACCTTCTCCGTGTACTTCTCTGGATGGAGGCGAAGATTGCCAAGAGCGCCCAGGACTGGAGCAAGGTGATCGCGCTTCTCAATCGTTACGTCAAAGAATACGGGGTCAAGGGCGACAACTACGAGGACCCGTTCGTTTGCCAGGAGCTTGGCTGGGCGACGATCAAGCTCGCGCGCCTGAAGACGAGGAAGGGCACCCTGCCTCTGGCGGCGTGCTTCGAGGCCAACAAGTTCTACGGCCACGCGCTCTATCTGCTCGATTCGTTCATCCGCCGCAGCCGGGAGCGCGGGCAGGGTGTTTCATCGGTCGTGAGTCGCGACTACTGGAACGTCGCGTTACGTCTCATGCAGATCAACAGCCACATCGGACGCAACGGGGACAAGGACGGCTACAACGATATCCACAAGTTTGTCAACGAGAACAAGGAGCGGCTGACTGGACAGCCTCGGTTGCGTTCGCGATTCGAGAAGCTGTGGCGTGAGGCGCTCGAGGGATTGAATCGAGCTCCCTCCGACTATGGACTGGATGCGAACTAGGGGGTCCTGGATACGAGCCATGGCTCGGTTGCAACCCAGGGTGGTGAAATGAGACCAGAAGGCGACATGACGAAACGAATCGAGACCTTCCGGACCGTGATCCTCGTGGCGGCGCTCATCGTTCCGTTCGTGAATTCGTCGCGGGTCCGGGCGGACACGATCGTCCGTACCAGCGGCCAACGAATTGAAGGCGTCGAGATCACGAAGGCTGCGTGGGATCAGGTTCTGTACCAGAAGAACGGCAATACCGCGCAGCTTCCGGGTGACAGAATCGCGTCGATCGAGCGTGATTCGCGGATTCTCCAGCGCATTCGAGGCCCTCTCGACTCCGGCGACTATCCGAGCGCGATGACTGCGATCAAGCGTGCTGAGGGCGGCGCGCAAGGCTGGGAGCTCGCCGAGGTCCAGTACCTTCGGGGGCGCCTTTACCTGGAGTCCGGCGAGTACCGTAAGGCCGACAGCGCGTTCGCGACGTACATTCAGAACCAACAGGCGTCGAAGGACTACTGGATCCCTCACGCCGTCCTCGGTCGAGGCAGCGCGGCCATCGCCAACAAGCTCGGTGGCGCCGCGCAGCAGCACTTCAAGGATCTGCGCACTTACGGTGACACCTGGAGCGTCCACGCGGACATCGGCGAGGCCCAGGGCATGGTCCTCAAGAAACGGTACGCTGACGCCAGGAGTCTCTTCAGCAAGGTAGCGCGCTCCCGCAAGGCTACCCCGGCGCTGGTGGCGGCCGCGTCCGTCGGACGTATCAAGACGATGGTCCTCCAGGAGCAGTATCCCGCGGCGATCAAGGATCTCGAGAGGAGCTTCTTCGCTGCCGGCGCCAGCCCCGAGCTCGCGAGCTACGGCAAGGCGCGAGCCGAGGCGACATTCCTGATGGGTATCTCGTACCAGAAGCAAGGTGGCAAGCCCAACCTCGAACATGCGGAGATCTGGTTGCTGCGCACGGCGGTTCTCTACCGTGCCCAGCCGTCGATCTACCGCGATGCCTGCAAGGAGCTCGAGAACGTCTACAAGACGCTCGGTCGAGCGGAGCGGGCCGTCGAGTGGGGGCGCCGTGCCAGGGCGAGCAGCTGAGAGGATGAGCGATTCGAGCCGCTTCCAACTGTAAGGCGATCCTCGAGCACAATATCCGAGATGCAACGTGGACGACAAGAAGGAGTCAACGATTCATGATGCGCAGTGAGGTCAACGCGGGAGCACGAGTCGCTTTGCCGCTCGGGGCCAGGAGACGCCTGGGTAGCTGGGGCGGGCGTCTGGCCCTGTTCGCGTTCTTCTTTCTCGGTGTTCTTGTCGTCTCTCAGACGTTCCCCGAGATGCTTGCGGCTCAGGGCGACACGGCCGTCGAGAAGCGGACGGTTCTCGACGCGCTCATGGACTCCGGCTGGATGGCGTTTGTCATCCTGCTGGTCTCGATCACGGGCGTGGCGCTCTCGATCACGTTCGCGTTTCAGATCCGACGCGACGTGCTCGTTCCGCCGGAGCTTCTCGGCCACGTCGAGCAGCTCTTCGAGGACGAGGACTACGAGGAGGCCTACCATGTTTGCGAGGCCAACCCGTCGTTCCTCTCCCATGTCATCGCCGGCGGCCTGTCGAAACTCGAGGAAGGCTGGGCGGAGATGAACGCTTCGATGCTCGAGGTTGGTGAGGCCGAGTCGACGAAGTTGCATCAGAAGGTCGGGTGGGTGTCACTGATCGCGAACGTCGCTCCCATGCTCGGACTGCTCGGGACGGTCCTCGGGATGATCGTGACGTTCAACTCGATCGCCAACTCGCCGGTGCAGCCGAGTCCGAAGGAGCTTGCCGGTGGTATCTCGATCGCTCTCGGTACGACATTCCTCGGGCTGACCGTCGCGATCCCGATGACGGTCGTTTTCGTCACTTTCCGGAATCGTGTGATCAACGTCGTCAACGAGATCGGCGCGATCGCGGAGGAGTTGATGGCTCGCTTCAAGTCGTCGAGTTGACGGAGCCGATGCGTGGACGATACCGCACCATGTCTCATGACCACTCAGGGTGGCCCCATGACATCGAAGGGACGATGAATCAGCCATGAAGATGCAGAGGCATGAGGCTGACTTCGAGACCAAGATGGACATGACGCCCCTGATCGACTGCGTCTTCCTCTTGATCATGTTCTTCATCCTGACAACCCAGATCACCGTCAACATCGAAGAGCTGACGCTGCCCTTCTCGCTGGAGGGCAAGCCCCAGAAGCCGGGCGCGAGTGAAGCCAAGATGCTGATCCTCAACGTCCGTCGCAAGGCGACCGACTCGGACAGGGACAAGGTCGAGCGTCGGGGCGAGGTCGTCTTCGGCGGCAAGGTGCTGTCGGGACCGGCCCTTCTCTCGAACCTGAAGAAGGAAGTCGAACGAGACGCGGCTCCGAAGTCGGAAGGCGGCGGGGGGCGTCCCTACGAGCCGGGCCCGAATGGTATCAACTTGTCGCAGCTGGAGATCTTGATCCGCTACGACAGGGATGTGCGCTCGGAGTATCTCCGAGAGATCTTCGAGGAGTGTCAGAAGGGCGGCATCTACAAGCTGAAGCTCGCGACCAGTCAGCCGCAGGACCCGGGGGGAAGCTAGCGATGAGCACGCGTAGAGCCAAGGGACGGAAGCACATCGATGACGAGGCGGAGATGCAGATGACTCCGATGATCGACATCGTCTTCCAGCTCCTGATCTTCTTCCTGCTATCGGCGAAGTTCATCGCCCTGGAGGGGCAGCTGTCGTCGTACCTGCCGAAGGACCGTGGCCTGCAGAGCTCGTTCAGCCAGATCGATCTGGCCAACGTCAGTTTCTTCCTCGAGTGGATGCCCGATGACGAGAAGGTTCGCTGCCGTGAGCTCGGGCATGTCCAGAATGACGGCTCGAAGATCGACACTTTCGAGTACGGCTACGAGGACGGTCGCACTGGTAAGG
This sequence comes from uncultured Planctomycetia bacterium, assembly GCA_964390645.1. Taxonomy (GTDB): domain Bacteria; phylum Planctomycetota; class UBA8108; order UBA8108; family UBA8108; genus CAYMLL01. The sequence goes on along the minus strand of CAYMLL010000052.1, from coordinate 17,172 downwards.
TCATGTACGGCCCGCTCGACGACAAACGACGAATTAACTACGGCTACGTGGTGCCGAACTTCGAGGAGATCGAATCCTACCTCACGCGTCGGCACCAGACGTACTCCGGCCCCGCCACAGGAGCCACTCGTGGCATACCGGTGACCATCAATGTGGGTGACGCCGTACCGATGCAGATGGTGACGAACATTGTCGACATCTGCAAGCGAGTCGGCATCACGAATGTCACCATCGCTGCCAAGGAGAAGCCGATCGAGTGAGCCTCGGTCGTCTGTCGCCAGGAACGACTTTATCTATTCAACCCCGACGATTGAAAGCGAAGCGAAGCTACCAGAAGGAGATGGAATCATGCGTACGAAGTTGAGCCCGTTCGCTCTCTTCGCCGCTCTTGCGTGGGCGGGTGCCGCGTGCCTGGTCTCCTGCGAAAGGCAGGAGACGATCGAGGAACGCAGAGCCCGCCAGATCCACGTCATCGGCGGAGACAGTGAACTGACGTTCGACGAGACGTCGGACGAGATATCGGAGGGCACGGCGCCGGATGACGGTCCCGTGGTCGTCGAGGACGAGGTCGATCTCGCCGACCGACCCGATGACGGCAGCGAGGACGAGCCTGTTGAGGACGCGTCCGGTGACAGTGAGCTCGACCTCGACGACCTCGTCGTCGACACCGAGGAGGACGCGTCACCCGCGCCGACACCCCGTCCTGTGGTGGCGAGCAGCGAACCCGGCAGCGCGACTGATGTGCTCGATGCGTTGCGACAGGGTAACGAGGCGAAGAAGGCCGAAGCGACCTATCATGCGAAGAAGGGCGACGAGGCATTCGCGGCCGGGCGCTTCCAGGAGGCGATCGAGGAGTACGAGCACGCTGTCGAAAGCGATCCGTCGACGCCCGCGTACGTCATCAAGCTGAGCCGCGCGAAGTTCCAGATCGGCGATCGCACGGGCGAGCGGGGGAGCATCTTCGAGGATGTCAGCGGTCAGCAGAAGGTCTACGAGCAGCAGCTGCTCGCGGAGATCGACCTGCGGCTGGATCGGGCGCGAAAGCTCCTCGTCGAGGGTGATGCGGATGGTGCCTACGAGGCTGCCTCGCTGGCGGTGGACAGCATCGCTCTGCGTCCGGAGCTCGCCGGGGAAGATCGAGGATCTCTCGCCCGCGACCTGCTCGATCGCATCCGACGCGGGCGACGCGATATGGAACGGCGTCGCCATGATGCGGTGCTCACCGAGTCGATGACCGAGGCGGCGCGTCAGCTCGAGCTCGAGCGCCAGCAGAAAACGGCCCATGTGCAGGATCTTCTGCGCAGGGCCCTCGAGGCGATCCGTCGTGGTGAGTACCGCAAGGTCGAAGAGCTCTGCACGACAATTCTCGACGAGGAGCCTGACAACAAGGTCGCGAGCTTCTGGCTTCGAAGCTCCCGTGAGCGTCTCTTCAAGGAACGTAGTCTGAAGGTCATCGAGGATCGCCTCGACGCCCGGGCGGTGCTTGATGAGAATTTCGTGGAAGCCACCACGCCGTATGACAGCATCTTCGTCTTCCCGGACGATGAGTACTGGCAGCGGGTCCGGATGCGAAGGGATCGCCTGGCGCCGGCCCAGATCGAGGATCCCGAGCCGATCCAGAAGATCAAGTCGGCGCTCTCGTCGACCCTGATCGATGTCACCTTCGAGGACTCACCGCTGCGAGACGTCATCGATCATTTCAAGTCGGTCGTCGGCATCAATATCCTCATCAATCCGGACATCGATCCGGACGACGAGGAATTGCACGTCTCTCAGCCGATCAATCAGCTCACCGCGCTGAACGCTCTGGGTCTGATCCTGAAGTCGAAGGAGCTGGGATTCACGTTCCAGGAGAACACTCTTGTTGTCACTTCTGTTGATGAGGCAAGGGAGCCAACGGAGTTCGAGGTCTACAACGTCTCGGACCTCCTGATGAAGATTCGCGACTTCGCGGCGCCCGAAATTCGCCTGCGTAGCGCCAGCGAAGAAGACGATTCTTCTCCGATCAGCTTCACCGAGGAGTTTTCGGAGGACTCCGAGACTCTTGACCCCGAGACGCTCATCGAGCTGATCATCGAGAGCTCCGGCGGTGAGGATGTCTGGGATGGGGACGTCAACAAGATCGACAGCCAGCGCACCAACCTCCTGGTGAGCGCGACGCGTGACCTTCACCGGAAGGTCCGCGAGGTGCTCGAGAATCTCCGCGAGGACTCGGACCTTTACGTCGTCATCGAGGCTCGCTTCATCGACATCAATGACGACTTCCTCGAGGACATCGGGATCGACTCTCGCGACCTCGGGTCGGTCAACAATCTCGGCCTTCCGTTCGGCGGCGTCCTCAACGACAGCTCCACCGGTGGTAACGACATCGGTATCGTAGAGCAGGGCGACATCTCCGACGTGGAGCTCGTCATGGGGCTCGATCGCTGGGCTGGTCGGGTGCAGCACATCATCGACGGGTTCACCGGCGGTGTTTCCGGAGATAACCTCAACGCCGGCGGGGGCATCAGCGGGGGCACCTTCCAGGCGACTTGGCTGGAGCCTTTCCAGGTGAACGTGATTCTGCGCGCTGTCCAGGAGGAGCGCAACGTGCGTCAGCTGACCGCGCCGGTGGTGACCGCTCACAACAACGAGCGGGTCTACGTGTCGGTGATCACACAGCGCGCGTACATCGCTGACTACGAGCTGGTGTCCGGTGGAACGGGATTCTCGATCATCGAGGTCGCGGATCCGGTCATTCAGACCTTCCAGGAAGGTGTCATCCTTGACGTCGACCCGACGATCTCGCACGACAAGAAATACGTCACGCTCGACGTGCGTCCGACGTTGGCGACGCTGATCGGCGGGATCATCTCGACGATCAACATCAGCCTCGGTAGCTTTTCGAGCGTCGCGTTCCAGGTGCCGATCGGGATCCCGCAGATCTCTCTGCAGCAGTCGTTTACCTCGGTCACGGTGCCCAACGGCGGGACCGTCCTTCTCGGTGGATTCAAGAGCCTCGACGAGGGCAAGTTCCAGTCCTACCTGCCGATCATCGGTGACATTCCGATTATCAAGAACCTGGCGCGTCGCAAGGCCGTGCTTTCGGAGAAGCGCAGCCTGGTGATTCTCCTCACCGCGCGTATCGTCGACCTTCGGCTGGAGGAGGAGATGCGCTTCAACCCCCAGTAGAGCCCTTCGCGGGATTCGGTCGTCCGTCTCCACGAGAGGCGCACGCGGTCAGCTTCGCTCGAATCGGCCCGTCGGTTCCGGGAAAGTCCGGATCCGGCGGGCCGGTTTCTTGGACTGTTCGTGTTCCCGATTCAAGGAATCCGACGCCGCTTCCGATATACTTACGAAAGGCGAACCTCTGTCCCGCTTGTGCCCCGCGACACCATGACCGCTGTCACCAGGTCCCGATTACACGCCATCTTCTTCGACATCGACGACACGCTCTACTCGACGAGCGAGTTCGCCGACGAGGCGCGTTCAGCGGCCATCGAGGCAATGGTCGACGCCGGGCTCACGTGCGCGCGTGAGGAGGTACGTGAGGAGCTCGACGAGGTGACCGGCGAGTTCGGCTCGAACTACGAGTACCACTTTGACCGGCTGCTCCTGCGTCTGCCTAGACGCCACTACAAGGGGCTGAACCCCGCGATCATCGTCGCGGCCGGCGTCATGGCTTATCACGAAACGAAGGTTCGGCGGCTCGCTCCGTACGAGGATGCGATCGAGGTTCTGCGTCTTCTCTCATCACAGACCGACCTCGTGCTCGGCATCATCACCGAGGGCATGGAGGTCAAGCAGGCGGAGAAGCTCGTGCGCATGCGTGTGAACCAGTACCTCTCGCCAGGCGCGATCTTCATCTCGAACCAGGTCGGCATCTCGAAGCCGAACCCGAAGCTCTACCAGCGAGCGTGCAGTGATCTCAACTTGAAGCCGGCCGAGTCGATGTACGTCGGCGACAACCCGACGCACGACGTTGACCCATCTAATCGCATCGGCATGATTTCGGTGCGCATGCGTCGCGGCGGCAAGTACCACGACGTCGAGGGCAAGACGCGGCCGGCTCGCGAAGTGCAGAACTTCTGGGATCTGCTCGACTACCTGCGGCAGGAGTTCGACGTCCAGGTCTGAGCTCCCGGGGAGACCGCCGCGACAGAGACGAGAGGCAATGAGCGACGAATCCCGGAGCGACCTCAGCATCGTCATTCCCGTTCTCGACGAGGAGTCGACGGTTGCTGATCTGCACGTTCAGATCCGGTCGACTCTGGGGCCGAGCTGCGAGATCGTCTTCGTCGATGACGGCAGTGCGGACGGCACACGTGACATCCTGCGGGGGATCGAGGCGACCGATGACCGGACGCGTGTTCTCGGGTTTCGTCGCAACTACGGCAAGTCGCAGGCACTGGCGGTCGGATTTCGCAGGGCGACCGGTCGTGTCGTGGCGACACTCGACGGAGACTTGCAGGACGATCCCGGCGAGCTCCACAAGCTGATCGCTCACATCGACGATGGCTACGACGTGGTCGGCGGCTGGCGCAAGCGGCGCAAGGATGGATCCGGTAAGATTCTCATGTCGCGAGTCTTCAATCGTGTCGTCAGCATGGCGTGCGGCAAGACTTTTCGAGACGTCAACTGCGGGATGAAGGTCCTCCGCCGCGAGGTAGTCGACGATCTGGTCCTTGAAGGCGGATTTCACCGGTTCCTTCCTGTACTCGCACTCTGGCGCGGTTTCCGTGTCCGCGAGGAGGAAGTCGAGCATCATCCGCGCCGTCACGGCCGATCGCGCTACGGTCGGCTGCGCGGCGTGCGCGCGATTCTCGATCTCTGGGTGATCGTCTTCTTGATGCGATTCGGCGGGCGGCCGGGCCGGTTCTTTCTCGGTATCGGCAGCTTCTTCGGCCTCTGCGGGCTCTTCATCTCGCTCTACATCACCGTGCTTCGGCTGACGCAGGGCTCGATTCAGAGCAAGTTCCCGCTGATGGCCCTGGGGCTCGTCTTTCTCGTCGTGGGCTTCCAGATGGTGACGCTCGGTCTCTTTGGCGAGCTGCTGTCGTATCACTTCCGGAGCCTGAGGTCGGTAGAGCCGTTGGTGGAGGAGGAGGCGGACGGCAGATGACGATGCGAGCGCTCGTCATCACCGCTGCCTATCCGGGGCCGACAGAGCCGCTGCGCGCGATCTTTCTCGAGAATCTCCACCGAGCGATGTTCCAGGAGGCCGGCGACGATCTCGAGATCACCGTCGTTGCGCCGCGCGTTCACGAGGCGGACCCCGTGCGCGAGAGTCGCCACGGCGTGGAGGTGCGGCGCTTCGCGTACCCGTCCGGCGGCAAGCGGCTCAAGGAGCACGAGAGGCTGCCGGGGCTCCGGGTCGTCGTCTATCTGCTGGCGGCGTGGTGGTGCGTACTCCGAGAGGCGCGCCACGGCACCTACCACGTCCTCGTCTGCCACTGGGTCCTGCCATGCGGCGTCGTCGGGCGGCTGGCAGGAGCGGTGCTCGGCCTTCCGATCGTGCTCTGGGCGCACGGGACGGACATCCGACGCTTCGTCGGCAAGTCGGCGATCGCGACCTGGGTGGCTCGCTGGTGTGCACGCGGCGCGACCGTGGTCTACGCGGTGAGCCGGGACCTCGCGCTGACGATGCGACGTCGGATGAGCGTCGATACGAAGCGGCTCCGCGTCTTGCCAATGGGAGTCGGAGAGGAGTTCGTCGTGGGACCGAGCGAGCGCGCTGGAATTGTGCTCGACGATCGCAAGCACCTTCTCTACGTCGGCGACCTGTCCGTCGAAAAGGGCGTGCGTGACTTGCTCGGGGCCTTTCGGCGGCTCCACGATGACGACCTCGACTACGAGCTTCACGTCGCGGGGAGCGGGCCCCTCGCGGACGAGATCGATGCGGCCGATGGCGTGCAACGTCTCGGAGACGTCGATCCTGGAGACCTCGCGATGTGGTATCGCGCCGTGGATCTCCTGGTTTTCGCATCTCACTCCGAGGGCACGCCGGTCGTGGTCCTCGAGGCACTGTCGAGTGGCCTACCGGTCGTGGCGACCGATGTCGGCGGCATTCCGGAGATCGTCGAGGACGGCGTTAGCGGCGTCCTCGTTCCGGCTTCGAGACCGCAGGAACTCGCGAGCGCGATCTCGAGGCTGCTTCACGATGCCGATGGCTACAGGGCGATGCGCGACGCGATCGCGCGTGACAACTCGCGCAGCGGCTCCGATCATTCGGTTCGCGCTCGGTCGCGGGAGCTGCTTCCTGTCTTGAGGGGCGTGGTGAAGGGTGTGGACGCGTGACTTTCGAGGACGCAGGCGAGCGATACGATAGCTACTGGAAGGGTCGTGACGTCACGCGCACGCGTGCGCGCAGCCGGGCGAGGGCGGCGGCCGCGATCACATTGCTGGACCGGCTCGCGAGTCGGCGCAGCGTCGCTGACGTCGGTGTCCGTCTTCTGGATGTCGGCTGCGGTCCGGGGTGGGCGCTCGAGCGCTTCCGGGACGCGGGCTTCACCGTCGAGGGGATCGACGTCTCCCAGGAGGCGATTCGTCGCGCGCGTGAGAGCGGGCTGGACGTGTCCGTGGTGGATATCGAGCGTGAGGATCTCGGCAGCCGCCGCTACGACGTCGTTGTCGCGATGGAGGTGCTCGAGCATCTCCGGGACCCGGTTGCGGCGATCGCGAAGCTGGTCCGATCGCTCGATCCGGGCGGCGCTCTTGTGATCTCCCTGCCGAACGAGATTCACGTCGCACGACGTCTCGGGATCCTCTTCGGGGAGATGGAATTCGGCGGCCACGACGATCCTCACATCCACCACTACGACGATCGCTCGGCGCGTCGCCTCTTCGACGCGGCGGATCTGCGAGTGCTCGACCAGGAGGGCGACTCGATCGTGCCACCGCGGAACTCGACGCTTCGCTCCGTCTGCGCGCCGCTCGTGCGGATGATGCCGGGCCTCTTCGCGATCGCGAACGTGTATCTGCTGGAAGCTCGCCCCGAAGGAGGAGACGCATGAGGGAGGCTCGGAGCCCGCGCGAGCCTTCGGTCGAGGCCCTTGCGGACAGAATCGAGCGCGACCTCCCCGGCGGCAGGCAGGGCCGTCTCGGTTTTCTCGCCCTCATCGCCGCTGCCGCGGTGCTCCCTTACCTTGGTGTTCTCGACGCGCCGTTCGTCTTTGACGACGTCAAGCTCGTCAAGGACAACGAGCTCATCCGTGTCGACGTGGAGGAGGCGAGCACACGCATCCTCGGGAGTTTCGACATCCTGTCTCGACGCTGGAAGGACGAGGACCTGCGCGAGAACTACCGGCCGCTGCGTTTCCTCTCCTGCTGGATCGACTACCGGTTGTCGGTAGCGCTTCTCGACGAGTTTCCCCCCGGCGATCCACCGGTGCTCTTCTTCCATCTGCAGAACATGTTCTGGCATCTGCTCAACACGCTGCTGCTCTTCGTCCTCGGGCGGCGGCTTCTCGGAAGCGACGTTGGCGGGGTTGCACTCGGTCTTCTCTTCGCCGTGCATCCCCTCGCGACGGAGGCGGTGACTTACATGTCCTCGCGGCGCGACGTGCTGTCGACGTTCTTCTTCCTGGCGGCGCTGGCGCTCTACTTGCGGTCGCCGCGACGCGAGGCGTTGTCCTGGTGCGCTCTGATCTTCGCGCCGATCCTGTTTGGACTGGGCTTCCTGGCGAAGGAGATGGTGGTCACGCTTCCGGCTCTCTTTCTGCTCATCGACCTGCTGCGCCGGGCGCGGTTCGAGTGGCGTCGCATCGTCTGTCACCTGGCGATGTGGGGCGTCGCGGTGTTTCTCATCTGGGCGACGCTCAGAACCCCCGACCTCGTCGCAGAGCGCGTCGCTTCGGGTGCGGGGGGAGTGCTGACGACGGCCTGCCGTTACGCCGCACGTTACCTCGGCCTCGTTCTCGCGCCGTTCTCGCTGAGCATCGACTACTCCTTCGACGCCATCCCTCCGTCGACCTCGCTGCTCGAGCCCTGGTCGACGCTTCCGGCGCTGCTGCTCGTGCTCGCTCTGCTCGGAGTTTCGCTCCTGGCGTGGCGGCGCGGAAGGGGCATCATCGCGCTCGGGATCCTCTGGTTCCTCGGGGTGCTGGTGCCGGTGCTGCAGCTCGTGCCGACTGCGGAGCGCTTCGCCGAGCGATTCGCGTATCTGCCGATGATCGGCGTGCTGCTGCTCGCGGCTGCCGGCTTCGCGTGGTGGCGACGCAGGGAGGCGGTCTCTGCCTGGAGCACCCTTGGACTCGTCGCGCTCGTGCTTCTGGCGATGACCGTGCGCCGAAACGGCCACTGGGGCTCGCGCCTCGATCTCTGGGCCTCCGCCGTCGCAGCCCAGCCTCGCTGTGCACGTGCTCACATGGGGCTCGCGGACGCGCTCCACGATGCGGGCAAGGTGCGTGACTCCGTCGACGAGTTCAGCCGGGCCATCGAGATCTGGGGGGAGGACCCCGACCCATCGCCGCTCCATCGGGGCCATCTGCTTCGCGCGCGCTCCATCAGGGGAAGCCTTCACGCGCAGCTCGGTCGGCGCGATCCGGCGAGCCTCCGCAAGGCGATCGCCGATCTGTCGACCGTTCTCTCGTCGACGGACACTGACGGTCGGGAGATCGAGAGCTCGACGAACTACGTTCACAACGTTGTTCACCTCGAGCTTGCGAGCTGTTACGAGCTTCTCGGAAACTCCGACCTGGCGGTTCGTCACTACCGTCGAATCGTCGACATCGGCGCGCACGAGGGCCTGGTATTCCGTTCGCTGTACGAGATTCACCGTCTTCACATGAAACAGAAGAAGCCGGCACTCGCACTCGAGGCTCTCGACGAGATGCTCGCTCTCGTCGGCAAGGACGACCCGCGCTGGAAGCAGACGCAGCTTCACGTCTTCGAGGTACTGCTCGCGAACAAGGATGCCGAGGGCGCGCGGAGGCTTGCCGGAACCTTGCTTGCGAGCGCGGCGAACGACGAGGAACGGGTTGCGTACATCCTGAGGATCGCACGCTCGTTCGATGCGCAGGGAGAGCTGGACTCCTGCGTGACCGAGCTGGAGAAGGCGCTCGACATCGCTCCTGACTCGGCGGCGGCGCTCCTCTCCCTGGCTCCGATCGAGGTCAAACGCAGGAACTGGAACCGTGCGGAAGAGCTCTTTCGCCGGGTGCTGAAGACGGACCCTTTCAATCGCGGCGCGACCCAGGGACTCAAGAACATCGCGATCCAGAAGAGCCTCGAAGCGGATCCCGAAGGCGGCAGGCGTGAGCTTCGAAAGCAGCTCGAGAGCATGGCCGTGAGCGCCGAGAAGCACCACGACGAGGATGAGTGGGACGCGGCGCGCAAGAGCTGGCTGAAGGTGTTAGAGAAGGCAGGGGAGCTCGACGAGCGCTCCTTCGTCGCTCGCTCCTATCGCGGGATCGCGGAGGCCGAGGTTCGTCTACGTCGCTACAGGCCGGCGATGCGCTCGCTCGAGCAGGCTGCGAAGCTCGACGAGGGGAAGATCGAGACGCTGCGGGCCATCGGCGATCTTTCGCTGCGATACCTGGAGGATCCGAAGCGTGCCGAGGAGGCCTACCGGGAGTACGTCGCGCTGCTTCCCGACGGCGAACCGGGGGACGCGCGCGTCTTTCTGAACCTGGCGAACCTCGTCGCGAAGCAGGAGCCGTACCTCGCGATCGCCCACTTCCAGCGTGCGCAGGAGATCGGCGTTGACGAGATCCTCGCAGGGCGAGCGGCGACCGTCGACAAGCGCGTCGGCCTCCTCTACGCTGAGGTCGGCGAGTGGAAGAGATCCTTCGCCTCGCTCCATCGGTACCTCGAGGCACTTGGTGACGGCGACGTGGAGGAGCGGCTGGAGATCGAGAAGCTCCTCAACGAGAAGGTGCTGCCAGGAATGCTGGAGAGCTCGCAGCGACCGTGAGATTCCTCTACCCCTTTCTGTTCCTGTCGGGAACGGCCACGCTGACGGTCGAGGTCGTCTGGAGCCGTGCGCTTCACCGCCTGCTCGGATCCGGCTCTCTGTCGGCGGCGATCGTGCTCGGGTCCTTTCTTGCGGGAATGGGGTTCGGCGCGTTCGTCGCGGAACGCTTCGCCCCACGCGTCAAGCGACCGCTGCTCGTGTTCGCGTTGCTGGAGATGACCGCAGCGCTCCTCGCCGGTTGCGTTTCCGTCGTCTTCTACGGCGCCCCCGACGTGTTTCGTGCCACCGGTGGCGAGATCTTCGCGGCGATCCTGCTCGTTCTTGCGACGTCGCCGGCCGGAGCCGGGCTTCCGGTTCTGTTGCGAGCGTTGCCGGATGATGCAGACCGTCCGTCCCGGGTTCGATGGCTCTACGGGCTCAACGCCATCGGAGGTGGCCTCGGCGCTCTGATCACGGGGCTCGTTCTGGTGCCGGTGATCGGCGAGGTTCCCGTGGTCGTCGCCGGCACGTCGCTACAGCTCGTCGTCGGGATCGCCCTCGCCATCGCGGGCTGGCGGGTGACTTCCACCGTCGATCCCGCAGTGGCGCCGGCTCCCGGAATCGTGCGAACGGGCGCTTCGTTCGTCTTCCTCTCCGGCTTCGTCGTCTTCTTCTGGGAGGTTCTGTGGATGCGGTTGCTGGTGCTGACGGTCGGGGCCAGCGTCTACGCGTTCGCGACGGTCGCGGCGTCGGTCGTCCTCGGTATCGGTATCGGGAGCCTCGTCTTCGGCGGTCGGGTGCTCTCGCGACGTGGCGCGTGGGTCCTGCCCTTCTCCGTTCTCTTGCTGTCCACCATCGCGTACGTCGCGGTGCCCGAGCTGCCGCAGGCCTACCTCTTTGGCGTGCGCGCTTTCGGGCTCGATCCGCTCGCCTGCGGCGCGCTCGGAGCGAGCCTCATCGCCTTCGCGCCGAACTTCCTTCTCGGCTGTCTCTTTCCGTGGTTCATCGCGACACGCGTCGAGGTGGCGGGCTCGCTGTACGGCATCAACAGCGTCGGCGCCGTCCTCGGCGCCATCGTCGCCGGCCCCTTGACCGCGGGCGTCGTCTGCCTCGAGGCGACGTACCGGCTCGGCCTCGCCGCCATCGCGCTGCTCTGCATCTCCGGAGTCCTGCTCGACCGAGCGACTTCCGACGGCCGTGAAGCCACGTCGAATCGGCGCCTGGCGACCGTGTTCGCGTCGCTGGTTCTTCTCGCCACCCTCGTCGATTGCGCTTTCGCGGCGACCGGGCGAGGCCTGCGGAGCTGGCCTTACAAGAAGCTCCTCAGCGGCGTGTACCAGTGGGATCTCGAGCGCCTCCAGGAGGGCTCGCTCGAGGAGAGCTACGAGGGCCGTGCGATGATCGCGGTGATCGAGGGGCGCGAAGTCGTGGTCAGCGCGGAGATCGATGCCGACATGAACACGCTGCACATCAAGGGCAACGGCAAGGTCGAGGGCAGCGTTCCGGTCGACGAGTCGAAGCCGAGCCGCGCCGTCATGCCGACGCAGATGCTGCTCGGTGCCGTCGGCGGCGTGCTCGGTCGGGCTCAACCGGGGTCGCCGGGTCTTCTGATCGGCCTGGGCAGTGGGGTGACGCTCGGTGCCCTGGCCGAGACGCGCAGTCGTTGCGGCATCGTCGCGCCGATCGACGTCATCGAGATCGAGCGGGCCTTCATGGACGTCCTCGAGGTCGAGACCGTCGCGAAGGCCGTGCGCCCCTGGTTCGACCCGGGGCGCCTCGAGTCCTCCGTGCGCTGGCATTTTGCGGACGCTCGCCGAGTGCTCGCACGTGATCTGTCGAGCGAGACCTTCGGCGTCATCGTCAGCCAGCCGTCGGAACCCTGGATCGTCGGTGCCGCGCCGCTCTTCACGGTCGAGTTCTTTCGCGAGGCGGCGGAGCGGCTGGCTCCTGGCGGCGTCTTCGTCCAGTGGGTGCAGCTCTACCGTCTCGACCTTCGGAGCCTGAAGCTGCTCCTGCGCACCTTTCAGGCGGTCTTCCCGAGCGTCGAGGTCTTGCGGCCTCCCGGGGCCGGCGAGCTGATTCTCATCGGTTCGCAGAACCCGATCGACCTGCAGCTGCTGTCGTCCGCTCCGTCGCTGCGGCGTCAGCGTGCGAGTGGGGTCACATCGGGAATCGGCTGGCTCGCCCTGCACCTGATCGGCTCCGAGGGTGTGCGGCGCTTCGTGGGGGCCGACACCGCCGACGACGTCAACACCGATCACACCGGAGAGCTCGAGTTCCGCGCCCCGCGAGCGCTTCACGTCGGTATCGAGCAGGCGCGGCGCCATCTCGACGCCTTGCGCAGGATCGGAGGCGGTGATCCGGTGACCGGCTACCTGCCGCGGTCGACACTCTCTCCCAGGGAGCGTCGTCTCGTCGCCCGCGCCAACGTCGGGGTGGGCGATCTGCCGGAGGCTCGGGCCATTCTTGCGGGAGATGACTCACCGGAGGCAGACACGATTCGAGCGCGCGTCACCGAGGCCGAGGAGAGGATGCGACGGAAGCGAGAAGAGAGCCGGTGAGGGTGCCGAGGGTTCACGTCCCGGGGGCCAGCGTGGGCCACACCGTCGCTCTGCCCGAGGAAGAGGCTCACCACGTGGCGACCGTGTTGCGCCGCGGGATCGGGGACCGTGTCGAGGTGGTCGGCGCCGGCGGGAAGGTCCTCGACGCGACGATCCACGAGGTCCGCGAGGTCGAGGGGGCGCCACCCGAGGTCCGGTTGCGAGTCGGGGATGCGGTTCCCGGCGCCACCGCCGACGGGGTCCCGTGGACCGTCGCGGTGGCTCCGGTGAAGGAGAAGAGCTTCGACATCGCGGTGCGGCTGGCGTCGGAGCTCGGGCTCGAGCGTCTGATTCCCCTGCGGGCCGAGCGCGGCCAGGTGCAGCTGGTCCCGTCGTCGAAGCGGGCCGGGCGCTGGCTGCGGATCGCCGCGGAGGCAGCGAAGCAGTCGGGCCGTGCCCGGCCGGTCGAGGTCGGCGAGGCAGCGGGGCTCGAGGAGGTGGTCGAGAGGGCTCGTCAGGCCGACGAGACCGTCTGGATCGCGACTCCCGGAGGGCCCGCTCCGACGCTTGACGCGCTGCTCGGCGCGACCGGGCAGCCGGGGCCCAGTCTGTTCTTGATCGGCCCCGAGGGGGGATTCAGCCCTGCCGAGGTCGCCACCGCTACCGCCGCGGGAGCCCGTCCGCTGGGGTTTCCGACGCCGGTACTGAGGACGCCGACGGCGATCGCCCTGGTCGCGGCCCTCGGGGCCCTCGCGAGGTGGGACAGCCTCCGGTCTTCGCCGGGTTTCGGGGGGTTTCCAGTTGATGAGCAGGAACGTGGTCGGTAGGATCTGGCCTTTCACCTCTGGAACGCGAAGGCCGCGAGGTGGCGTGGTTTACGTCGCCGGCCCGACTCCGGAGGCCGTCCAGCGAAGCCCCGTCCGTGAGAGCGACGTCATCCATGTCGACCAAGACCTTCCTGATGCGCAAAGAGGACGTCGAGCGACGGTGGATTCACCTCGACGCCGGCGAGGCCGTGCTCGGCAAGCTGGCCGTCCACGCCGCGATGAGCTTGATGGGCAAGGATCGACCGACCTACACGCCCGGCGTGGACGGAGGCAACTTCGTTGTCGTGACGAACGCGGAGGCGGTCAAGGTCACCGGCAAGAAGGAGACGGACAAGAAGTATCGCTATCACACCGGCTACTTCGGCGGATTGCGTGAGAACCGTCTCGCCGAGTTGCGTGAGAAGAAGCCGGAGAAGATCATCACCCTCGCGGTTCGTCGCATGCTGCCGAAGAACAAGCTCGGACGCAACATGCTCAAGCGGCTCAAGGTTTACGCCGGTGCAGATCACCCGCATGTGGCCCAGCAGCCCGAGACCGTTGCGGTGCGCTGAGAACGGGGCCGTTCACTGAGAACGGGGCCGTTCACTGAGAACGGGGCCGCTCGCTGAAAGAGGGTCCCGAAGACCCGGATCGACAGCTCGAGAGAATCATGGCGAAGAAGAACGACGTCTCCTACATCTGGGGCACCGGACGCCGCAAGACCTCGATCGCGCGCGTTCGTCTCGCAGCGGGCTCGGGCAAGATCGTCGTCAACAAGAAGGAACTCGACGACTACTTCGGGACGGCGATCGAGCGCCTCCAGGTCGTCGCTCCCTTGAAGGCCGTCGATTCGCTGGGCGACTTCGACGTCTTCGTCACCGCCTCCGGTGGCGGCTTTGGCGGGCAGGCGGATGCGATCTCGCTCGGCATCGCCCGGGCTCTCGTCAAGTCGAACCCTGATCACGAGGCCGTCCTGCGCGAGGGCAAGTTCCTTACCCGCGACGCGCGCGAGGTCGAGCGCAAGAAGCCCGGCCAGAAGGGCGCTCGCAAGAGCTTCCAGTTCTCCAAGCGCTGAGCGCGTTCGACGCCATCTCCCTCCCCCGGAATCAGCGTGCTCTGCAGCGCGGGAGGGTCTTCGTGTTCGGGTTCCGTCGGGGATGCGCTGCGTTTCTTGTCCACCTCCCGGCCCATGCTACAATAGGTCAGGGAGGCGGAGATCGGAATCCAGTCCGGTCGTCGCGACGGAAACGAGTGAGAAGGACCGCGATCGGCTGGCCGCGGTGCGCTGGCCTCGTCGGAGGCTCGGGTGTGCCGAGGCCTCGGTCGCACCGACCGAGAGCATCGACGGAATGGGTGACTCTTTCGCAGGAGGCGACAACCTGGTTCGCGGCCGTCGGCGGCAGGACGAGAGCTTCCGGGCTCCGGCTGCGCTGGTGTTTCTCGGCACGACCGTGCTGGTCTGGCGTTTCTTCGGACAGGATCCCGAGGCGGCGGTGCGTCAGACGCTCGACGCGCTCCATCCCACGCTCGAGGCCTTCTTCACGTCGCACCTTCTGCACACGACGGGCTTTCACCTGACGGCGAGCGTGTTCGTCGTGCTCGTCGCCGGCGGAATTCTCGAGACGCGCTGGGGAACACCCCGCTTTCTGGTCTTCTACGGCACCGTCGTCATTCTCTCGACCGGAGTCAGCCTGGTCGCCGGGAGGATCGCCGTGGCGTGCGGGTTCTTTGTCCCTGGCGCCAGCGATGCCGCCGGGGCTTTCGCCGGTCCCGTGTCCTACGGCTCGTCGGCCCTGGCGCTGGCGTGTCTCGTCGCCGTCGCCGGCGTCACGAGGGATCGGGTGTGGCTGGGGTTCTTTCCGGTCCGCAGGCTTCTGTGGGCGCTGATCGTCCTCGGTGCGGCGGGGCTGGCGTTGCTCGACAGTCTCCGGGCCAGCGGCGAAATGCCGCAGTCGCTCTTCCTGCTGCCGCAGATCTCGGGTGTGATGCTGGCTCTGCTCTGGCTGCGGCTCGATTCTGCCTTTGACCGCAAGATGGCCGCGTGGCTGGCTGCTCGCGACATTCGGGAGCGGGAGCGTGTCCGTGAGATCCGGCATCGGGTCGACGAGCTGCTCGACAAGATCTCCAGCTTCGGCTACGACAGCCTGACTGCCGACGAGCGGTCGTTCCTTCGTCATTCCAGCAAGCACTTCAAGAGCGAGTGATCTGTAACGGCGCTGTAACGTGAGCGAGTGCGCCGTTGACCTCGCCGCGAGCGGCCTCACAATTCCTGGTGTCCCGTCAACCTGCGCTTGACGATCCGGGGGGCCGCTCCATGCACGTCGTCTTCACGCTCTGGATCCTCGCCAGCTGCACGGCCGCTGTGTGGGCCGCCCCCGGGACACGGTACGCCGACGTTCTGATCGACGGCATCCCGCACGTGCGCCAGAAGCCCGATTTTTGCGGCGAGGCCTGCGTCGAGATGGTGCTGCGCAAGCACGGACGGAAGATCGACCAGGACGACGTCTTCGACCGTTCGGGGGTCGACCCGGCCCTCGGTCGCGGCTGCCGCTCGCGCGATCTGGTGCGTGCGGCGCGGGCGGTGGGATTTGACCCGGGCGAGGTGTGGAAGAAGGTCGTGGCGGCGCGAGCCGGCGTCGAACTCCCGGTGCTGTGGGAAGAGCTCCATCGCGATCTTGCCGCGGGCGTGCCGTCGATCGTCTGCATGCGCTATGACGAGCGGCCGCTGGCGGCCGAGCACTTTCGCCTCGTCCTGGGCTACGATGCGAAGAAGGACGAGGTCATCTACCACGAGCCGGCCGTCGACAAGGCAGCGTGCCGCCGCATGAAGCGCACGCTGTTCCTCGAGCTCTGGCCGCTGAAGTACGAGCGCGACCGCTGGACGGTAATCCGGCTGCGTCTGGACGGCTCCAGGCTTCCGGAGGCCGACGTGACCTCGCGGTCGGCGAGAGGCGCGGTGGTGGACGAGATGAGGCCGCGTTTCTCCCGCGCGGACTACGCCCAACACGTGCGGGCTCTGAAGAAGGGACTGCCCTCGAAGGGCTTCACCGTCCTCGTGAAGGTCCCCTTCGTGGTCATCGGAGACGAGGACGCGACCAAAGTTCGCCGACGCTCGAACGACACGGTGGGCTGGGCCGTCGATCGCCTCAAGTCGAGCTACTTCCGCGAGGATCCTCTGAAGATCGTCGACATCTGGCTTTTCCGGGACAGGGCGAGCTACCGGCGAAACGTTCGTGAGCTCTGGGGCGAGGAGCCTTCGACGCCCTTCGGCTACTACTCGAGCACGCACAACGCTCTGGTGATGAACATCGCGACCGGCGGAGGCACGCTCGTTCACGAGATCGTGCACCCCTTCATCGAGGCGAACTTCCCAGCCTGTCCGTCGTGGTTCAACGAGGGGCTCGCCTCGCTCTACGAGCAGTGTGGCGACCGGCGCGGCGAGATCGTCGGATTCACGAACTGGCGACTGCGAGGTCTGCAAGAGGCGATCCGCGCCGACGAGGTCCGGACCTTCGCGACCCTGACCGCGACGACGACCCGCCAGTTCTACGACGAGGACAGAGGGACGAACTACAGCCAGTCCCGCTACCTCTGCTACTACCTGCAGGAGAAGGGGCTCTTGCGTGAGTTCTACCGGCGCTTCGTCGCGGGCGCGAAGAAGGACCCGACGGGACTGAGGACGCTGAAGTCCGTTCTCCGCGAGGACGACATGGCGCGGTTCCAGAAACGCTGGCAGCTCTGGGTCCTCGGGCTGAGGTTCCGGTGAATGGATGAGATTTCCGTGAGTGGACGAGCCCCCATCGGCAGGCAGTCTCTCGCCTGAGAGGCTGTTTCAACACCCCATCCGGGCTGCGGCCGGCAAACGCCGCGCGCAAGCTCCATCCGGCGGCCACGACCAAAGACTAGGCAAGAAACACCCCCCCCGCCCCCCACCCCACGCCCCCCCACCCCCCCC
>CAYMLL010000051.1:0-31499 GCA_964390645.1 uncultured Planctomycetia bacterium | reverse complement strand
TACTGAACGGGGCAGGCTTCTACTGAACGGGGCAGGCTTCTACTGAACGGGGCAGAGAATCCGTCCGCCGAGCTCCAGGTTGAGGTCGATGAGGAGCTCCGCGGCCGCCGCATCGAGCTGGTCGATGAGGTCGTCGAGAAAGAGGTCGACGAACCCGGCAAGAAGCAGGCACAGGATCCCGCCACGTGCCGACAGATCGACGTCGACGCTGTCCCGGTCGAAGGTCGGGGGCAGGATCTCGACGAGAACCAGGTCGCCGCTCTCGTTCTCCTCGACGACGAGCTCGATCACCGCGTCGCCGCTGAACGTGATGTCGGTCGAGCACTCGACGGTGGAGCCCAGTGCGGTGTTGACGACAAGGAGCGGCATGCTCGTGATGCTCCCGGAGACGAAGGTGTTGACGACCCGGCCGTCGACGTCGAGGGTGCCGCGGATCTCGTCGAACTCGACCGGGCAGCCCGGGGATCCATCGCACATCGGTGCGGGGTCGAGGTCGGACGGGCAGACCGTGATCAGGAGATCGCCGGCCGCCACCTCGGCGGCGTCGGGGGCGATGCAGACGACTGGCGGCACGTTCTCCGCGATCGCCACGTCGAGGCCGTCCTGGTCGAGACACCGGGTGCCGTCGCAGGGGCCGAGGTCGACACACGCCTGCGAGGCCACCTCGCAGGTGAGCGCGTCCTCGGTCTCATCGCATCCACAGGCGCCGAACGGCGCCAGGGGAGCCGGGCCGCCGGTGAAGAGATGATTGAGGACGTAGACGCCGTCGGAGATGTCCGCGGCGCCGTCGTCGTTCGCATCCCTGGCGTCCTGGCAGCCGGGATCCGGCGCGCCGAGGAAGAGGATGTTGAGGATGTTGACGCCGTCGGATATGTCCGTACGGCCGTCGAGGTTCGAGTCTCCCCGCGTGAACTGGAGCTGCGCCCTGGCGACGGTCGACGCCACGAGAACGAGCGCGAACGCGGGTACCGCGCAGTTTCTCAGCAAGTGAAGTCTCATCGAGCGATCCTCTGGCACAATCCACGAGCCCGGTGTCCGAGCGAAATCCGACGGCAGCGCGTCCGGCGCGCGGATGACCCAACGCCTCAACCCATTCTCGACGCTGCGCCGGAGCTTTTCAATCTTCTGCAGTCGGGTCCCCCGCGATGCCGGCTCCTTCGCCCGCCGATGTGACGAACACCCGCAGCTCGTCCGGGAAGCGGGCGTCGTAGGCGCTCGCCAGCTCCCTGGTGAAGGCGTCGACCAGACGTGTCTCGACCAGGTTCACAGTGGCGCCGCCGAAGCCGCCCCCGCAGAGCTTGCCGCCGAGGAAGCCGGGCAGGCCGCGACCGAGCTCCACCAGAGCATCCAGCTCGACGCACGAGTTGCCGAAGAGGTCGCGACTCGAGTCGTGTGAGGCGACCATCAGTGCGCCGAGTCGCGCGACGTCGCCGCTCTCGAGCGCCGAGCGTCCTTCCAGGACGCGCACGTTTTCCCGCAGGACGTGCTCGGCGCGACGTCGATCCGCAAGGTCGACACGATCGGCGACGTCGAGGAACTCCTGGAGCGACGCGTCCCGCAGCGTCGTCATGTCGCGACCGAGAAGCACGCCCAGGCGCCTCGCCGCGCTCTCGCAGTGCCTGCGCAGAGCAGCGTACCGGCCGTCGACGAGAGCGTGCTTGACGCGCGTATCCGCGACGACCAGAGCCACCTCATCGCCGAGCGGGGCTCGTGAGAATGCCAGAGACCTGCAGTCGAGGAAGAGCGCGCAACTGCGACGACCGAAGAGCGAGGAGAACTGGTCGAGCAGGCCGCAGGGCATGCCGACGAACTCGATCTCGGCCCTCTGGCAGAGCTTCGCGACGTCGAAGGGGTCGTCGGGACGTTCGCCACAGAGCGCGAAGGCGGCCTCGGCGGTCGCGAGCTCGAGGGCCGCGGACGACGACACGCCCGCACCGAAAGGGAGGCTGCTGGCGATCGTCAGGCGAAGCGACGGAAGACGGACGCCGAGCGCGGCGATCTCCCTCAGCACGCCCAGGAGGTAGTTCACCCATCCGATCTCGCTCCTCTCGATGGGGTCGAGAGACGTGATTCGTGAGTCGTCCAGCTCGGCGCTGAAGGCCTCGAGCACCGGCGACGGCGAGTCCTCGGGCGAGGCGGCGACCGCGACGCCGAGGTCGAGGGCGACCGCGAGGACGAGGCCGCCGTTGTAGTCCGTGTGGTTGCCGAGAAGCTCGACGCGTCCGGGCGCCCAGGAGACCACCGCCGGTTCGCCGCCGAAGCGGTCCCGGAAGGTCTGCCTGGCGCTCTCGATGGTGTCCCTGCGCGTCATGGTCCGTGAAGTTCCCGTTCGTCATGCGGGCACGGGTGATCAGAACCCGAGGACCGGCCTCGTGAAACGTTCGTACCGTTCCGGAAGGATCCGGTCGCCGACGCCGGCGCCGTCCGGTACGGCGATCTTGCCGTCGCGCCCCATTTCGATCTCGACGGGGTCGTGGCCGGGCTCGTACCAGCGGTCGCTCGGCTCGACGTCGGCGGGAAACACGAAGGCCGTGAAGGCCGCGAGCGCGATGATCGGTTGTGCCCCGATACCGGACTCGGGCATCGTTCCGCCCCAGAGCTTCACACCGTTGTCGACGGCGAGCTTGTAGATCCGGGTCGCCTCGCAGAGCCCGCCGACGCGCTGCACCTTGATGTTCCAGATGCGCGAGGCGTCCAGCTCGAGCGCCGCGCGACCGGTCCGCGTCGACGTCAGTGACTCGTCGAGGCAGATCGGCGTGTCGATCTCCTTCGCGAGCCGTGCGTGGTCGACGAGATCGCGGTGGTGGAGCGGCTGTTCGTGGAAGAGCAGGCCGAACTCGTCCATACCTCGCAGCGTGTCGATGTCGCGGCCGATCTCGAAGGCGGCGTTGGCGTCGGTCCAGAACGGAAATCCGTCGCCGGCCGCTCGTCGCACGACCCGGCAGGCTTCGGTGGACCAGTCCGGGCGGATCTTGATCTTGACGCGTCGGTAGCCCTCCTCGAGGTACTCCTCGAGCCGGCCGTCCTCGGGGATGCCGACGGCGACGCCGCTGTCGATGGACGGTGCGGGCGTCCGCGCTGCCGCGTCGACACCGAGGGACTCGAGCCGCCGATTGATCGCCTCGACGAGCGACACGCCGCTGCGCCGGCAGCAGAGATCCCAGTACGCGTTCTCGAGGCCGACGCGCGCGAAGGGATTGCCGCGGACGCCGCGGCGGAGCTCCTCGTCAAAGGCGTTGATCGACTCGAACTCTCGGCCGATGAGACGCGGCAGATACAGCTCCTCGAAGAGCGTGCGTGCCGTTCCGAGCGTCTCCTCGCTGTAGAACGGCTCGTCGTTCGGCGCCGACTCCCCGTAGCCGACGACACCGTCGCTGTCGATCTCGACGATCCAGGAGCGTCGCTCCAGGAGCACGCCACCGGATATGCGAAAGGGCGTCCGCAGCGGCAGCCGCAGCTCGCGAACGCGGATCGCGTCGATCTTCACTCGTTCATTCATCGTCCTGCTCGTCGCTCGAGGGCTTCCGGCACGCGGGCCGGGAGGGCGCGGACCATCTTGCGACGACTCGTCCGTGAGGTGCAAGTGGTCATGCGCCGCGGAGGTTTTTCGGGGCTCCCGTCACGCCGGGATCTCGCCGCCGTCGCTCCGGCTATCTCCGCGTGCTGGCTGCTGACGAGTTGAATGCGCGGCCGGCAACGCGTAGCATCGGCGGCCGTCGATTCCTCGAATCCGGCCGTCCCGCATCGATCCGGAGCCTGCCGTGCGAACTCCCGGCCTCACTCTCCCTTCGCCTGTTCTCGTCGTCGCGCTCTCTCTGTGGAGCGTGTCGGTCGATGTCGACGCGGTTCGCGCCGCCCGGCCCAACGTGATCCTGATCATGACCGACGACCAGGGTTACGGGGATCTCGGCGTCACCGGCAATCCCGTGATCCGGACCCCGCATCTGGACGCGATGGCGAGTCGCAGCGCGACGCTGTCCCGGTTCTATGTCAGTCCCGTTTGCGCTCCGACCCGCGCGTCCCTGATGACCGGGCGGTACAACTATCGCACGCGCGCGATCGACACGTATATCGGCCGTGCGATGATGGAGCCGGGCGAGGTCACTGTCGCGGAGATCCTGCGCGATGCGGGCTACGCGACCGGGATCTTCGGCAAGTGGCATCTCGGCGACAACTACCCGTTCCGTCCGATGGACCAGGGGTTCTCGGAGTAGCTCGTTCACCGTGGAGGCGGCAAAGCGCAGCCTTCCGATCCCGAGGGAGCCGAGGGCAAGTACACCGACGCTGTCCTGTTCCACCGGGGCAAGCCGACGCCGACGAAGGGCTACTGCACCGACGTGTACTTCGCTGCGGCGATGGACTGGATCGAGAGGGTCCGGAAGGAGGACCGGAGCTTCTTCGCCTACATCCCGACGAACGCTCCTCACGGGCCGTTCCACGACGTGCCTCGCGAGGAGCACGAGCTCTACGAGGCGATGGACCTGCGGCCCGCGATGCTGGGGAAGGGGAGCCCTCGCCTCGTTGACCGCATGGCGCGGATCTACGCCATGATCACGAACGTCGACCGCAACGTAGGTCGGCTCTTCGCGTGGCTCGAGGTGATGAAGCTGATCGACGATACGCTCGTGATCTTCATGGTCGACAACGGCCCGAACGGACCGCGCTACGTCGCCGGGATGAGAGGCTCCAAGTCGAGTGTCCACGAGGGTGGAATTCGCTCGCCTTTCTTCGCCCACTGGCCGTCGCGTTTGAAGTCGGGAGAGGCCTCGAGCCAGGTCTCGGCGCACATCGATGTGCTTCCGACGATTCTCGAGGCGTGCTCCGTCGAGCTACCGGAGGGACTGAAGATCGACGGACGTAGCCTGCTGCCTCTGCTCGAGCGCAGGAGGGTCCAGGCGAGGAGCCGGGCGATCTGCATCCAGGCTCACCGCGGCGACCGGCCGGTTCGCTACCACAACTTCGCGTACCGCACGCAGCGCTGGAAGCTGCTGCACGCGAGCGGCTTCGGTCGCGAGAGCTTCCCGGGTGACCCGGACCTCGAGCTCTACGACATGGTCGAGGATCCGCTCGAGACGAGGAACCTCGCCGGGGAGAGGCGAGCTGTCCTCGCGAAGCTGAAGAAGGGCTACGACGCGTGGTTCGACGATGTCGGCTCGACACGTGCCGACAACTACGCGCCACCGCGCATCTGGATCGGCACCGAGCACGAGAATCCTTCGGTGCTGACGCGTCAGGACTGGCGGCATGTCAAGGGGCGGCCGTGGGCTGCGGACTCCCACGGTTACTGGCTCGTGCACGTCGCACGTGACGGGACCTTCGACGTGCGGGCGCGTTTCCGTCCGCGCAAGGCCGCCGGCGGCATCACCCTGGCCGTCGGCGGGCGCCGGCGGCAGGACCGGGTCGCGAAGGGGGCGACGTCGCACGACTTCGAGGGGCTGGAGCTGAAGGCGGGCGATACTCGTGTCGACGTCGTGCTCATGCAAGGCGAGGTACAAAGCGGACCGTGGCAGGTCGACGTGACACGGCGTTGAGCGTGGGCGGGATCGAGTCGACCCGGTCGAGCCGGACGGGGATTCCGCACGTCCACGTGGTCGCGGCTGCCCTTCAGCGGGACGGCAAGTATCTACTCGGCCAGCGGCCTGCGGGCAGCAACATGGCCGGATACTGGGAGTTTCCCGGCGGCAAGGTACGCGAGGGCGAGCCCCGGGAGATCGCGCTCGCCCGGGAGCTTGCGGAGGAGCTTGCGATCGAGGTCGCTGTGGGGAGCCATCTAGCGAGCGTCGATCACTCCTATCCTCACCTGGAAATCAGCCTGCATCTCTACGCGTGCACGCTCCGCAAGGGCGAGCCGAGAGCCCTCTTCCATTCGGGTATCGAGTGGCTCGGTCGAGATTCGATGGGATCGATCGGGCTCGCTCCGTCAAACCGCGGGTTTGTCGACGTTCTGTGACGGCGTGGGCGGTATAGTGGTGGGAAGGACGGGATTCTCCGCTCGTGACCAGGGTCCAACCGATCATATTCTGCTTTCTCGGCGATGTTGCCGCGAGGCTGCGTCACGATGTGTCGCGTCGCGTTGCAGAGTGTCTCGGAGAGCTGCCCGATACGGTCGCGTTCATTTATCTTGACGAGGGTGTTGCCGAGCTGTCGATCGGTGGCGTCGAGCGTCGATTCGCGGTCGACGGCGATGCATCGAGCCGTCTTCTCGATGCGCTGGTGGCGGCGCGGTCCGTGATCGACAAGGCGATTCGGCTCGAGCACCGGTCGGACGGCGCCGTTCGTGACTCCGTCGACGATGGGCTCGCCGGCCTCCGCACGGCCGCGGAAGAGCTGCGGATCTTCCTCGTGCAGGGCTTCATCGACCCGATCGGCCCGGGGCTGCTCCTGGCCGTGGCCGAGAAGCTGCGCTCTCTCGAGGACCGGTGGATCGGAGAGCCTCGCGTTTGCAGCGTGCTGCTTCACGCGGCCACGCCCGGGGAGGGCTCGAGCGATGTTTCGGTGCGCGGTCGCATCGGTCTTCGCTGGGTGGAGTCCGCGATCGCTCGCGGACTGCTCGATGCAGCCGCGGTAGTCGCATGTGGCGGAGAGGAGCACGCTCACGTCGCCGGGTTCTTCAGCGCGTCGGTGGCGGATCGCTGGGTCGATCTCCTGTCGTTGCTTCCGAGCCTCGAGTTTCACGACGCGCTCACGGCGCGCATCGGAGATGGACCTGCGGTCGCCGCTATCGGCCTCGCCAGCGGCATCGTCGGGGGGGAGTTCCTCGAATCCGAAATCGAGCAGGCTTTTTGCCGCGAGGTACGTCGTGCTCTCGACGAGACCGAGCTCTGTCCGCAATGCGACATCGATCGGCTCCTCGACGATCGGCTGGTCGCCGAGCTGGCACGCGATCGTTCGCTGCATCGCTCTGACGGCGCCATGCGGCTGGCGGCAGCTCTCGATCGTCGTCTCGAGAACGAGTTCGGTGCGGGACGTCTGACCTCGATCGACACGCCGAAGCTCGCGGAGCGGCTGCGGGTGCGAGCGGCAGCGTTGGGGTCGCTTCCGGAGCGCGCGTCGAGGAGCGCGAGCGCCGGAGAGGTGTCGGAGGTCCACCGGCTCGGGGGGAGCGTTTCGGGACACGGATCCAAGGCCGGACTGCCCCTCTTGCCGATGATCGTGCTGGGAGCTCTCGCGGGGGGGCTCGTGGGCTGGCGAGGCTCGGGATTTCACCCCGGCGTGACCCTCGCGGGTGTCTTCGGCGGCATGGGAGTCGCGGTGATCCTCTGGATCATGCTGCGGGGTCTCCCGGGTCCTCGGACGGATCGCAGGACGAGTTCTGCGCGGGACGATGAAGTCGATCGGCAGGAGAGGTCCGGGAGCGATGTAGGAGATCTCGACGTCTCGCCGGCCGAGTACGACGGTCTTGTCGAGGCCGCGGCGGAGCTCGAGAGCCTGGCCCGTTCGGCCGTGTCGAGCGCGCGCGTCTCGCTCGATGCGCTGTGTGTCGCCGACGCCGGGACGGGAGGTTTTCTCGGACTCGACGACGCGGATCACCTGCGGACCCGGATCGATCTTCTCCTGCGCCGCGGCGTCGTGTCGTTCCTGGCGCGGTCCGACGAGCGAGACGACGGGTCGCCGTTCCTCGACGCTGTTCGTGAGCGTGCCCGCGAATGGGCGCGGCAGACCGCGAGCGACGTGTCCCCGAGCGTGGCGCTGCGCAGCGATCACGCACTGCCGCGACGCATTCTCGACGAGCTGACGCGCTCGGCCACTCCTGTATGGCCCGGCGGAAACGGTGCGCTCTCGCGGCTGCGCTGCTTCAGCGGCGACCTGGAGGCCTGGTCCGCAGACGGAGACCTCATCACTCGAGGCGAGCGCAACATTCTGGTCGTGCGTGTGCTGCGTTCCATCGGCAGTGTCGATCTCGAGGATCGAAGGGACGAGTCTGCGTCGGCTGGCAATGTCGTCGAGGTCGAGTAAGATCTCTCCGGGCCCGCGTTCTTCGGCGTGTGGGCGGAGCGATCGTCGAAGGAGGAATCGAGGGGTTGATGACCAAGCGAGCGAAGGTCCTGGGGGAACTCGAGCGGGAACGTCACTCTCCCGTGAGCGTGCGTGACGAAATCCGGAGTAACCTTCTCGAGAGGCTGCGGCGGGGCGACGGTCTCTTTCCCGGTGTTGTCGGGTACGACGAGACCGTGCTGCCTCAGATCGTCAATGCGCTCCTCGCGCGCCACGACATCATCCTCCTCGGCCTGCGTGGGCAGGCGAAGACGCGCCTCTGCCGGCTCCTTTGCGACTTCCTCGATGACGAGATCCCCGTGATTGCGGGCTCGCCGCTGCGCGAGCATCCGCTGGCGCCCGTTCTGGAGTCGAGCTGCGATCTTGTTCGCGAGGCAGGTGACGACCTGCCCATCGAGTGGGTCGAGCGCGGGGATCGTTACGGCGAGAAGCTGGCGACGCCGGACGTGACGATGGCCGATCTCATCGGGGATATCGATCCACTCAAGGCCTCGCACCGCAAGCTCGATCTCTGCGACCCGGAGGTCATCCATTTCGGCATCGTTCCGAGGACCAACCACGGCGTCTTCACGATCAACGAGCTGCCGGATCTCGCGCCGCGTATCCAGGTCGGTCTCCTCAACATCCTCGAGGAGCGCGATCTGCAGATCCGTGGCTTTCCGCTGCGCATTCCGCTCGATGTCGTCATGGTGTTCACGGCCAACCCGGAGGACTACACGAACCGTGGCAGCATCATCACGCCGCTGAAGGACCGCATCGCGTCGCAGATCCTCACCCACTACCCGCGAACGCTGGAGGAGGCGAGACGGATCACCGACGGCGAGTCGTGGATCGAACGCAGCGGAGGCGCCGAGGTAGACGTGCCGGGGTTCCTTCTCGATGTGATCGAGGCGATCGGTCTCCAGGGGCGTCAGTCGGAGTACGTCGATCAGACGTCAGGCGTCTCGGTTCGACTGTCGATCGCTGCGCGGGAGCTCCTCGTCAGCCAGGTCGAGCGGCGTGCCGCGTGTGATGGAGGAGGCTCCGGGACCGCGCGCCTCATCGACCTTGCTCAGGTCCTCCCCGGCATCACCGGCAAGGTGGAGCTCGTCTACGAGGGCGAGCAGGAGGGCGCCACGAAGGTGGCGCGGCACCTGATCGGCGCGGCGAGTCGCCAGGTTTTCGATCGGCACTTTCCGGACGTCATCAAGGAAGGCAGCGAGATTCGCGAGGAGCGTGGCACGGAACCACGTATTTCGAACGATCGCTACAAGCCGATCCTCGACTGGTTCTCCGGCGGCAAACGGCTCGACATCTCCGACGGCATGGGCGACCGGGAGTACGAGAAGACGCTCGACTCGGTGCCGGGGCTCGGTGCCGTCGTCGACGAGTTCCTGTCGGACGAGTCCGGGGCGGCGCGCCCCGCCGCGATGGAGCTCGTGCTGGAGGGGCTGCACCAGCACTCGCTGCTGGCGAAAGAGGAAGTCGTCTCGGGCGCCTCGTACTCGGACATGCTAGGCATCATGCTCGAGGACCTTCAGTGAGAGTCCGCTACCTGGACTGGAAGGAAGGCGTCCGGAGCCTCGTCGACCGCTTCAAGGTGCTCGAGAGGATCTTCGCGTTTCTGCTGGTGCGGGAGGATGGTGACGTCGAGCGCGCTCTCGAAATCCTCGAGCAGGCCGGCGAGAGGCACGGGCTCTTCGATGACGACCTGACTTTCGAGGATTTCCGCAAGCACCTTCTTCGGAGGCGGCTCGTCGCCCGCGAAGGGACGAACCTGACGCTGACGCCGCGCGGAGAGAGCTTCGTGCGGTCCGACTCGCTGCAGCAGATCTTCAGTGGCCTCGAGATGGGATCGGCGGGAGATCACCGCACGCATCATGCCGGGACGGGACGGGATCGGCTCGCCGAGACCCGTCCGTACCGCTTCGGTGACGACATCGCGGAGATCGACTTCGTCTCGTCGTTCAAGAACACCTTTGCCCGCACGGCCGGCGGCTCGAGCCTCCTGGACGAAGGCGATCTCGAGGTCTACGAGTCCGAGCACCATGTCTCGGTGGCGACCTGCCTTCTCGTCGACATCAGCCACAGCATGATTCTCTACGGGGAGGACCGCATCACGCCCGCCAAACGCGTGGCGCTGGCGCTGACGGAGCTGATCCTGACGAAGTTCCCGAAGGACGCGCTTCACGTCATTCTCTTCGGTGACGAGGCCAGGGAGGTCTCGGTCCGCGACCTCGTCTACTGTGGCGTCGGACCGTACCACACGAATACGCACGCGGCGCTCGGTCTCGCGCGACGGATTCTGATGCGCAAGAAGCACGCGAACCGCCAGGTCTTCATGATCACGGACGGCAAGCCCACCGCGCTCGTGCAGGACGGGGAGCTTTACCTGAACTCCTTCGGTCTCGACCGGCGCATCGTCGCGAAGACGCTCGACCAGGCAGCCGAGTGTCGTCGCCACGGTATCCCGATCACGACCTTCATGCTCGCGAGAGATCCGATGCTCGTGCGCTTCGTCGAGGAGATGACACGAATCAACAGGGGACGCGCCTGCTTCGCGTCGCTCGACGGCCTCGAACAGTCGGTTTTTGTCGATTTCATGCGCAATCGGCGGCGAAACGTGCGGTGAGCCGTCGCCGCGACGCCGGTCTAGCCTCTCTCTCGATCGAGGACCGGGGTGCCGGGCCAGGAGTTTTTCGTTGGGGCCTTTTCGCCGGGAGGAAAACCTGTCATGCTGAACAAGTGACGGTGCCTTGTCGGTGACTCACGGAGAACCTGGCGAGCTTCCGATGACACGACCGCTCGACGTCTTGCGTTGCCGCCGACAGTTTCCCGCCCTGACCCGTGAGGTGAACGGCTGGCCGGCGGCGTTCTTCGATGGCCCTGCGGGTTCGCAGGTGCCGCGGCGTGTGATCAACGCGGTCAGCGACTACCTCGCCCGGCGCAACGCCAATCATGGCGGGCCCTTTGCGACCAGTGTCGAGAGCGATGCGATGCTCGACGAGGCCCATCGCGCGGCGGCGGATTTTCTGGGCTCGCCGGACGCCGACCTCGTGCACTTCGGGCCCAACATGACGACGTTGACCTTCGCGCTCGGTCGGGCGATCGCGAGGACGTGGAAGCCGGGTGACGAGGTCCTCGTGTGTCGCACCGAGCACGACGCCAACTACACGACATGGGCGCGAGCGGCAGAGGACGCCGGCGCGACCTTGAAGAGAGTCGAGATGTGCCCCGGCGACTGTACGCTCGATCTCGAAGACCTCGAGAAGAAGCTCACGGATCGCACCCGCCTGCTTGCGGTCAGCTGCGCGTCGAACGCGGTTGGTACCGTCCATCCGGTCAGTCGCATCACGGAGATGGTCCACGCCGTGGGCGGGCTCGTATTTCTCGATGCGGTCCACTACGCACCTCACAGAACGATCGATGTCGTCGACTGGGACTGCGACTTTCTCGCGTGCTCCGCGTACAAGTTCTTCGGTCCGCATATAGGCCTTCTCTACGGCAAGCGCGAGCCGCTGGAGACGCTGCCGGCTTACAATCTGCGCGCGTCGCCCGCGGAGCTCCCGGGACGCTGGATGACGGGCACGCAGAACCATGAGGGCATCGCCGGCATGCTCTCCGCGATCGACTACATCGCATCGCTGGGAGGAGATGGCGACGACGGCCGTCGAGGGGCGCTTGTTCGCGCGTACGAGTCGATCGTCGCGCATGAGCACGGCATCCTCGTTCGCCTGCTTCGCGACCTCGCAGATGTGCCCGGTGTCCGTGTTCTGGGCGTCACGGATGAGAGCCGTCTGGATGAGCGTGTGCCGACCGTCTCGTTCACGCACGAGCGATACGCGCCGGACCACGTGGCACGGCATCTCGCCGGGCGTGGCGTATTCGTCTGGCCCGGGAACTTCTACGCCTTGCCGCTGTCGGAGGCGCTCGGCCTCGAGCCGGAGGGCATGGTGAGGGCCGGCATACTGCACTACAACACCGAGGAGGAGGTGGACCGGCTGGTCGCCGCGTTGATGAAGCTCGACTGATCGTCGGCGTCGCCGATGTCGGGGGCAGGTTGCCACGGCGCGGAACACGGGTCGTCAGGCGCTCGATTTCGACGGTTGCCCCGGGGAATGCTTCCCGCGCCACCACCAGCCGGTGTACCTCTTCCGGTTCGTCGTGGGTGTGGAAGGCGCGTGCCTCCTGTGCACGGACGTATCGCGCCGTCTTGACGGAGCGCCCGCAGAGGGGGGTGCCCCTCAGCCAGTCCCCCTGTGTGAGTCGGGGCGGCCGTCGGGGCCGGACCTGCCGTCGGGATCAACGTCGACGGCTCGCGGCGCGAGGTGGCTCAGCCAGAGGCGCTCCATCGTTGTGGCACGCAGGCCGTGCTTCGTCGGCGACCACGGTGTGAAGTTGACGAGGCGGACAAGGCAAGCGCCGCTCTCGTCCAGGTCGATGACGTTGATGCAGGCGGGGTCCTGCTCCAGCGCCGAGAAAGTCGTCAGCTCGGCACCGAGACACCGGCAGAGGATCGCACGGTTTGTGCCGCCGTGCGCGACGATTGCGATCTCTTTCCACGTGTGGTCCTCGAGCAAGGACTCGAACGTCGGCAGCACGCGGTCGAGCAGAGAGCCGAATGTCTCGCCGCCCAGGAAGCGGGTGTTGCGGTCGAGTCCCACGCGCAGGGAGCTCGTGAACAGCGCCTCCAGCTCGGCGGGGTCGTGGTCCTCCATGCGTCCCGGGGCGATCTCACGGAGGTCATCGTGCACGGCGACCTCGACGTCGCGATTCGCGCGCAAGCAGGCCGCAGTCTGGACCGTGCGCGGCAGCCCGCTGACGACGAGACGGTCGAGGCGCGCGTCCCGCAAGGCCTCGGCGGCCGCGTTCGCCTGACGGATCCCCTCTTCGTTGAGCGGCACCGCGTCCTGCTCGTAGGGGAGTCCGTCGTGGTCGAAGTAGCTGACGTCCCCGTGGCGCAGCAGGTACACACGCCGACGTGCGTTGATCGTTCGCTCGAGCTGAGATACCATCATGATCCGCATGATAGGAGTCGGACGTGAGGCGATCAACTCGCCCTTCCGATCAGAGGACACCGGGTGAAGACCGACGAGATCACGGATCGACTGGCTGGCTACCTTTCCCGGGAGCGGCGGCGTCGGGTCGAGGTCGTCCGTCTCCGATCCGTCTCCTGCAGGGCGCCGCGTGTGGAGGGTACCTTCGACCTGCACAGCGTCGCTGACGGTGGGGTGTCGAGCCGTACTGGCGCATCGGAAGCGACGTCGTCGATGAGCGCCGGCTGCACCCGGCGATCGGCGGGGAGCTCTCTGCGGTCGGTGATGGACGCGGGAATCGCGCCTGGCCTGGCGTTCGCGCCGGGAGCTCCGGCCGGGCCTACCCGGGCCTCGCCGGGCTTCCCCACGGCCAGTGCTTCGTTGTGGCGTACGGCGCGGCGAGTGGTGTGGTCTCCGGTGGTTCGACCGTCCGACACTGGAATCCGCGGGCGATCGTCGTGCGCCGGATCGAGCCAGGTCGCGTGGCGTGCGACTCCCGCTGGTCGCGACCCGTCTCGCCGACGACAGCGCGCGGAGGCTTCCCGTCGTGTGGCCGGGCGACCCCGGATGGACTCATGGGCGCAACACGGTCGTCGAGAGCCTGCTCATCGTCGACCGAGCGCTTCTCGCGGGCACTGGCCGGGGAGGGACGGTCGATGACCGCGCGACGAAGAGCCGCCGATGTCGAGTTCTCCGATCTCGTCGAGGTCGATGACAGCGGTTTCGAAGTGACCACGCGCGCTCCGGGACCCGAGGGCAAGCTGCCGTTGACCGAGGAGATGCTGCGCGAAGCGTCCAGTGGCGATCTCTTCGCTCTGAGCCAGAACGTCGGCATGGGGTGGAGCCCCGATGATCTTCTTGGTCGACAGTTCCTGATCCTCAGCACGCAAGGCGGCATCCGCGAGCCCGACGGCTCGCCGCTGGCGTTGGGCTATCACACGGGCCACTGGGAGGTCGGTCTGCTTGCGAGCGCGGCGGCCCGGGAGCTGCGCTCTCTCGGCGCCGTGCCCTTCGCCGGCGCATGCACCGATCCCTGCGACGGGAGATCGCAGGGCACGACCGCGATGATGGACAGTCTGGCGTACCGCAACGACGCCGCCATCGTCCTGCGTCGACTGATCCGTTCACTGCCGACTCGCTCCGGCGTGCTCGGCATCGGAACCTGCGACAAGGGGCTGCCGGCGATGATGATGGCGCTGGCGTCGTGCGGCAATCTGCCGGTGGTGCTCGTTCCCGGAGGCGTGTCGCTGCCGCCTCAGGAGGGCGAGGACGCCGGTCAGATCCAGTCGATCGGTGCCAGGTTCGCTCACGGCGAGATCACGCTCGAGGAGGCGGCGGACGTCGGCTGCCGCGCCTGCGCGTCCCCCGGTGGAGGGTGCCAGTTCCTCGGCACCGCGGCGACGGCGCAGGTTGTCGGCGAGGCGCTCGGTCTCACCTTGCCGCATGCAGCGCTCGCGCCTTCCGGTCAGCCGGCCTGGCTGGACATGGCTCGGCGCTCGGCGCTGGCCCTCGCGTCGATGGCGGAGCGAGCGGCCGGCGTCGCCGAGATCGTCACGCCGGTCGCGATTCGCAACGCGATGACGGTTCACGCCGCGTTCGGCGGCTCGACGAACTTGCTCCTTCACGTGCCGGCCATCGCGCACGCCGCGGGTCTCGAGCGGCCCCGTGTCGAGGACTGGACGGACGTCAACCGCCGGGTTCCGCGACTCGTCGACGTGCTTCCGAACGGTCCCGTCGGCCACCCGACCGTGCGCGTCTACCTGGCGGGCGGCGTCCCCGAGGTCATGCTCCGGCTGCGTGAGCTCGATCTGCTCGACCTCGACGCGGTGACGGTCACGGGCGAGCCGCTGCGGCGCGTGCTCGACTGGTGGGAGTCGAGCACGGCGCGTACCCGCTTTCGAGATCTGCTCGTCGAGCGTGACGGAGTCGATCCCGACGATGTGATCCTGTCAGCGGCGCGAGCGCGTGAGCGAGGGATGACGAGCACGGTCGTCTTTCCGACCGGCAACCTCGCACCCGAAGGCTCCGTGATCAAGAGCACGGCGATCGACGAGTCGGTGATCGATTTCGACCGGAGTCGTCCGGACGATGCCGGCGTCTATCGCAAGCTCGGCGTCGCACGAGTCTTCACCCGGGAGTCGGACGCCATCGCCGCGATCAAGAGCCGGGGCGGCGACCGCATCCGGCCCGGCGACATCATCGTGCTGATCTGTCGCGGCCCGATGGGCGCGGGGATGGAGGAGACCTACCAGATCACGTCCGCGCTGCGGTACCTGAGCTGGGGCAAGGAGATCGCGGTCATCACCGACGCGAGGTTCTCGGGAGTGTCGACCGGCGCGTGCATCGGGCATGTCGGCCCGGAAGCCCTCGCCGGGGGACCGATCGGAAAGGTCCGGGACGGTGACCTTGTCCGCATCTTCGTCGATCGCAACACGCTCACCGGATCGATTGACTTTGTCGGTGGGGACGGCCGCGAACTCGACGATGACGAGGCGGGTCGCGTGCTCGAGGCTCGGATGCCGAGAGAGGACCTGCGACCGGACGCGAAGATCCCGGACGACACGCGACTGTGGGCGCTGTTGCAGCGGGCGAGCGGCGGAACGTGGGGCGGCTGTGTCTACGATGTGGAGTCGATCTCGCGGCTCCTCTCGAGCTGACGGACGTCGGGTCCGGTAACGGGGTCGAGGAGCGTTATCCACGGCTCTACCGTCGTCCTGGCTACTGTCAAGTAGCGCAATTCGTGCGGCCGTGTAGACTTGTTCGGTCACCCTCTGGATCAACAGGAAGCGAGAGTCGCATGGAACCCGAACAGCTTCGTTCCGTTGTCGAGATCGCCAGGGCCGCCGGCAAGAAGACGCTCGAGTTCTACGGTGGAGACATCGGGCTCGAGCGCAAGGCTGACGACTCCCCGTTGACGCTCGCCGACAAGGCGTCACACGAGCTCATCGACATGGCGTTGCGCGAGCTCGACGCCGATATCCCGGTGCTCTCGGAGGAGTCTCCCGAGGAGGCGGTCCGTGACCGTCGGAGCTGGCAGCGCTTCTGGTGCGTCGATCCTCTTGATGGCACCAAGGAGTTCGTCAAGGAGACCGGTCAGTTCACGGTCAACATCGCATTGGTGGAAGGCGACGAGGCCACGCTCGGTGTCGTGCACGTTCCGGTCACCGGTGTCACCTACTCCGCGCTTCGCGGCGGTGGCGCCTGGGTGGACAGGGGTGATGGAGAGCTTCGCGAGATCCGGGCACGCAAGGTCGACCTCGAGCGACCCGTGATCGTCGCCAGCCGGGACCACGCCGGGCCGAAGGTAGCGGCGCTGCTCGCTCGCCTGCCGAACGCTCATGCCACCAGCATGGGCAGCTCGTTGAAGTTTTGCCTGGTCGCCGAGGGCGCTGCGGACTTCTACCCGAGGCTCGTGCCGACCTTCGAATGGGATACGGCCGCGGCGCAGTGCATCCTCGAGACCGCCGGCGGCGGCATCGTCGATCTCCGTGGCGAGCGGCTGACGTACAACAAGGACGACTTGCGGAACCCGTCGCTGCTCTCCTTCGGGGACCGGAGTGTGGACTGGGTCGAATTCATGGCCCCGGAACTCGTCGAAACGACTTGATCGGTTCATGTGGACGCAGCTCGACTGGGAAGCCTGGGTGACGCTTGCGGTGGTGGCCGTGACGATCGTGCTGCTGGTCAAGGAGGTTGCGAGCCCCGATCTGATCTTCCTCGGTGCGCTTGCGGTGCTGCTTCTTGTCGGTGTCTTCGATGAGCCGGAGCTCGCTTTGGTCGGCTTCTCGAGCACGGCCGTGCTGACGATCGGCTCCCTCTTTGTCGTTGCCGCCGGCGCTCGCAAGACCGGTGCGTTGAGCTTCTTCTATCGGCTCATCCGGCCGCGGTCGGGCAGTCTTCGCGGCGCGCTGGCTCGTCTGATGCTGCCGGTCTCGTCGCTGTCGGCGTTCGTCAACAACACCCCGCTCGTCGCAGTGCTCGCGCCTGCGGTTCAGGATTGGGGACGCCGTGCGCGTATCGCTCCGTCAAAGCTGCTGATTCCGTTGTCGTACGCGGCGGTTCTTGGCGGCATGTCGACGCTGATCGGCACCTCGACGAACCTCGTCGTCTCCGATTCGCTCGCCAGCGTTGACGGGGGAGTCGGCTTCGCGATGTTCGAGCTCGCGTGGGTCGGCGTGCCCGCTGCGCTCATCGGTTTCGTCTACTTCGTGACGGTCGGTCACCGCCTCCTTCCGGAGCGTCAGGACTGCTCGGGAACCGTACGGCGCGATCTGCGTGCCTACCAGTTCGAGCTGCGCGTTCCCACGGCGTCGAGCTACGCCGGCAAGACTATCGCGGAAGTCGGTCTACGCCGGCTGGAGGGCGCGTTCCTCGCGCACGTCTTTCGTGGGCGAGCTCTCATCGCGCCGGCGCGTCCGGACTTCATCGTCGAGGCAGGCGACGTGCTCGCGTTCAGCGGCAGCAAGGAGATCATGGACCGGCTGCTGGGGAGCCAGGAGCTCGAGCGCGTCGTCGGACAGGGCGACGACGTCGAGCGTGCCTCGGAGCTGCCCCTCTACGAGGCTGTCGTCGCGCCGGAATCGAGCCTCGTCGGACGGAGCTTGCGGGAGGTGGGGTTTCGTGAGCGGTTTCACGCGGTCGTGCTCGGATTGCATCGCAGGGGCGCGCGTCTGGAGGGCTCGCTTGGTCGCCTTCCGATGGAGCCGGGTGATCTTCTTCTGGTCGAGTCGCGTGACGACTTCGTGGCGAGCTGGGGCGGCAGTGACGAGTTCTACCTGGTGGCGCCCCTCGAGCGCGAGGCGGCTTCGGCGTCGCACCGAGCGCCGTGGGTGCTCCTGATCTCGATCGCGATGGTCGTCTCCGTCGCGGCCTTCGGCCTGCCGGTCGTCGTCGCGGCGCTCGGATCGGCCGTCCTCATCGTCTTCGTCGCCGGGATGTCGCCGACCGAGGCGCGCCGGGCCATCGACCTGTCGGTGCTTCTCGTGATCGCATCGGCGTTTGGCATCGGGGCGGCGATCCGCCATACCGGGCTCGCCGACGCGCTCGGTCAGAGCGTCGTTTTCGCCGGCGGATTCCTCGGTCCAGTCGGCGTTCTGGCGGGAGTTTACCTGCTTACCAACGTGCTGACCGAGATCTTGACGAACAACGTGGCGGCCGTCATCGTCTTCCCGATCGGTGTCGCCGCCGCGAAGGCGGGAGGACTCGAGCCACGCGGCGTCGCCATGGCGATCGCCATAGCCGCCTCGGCCAGCTTTGCGAGTCCCGTCGGCTATCCGACGAATCTCATGATCATGGGGCCCGGAGGGTATCGATTCTCCGACTACTTGAAGGTCGGGATCCCTCTGAACGTCATGATCATGGCCCTGACGCTGGGGGTTGTTTCCTGGCTTTGGTTATAGTGGGCGGAGTTCGATAGGGTATTGATGAAGAAACGGGGTTCGATGTGAGCGAGAACTCAAAGTACATGTTGAGCCATCTCCGCAGTCTCGAGGCGGAGAGCATCCATGTTTTTCGTGAAGTGGCCTCGGAGTTCGAGAGGCCGGTGCTGCTCTACTCGGTCGGCAAGGACTCATCCGTGCTCGTGCGGCTGGCGCAGAAGGCGTTCCATCCCGGCAGGATCCCGTTCCCGCTGATGCACATCGACACAGGCTTCAAGTTCCAGTCGATGTACGAGTTTCGCGACAGCTACACGAAGGAGATCGGCGTGGACCTGATCGTCCACCGCAATGATCCCGCGATCGAGAAGGGGACCAACCCCTTCGACCTGGGGACGCAGAAGTGCTGCGGCTTGCTGAAGACCGAGGCGCTGCTCTCGGGACTGCGGGAGCACCGCTTCGACGCGGCAATCGGCGGTGCTCGGCGCGACGAGGAGAAGTCGCGTGCCAAGGAGCGCTTCTACTCCTTCCGAGACCGGCACGGTCAGTGGGACCCGAAGAACCAGCGCCCGGAGCTCTGGAACCTCTACAACGGCAAGATCGACAACGACGAGTCCATCCGGGTCTTCCCGCTGTCGAACTGGACGGAGCTGGATGTCTGGCACTACATTCATCTCGAGGCGATCCCGATCAGCCAGCTGTACTTCGCGAAGGAGCGCGACGTCGTCGTGCGCGGCGAGATGCTGATCCCGGCGGACGGTCCCATGCGCCTTATCGAAGGCGAGAGGGTCGATCAGGTCATGTGTCGATTCCGCACCCTCGGGTGCTCACCTTGCACGGGTGCGGTACGCTCGACGGCGGCGACGGTTCCGGAGATCATCGAGGAGATGATGGTCACACGCACGTCCGAGCGCATCACACGAGTCATCGATCATGACGAGGAAGGATCGATGGAGTCGAAGAAGAAGGAAGGGTACTTCTGATATGAGCGTTGAACTTTCTGGCTCGACCGACATTCACGAGTTCCTGGAGCGCAACGCACAGAAGACCCTGCTGCGGTTCTCCACGGTCGGCAGCGTGGACGATGGCAAGTCGACCCTCATCGGGCGACTCCTTCACGACTGCAAGTCGATCTACGAGGATCAGCTCTCCGCGCTCAAGGACGCCAGTGCGACGGTCGGCACCGGACCGGCCATCGACTTCGCGCTTCTGACCGACGGCCTCAAGGCGGAACGCGAGCAGGGAATCACGATCGACGTCGCGTACCGCTACTTCTCCACTCCGAAGCGCAACTTCATCATCGCCGACACTCCGGGCCATGAGCAGTACACGCGCAACATGGCAACGGGCGCATCGACCGCGAACCTGGCGGTGATTCTCATCGACGCTCGACACGGGATCCTGACGCAGACGAAGCGCCACTCCTTCATCGCGTCGCTGCTGCGAATTCCGCGACTCCTGATCTGCGTCAACAAGATGGATCTCGTCGACTGGTCGGAGGAGGTCTTCGAGCGCATCAGGAAGGAGTACACGGAGTTTGCTGCGCGGCTGGAAATTGTCGATCTCAAGTTCATCCCGATCAGCGCGCTGTGCGGCGACAACGTTGTCGACCCGAGCCCGAACATGGAGTGGTACCGCGGCGAGAGCGTCCTGGGGTATCTCGAGAACGTCTACACCGGTAGCGATCGCAATCTGATCGACTTTCGCCTGCCGGTGCAGTACGTCATGCGACCGAATCTCGACTTCCGTGGGTTCTGTGGACAGATCGCTTCGGGGAAGATCTCGGTGGGCGACGAGATCACCGCTTTGCCGTCGATGAAGACCAGCCGAGTGAAGTCGATCGTCAGTTTTGACAGCGATCTGGAGTACGCGTTCGCCCCGATGTCGGTCACGCTGACCCTCGAGGACGAGATCGACATCAGCCGTGGCGACATGATCGTCCATTCGCGCAACCTTCCGCATCTCCAGTCGGACTTCGAGGCGATGGTCATCTGGATGTCGGAGGAGGCGATGGATCCGTCGCGTCCTTACACGATCAAGCACACGACGAAGACGACGCGTGCGACAATCGAGAGCTTGCGCTATCGCGTCGATGTCAACACGCTTCACCGCAGCGACGCTGACTGTCTAGAGCTCAACGACATCGGTCGCGTTGCATTCAGCGCGCGGCAGGATCTCTTCGTCGACCCGTACAAGAAGAACAAGTGGACGGGCAGCTTCGTTCTCATCGACACGGTCTCGAACAGCACGGTCGCGGCCGGCATGGTGATCGACCGCATCCCCGCGGAGAAGCTGCGCGAGAGGAAGCTCCAGAGTTCGTCGTCGACGAAGTCGGAGAACATCCGTCGGGAGACCGGTAACGTCACTGTCGAGAACCGCGAGTCAGCGCTTGGTCAGCGCGGCATCACGATCTGGTTCACCGGTCTTTCGGGTTCCGGCAAGTCGTCGGTCTCGCAGCTCGTCGAGCAGCGACTTCACGACGAGGGGCGCCACGTCTACAGCCTCGACGGCGACAACGTACGTTTCGGGCTCAACCGGGATCTCGGGTTCACGAAGGACGATCGCACCGAGAATATCCGAAGAGTCGCGGAGGTGTCTCGTCTCTTCAACGACGCCGGGATCATCACTCTCGTACCCGTGATCTCGCCCTTCCGCGAGGATCGAGAGAACGCGCGAGCCATCGTCGGCGAGGATCGCTTCTTCGAGATCCATGTCGACACGCCGCTGGAGGTTTGCGAGCAGCGCGACGTGAAAGGGCTCTACGAGAAGGCCCGCGCCGGCGAGATCGAGGAGTTCACCGGCGTCTCTTCGCCCTACGAGCCACCGCAGAATCCGGCGTTGACGATCGGCACCGTCGATCTGTCGGCGCGGGACTGCGCGGAGGAGGTCTTCGAGGCGATCAAGGGGTTGCTCCGAGCCCGTTGAGAGAGCGCTGCGGACGGTCGAGGAGACTCGCGGGGGTTGAGGCCGGGGCGGGGCGCCGGAGCGCGGCGAACGCGGCGCGTTGTCGAGTTCCGGCGGCCAGGCCGTCGGTGACGGGAGGACGCGGTCGAGTTGACCGCTCTGGGACCAGGCGGACTCCGTCAACGGGGTTGATGGACGGGAGCGGCCCCGAAGGGAGGTCGGTCAAGGCGCGCCTCGAGGAGCGTCGTGCGCACGAGGAAGAGAGGGCTGCATCTTCCTTCGTTCGCGCCGGGCTCCTCGCGGCGCGTCCGTTCACCTTGACTCGTCCGAGCGGCAGCGGGCGGGCCTATCGCCGCATCACGAATCGACCTTCTCGGCCGCCTTCTTTGCCGGTTTGTCCTTCTTCTTCCGACCCTTCTTCGGAGCTCGTGGCTTGAAGGGGCCACGCTTCTTCAGAGCGGCATCGATAGCCTTCACCGCCTTCTCTCCCATCGGGTCCTCTCGTGGGCCGAACATGGCGATGACCTTGCCCCGATGGCCGACGAGGTACTTCTGGAAGTTCCACTTCACGTCGCCGCCGGTGTCGGGGTGGATGTTCTTGTCGGTGAGGAACTTGTAGAGAGGGTGAGCATCCTCGCCCTTGACCGAGATCTTCTCGAAGAGCGGGAAGCTCGCCTTCTTCTGCTTGCGACAGAACTCCTTGATCTGGAGGTTCGTGCCCGGCTCCTGGCCGTTGAAGTTGTTGGCCGGGAATGCGAGAACCTGGAAGCCCTGACCCTTGTACTTCTGCTGGAGTGACTCGAGACTCGAGTACTGCTTGTTCGTCAGTCCTCACCTGCTCGCGACGTTGACGACGAGCAGGACTTGATCACGGTATTTCCTCAGCGCCACCGCGTTGCCGTCGATGTCTCTTGCCTTGAAACGGTAGACGGACTTCTTCGCCTTCTTCTCCTTCTTCTCCTGCGGCTTGTCCTCACCGTGCACGATGTTCGTCGTGCCGACGGCGAGTAGAGCGGCCGTGAGAAGCAATGAGAGCTTCCGAGATCGCATTCGCGTGCCTCCTTGCTCGTGTCAGGTGCCGTGTCCGACGTGGACAGCGTACGCCGTCATTGTACTCCCTTCAGGCGGGGGGTGGAAAGGCGACCGCTCGTTGGTGGAGAATGACGGCACCTGCGACCAAGAACGACAGGAGGGACGGGGATGAGACGACGGGACTTCTTCGGTCAGCTCGCCGCGGGCGCCGCGCTGGCCACCGCGATGCCGGGAGGAGGGTGTGCGACGGCAGCGTCCCTCCCGCCGCTTCAGGAAGCGGCGCGCGGCGAGAAGCCGCTTCGTATCACGAAGGTGCGGGCGATTCTCACCGCGCCGAGGGGCATCCGTCTGGTGGTCGTCAAGGTGGAGACCAGCATTCCGGGGCTCCACGGAGTCGGCTGCGCGACCTTCACCCAGCGTGCGCGGGCCGTGAAGAGTGCGGTCGACGACTTCCTCGATCCCTTCCTGAGGGGCAAGGACCCCGCCAACATCGAGGACATCTGGCAGGCGATGTATCAGAGCTCGTACTGGCGGAACGGTCCCGTGCTGATGAACGCGCTCAGCGGTGTCGACATGGCGCTCTGGGACATCAACGGCAAGCGCGCCGGGTTGCCGGTCTACCAGCTCCTGGGCGGCAAGTGCCGCGTCGCCTGTCCGGTCTATCGACACGCCTCGGGCCGCACGGCGGAGGAGGTCGGCGAGCGTGTCGAGCGGTTCATGGAGCAGGGCTATCGCTACGTGCGCGCGCAGGTCAGCGTGCCCGGTCAAAAGGTCTACGGCTCCTCGGCGGCGAAGCGCGAGGACGCAGATGGGCGCTTCTCCGGAGATCTCTTCGAGCCGCGCCGCTACCAGAGGATCGTTCCGAAGCTCTTCGAGCACCTGCGCAAGACGGTGGGCGACGAGGTCGAGCTGCTTCACGACGTTCACGAGCGGCTCCACCCGATCCAGGCGATCCAGCTGGCGAAGGATCTCGAGCAGTACAAGCTGTTTTTCCTCGAGGATCCCTTTGCACCGGAGGACATCGGCTACTTTCGACATCTGCGCAGGCAGACCTCGACGGCGATCGCCATGGGCGAGCTCTTCAACCACCCGCTCGAGTGGGTCGACATCGTCAGCGGTCGCCTGATCGACTTCGTCCGCTGCCACCTGTCGCAGATCGGCGGCATCACGACCGGACGAAAGATCGCCCATCTTTGCGACTGGTTCCGCGTGCGAACGGCGTGGCACGGACCGGGCGACTGCTCGGCGATCGGCCACGCGGCGAACCTCCATCTCGACCTCGCGACCTGGAACTTCGGCATCCAGGAAGCGGTGGGCTTCTCCGACGCCGAGCGTGAGGTATTTCCGGGAGCGCCGACTCTGCGGGACGGCATGTTCTGGGTCGGTGAGACGCCGGGACTGGGAGTCGACATCGACGAGAAGGCCGCGGCGAGGTTTCCGATCCGTGATGAGCCGCCGTTCGATCTTCACTGGGGACGCCTGCGCGA
Organism: uncultured Planctomycetia bacterium; assembly: GCA_964390645.1. Taxonomy (GTDB): domain Bacteria; phylum Planctomycetota; class UBA8108; order UBA8108; family UBA8108; genus CAYMLL01. The sequence goes on along the minus strand of CAYMLL010000051.1, from coordinate 7,691 downwards.
CGCGGACGGCACGATTCGCCGTCCCTGATCCTCGCTCCGTGGCGGGATTTCGGAAAGCGCACCGTCAGTCCGGCAGCTTCCAGTCGTGGAGCGGCTTCCTCTCGTCGAGAGCGATCTCGCCTCCGTAGCCGAAGCCCTCGCATTGCAGCGACCCACAGCTCAGGTCGCCGTTCTCGATTTTCAGGCAGATCGAGTCGCCGACGCGGCGGTAGAGGTCGGGGTGTGCCGCGAGGGTCGCCTCGGCCTCTCTCGACGGCAAGTGATCGAGTCCGTGGAAGTAGTGGTGGCCGTTGCGCTCGACGTGCGGGATGCCGAGCGCGGCGACCGCGGTGAGGTCCTCCTGCAGAGGGATGACCGGCAGGTTGGCGAGATCCTCCGCGCTCTGAAAGTAGCACTCCTCGCCTGCGACCTCGTTGAGCTCGACGATGCGCGCGCGGTTGATCAGGCTCTTGAAGATTCCCTTGCAGTTCTTGTGCGAGATGCCGCGGTAGCCGAGCTCTATTGCCTTCGTGAAGCTCTCGAGGCTATCGTCGGACTCGTCGATGATCACCGGCTTCACGGCCGCGAGATCGTGGATACCCGAGGCGGCCGAGGGGTCGAGTGCCAGGTCGCGGCTCAGAGGCTGCTCGATGAAGATGATACTGTCGACGAGGGCCGTACCGTGTGGCAGTTCGCGCACCGCGTCGAGGAGCTCGATAAGCCGACCGGTGTCGCGGTACTGCTCGTTGCCGTCGAGTGTCACGACCCGGGAGCGTCGGCAGCGCTCCTCGAAGCACGCGGCGATCGCGCCGAGGCGTGCGACATCCTCGTCGTGATGGCCGCGTACCTTGACCTTGAAGCAGTAGAGGCCGTACTCGTCGATGCATTCCTCGAGGGACTGTGGCAGCGCATCGTCGAGGCGGTCCGGCGGCGAGATATCAGCGCTGGTGATCGGATCGGCGAGCCCGATCGTGTGACGGCATCCGAGCCGCTCGAGCGGCCGCTCGGGGAGACAGCGGGACGTCTCCAGTCCCGTCAGGTCCCGTTTCAGCGAGTCGAAGAACGACAGCCCGTGGAGACGGCCCAGCGCGTCGAGCATCGCGCGCTCGAGAAAGGAGCTTCCGAAGGAGGCTGTCAGCCTGTTGAGCCCGGCCTCGCTGCAGGTGGCATGGATGCGTGGGAACGCCGCCTCCCAGTGCTCCGCCGCGGTGAGCGCGCGGGAGCCGCCGTCAAGGAAGACGTCCCGCGCGGTTTTCATGGCGGTGATCTGGTCCTCGACGTTGTCGCGGAACGTCTTCTGCGGGTCCTTGTCGAACCAGAGTGGCGGCAGCCCATCGGCGGCGATTCCGCGCGCGAGGCGGCCGCGCTCGTCCTCGACCGTGAGTCGTACGTGCAGAGAAGGTGCGGAGGTCAGGCAGGCGATGCCGTAGCGAAACGGCATGCGTGTGTGGACATCCTGGATGACGGCTTCGAGATCGACGAGCCGGATTCTCGGGGCGTTCCTGTTCATGGCGTCAGGATACCGCGGAGGCTCGCCCGGATTCCACAGATGGGCTGCTCGGCGGGCTCTTGCGCGACGCATGCGGGTCCAACAGAATGCCTGCATGTACTGCCCCGGCTGTGACGTGCACTTCTCCGGCGCCCGTGGGGTGGAGACCTGCCCGTACTGCGGGCGGGTTGCGGAACCCTCGAAGGTGGGGTTGACGAAGGAGGGGCCAACGAGAGTCGGTAGCGCCTCGGCGTCGCGATTTCCGGCCGGATCGGATGCGTCGCCGAGCTCCTTGCGTGAGCTTCCGGACTCGTCGTCGCGCAACCCTCCGTCAGCGCGCTCTTCGAGGGACGGCGGGCACCCGGATCCGCAAGGGCGTCGGGTGGATCGTACGGGCACCAGGACCGAGATCCCCGAGAGCTGGCATCCGGGGGCGACCGTCGCGTCGAAGTACGAGGTCGTCAGCCGGCTGGGATCCGGCGGCTTCGGCACCGTCTACAAGGTGCGGCACATATTCCGGAAGAAGTACTACGCGCTGAAGACGCCGCACGCCGAGTTCGCGCGGGATCCGGCCTTCCGGCTGAGATTCGAGCGGGAGATCGAGGCGATGGAGCGCTTTGTCCATCCCGATGCCGTGATGATCCGCGACTCGGGCGTCACGAAGACCTCCGTTCCGTACTACACGATGGACTTCATCGAAGGGGAGAGCTTGAAGGCCGTCATGCGGCGCGAGGGTCCGTTCCCCATCGACAGGGCTCTCGGCATCGTTCGCCGCGTTCTGCGCGTCCTCGACGTCGCGCACTCGCACAAGATCATTCATCGTGACATCAAGCCGGACAACATCCTGTTGACGCGAGCCAACGGTCGCGAGACGGTCAAGGTGCTCGACTTCGGCGTCGCCAAGCTGCTGGACCTCGTCGGCGACACGGGCAGCCTGACACACGGTATGAGGGTCGGCACGCCGAAGTACATGTCGCCGGAGCAGATCACCGGAGATGACGTCTGCGCTCACAGCGACCTCTTCTCGCTGGGCATCGTGTTCTACGAGCTGCTCACCGGGGTTCATCCCTTCGCGCAGGTGCGCGATCCTATCCGGGTCACCGCGGCGATTCTCAACCGCACGCCGACGGCGCCGGGGGAGACGCGTTCGGACATTCCGAAGCCGATCAACGACCACATTCTCTGGATGCTCGAGAAGCAGGCGGGGCGTCGACCTGCGACGGCGAAGATCATGATCCGACAGCTCGGGGCGATCGATGACGGCGTCAGTCGGGTCGAGTCCCTGCAGTGTCTCGACGTCTTCCAGGGCGTGCGACGTTCACGGATGACAGGCCTCGTCCTGCGCCAGGAGACCAGCGTCGGCGAACGCCGCAGCTTCCTCCTCTTCGACGATGTGTGCTCGTTCGGACGGTCCAATGACGTGCGGCGTGGAATCCGCAACAACCTGATCCTGCGTTGCCTGCCGTGCCGCTCGAAGACACAGGACCCGGAGAACTGGCAGCGCAATCTGACGATCAGCCAGAAGGTGGGAGAGGTTCACGCCGACGGGACGAGCCTGGTCATCGAGCCGACGGAGCACGCCAAGTTCGGCATCGGCATCGGTGGCGTCCGGAGCCGCAAGGCCGCGCGCCTGTCGTCCGACCGCTTTCACGTGTCGCTTGGCGACAAGGCGCTCGAGCTCGACGGCCTCCGCGTGCTACGCGACGTCGAGAGCCTCGACCACGACCTGGGGTTTCTCGGGCCTTCCCGTCCGTCCGGAGCGTGCGTTTCGGAGAAGGTCGGGTACTCGAACCCCGACTGCCTCGTGGATCACGTGCATCTGCAGCGCGCGAGCAACTGGCCGCTACACGAGTATTTTCTCGTCTACCGGCAGCTGAGAATCGGCTCGTCGGCGAATGTGGGACTGCGCCTGCGCTGTCCGGGAGTCGAGGCAGTGCACGCGGTCGTGATCCACGACGCCGGTGAGGCCTTTCTGATGGCGCTTCGCGACACCGTGGTGGTGCGGGGCGACTTCGAGGAGGCGACCGTCGCCGAGCTGGAGAGTGCGGATGTCGCCGGTGGCTACGTGCTGCCGCCCGATCTGCTGCTGCCGCTCGTGCCGGGGATCGAGCTGATCCTCGGCGACGCTCATCTCTGGGTCGATGCCGTGAACGACTCGTACTTCAAGACCGTGTGACGAGAGGGTTCGAGCGATGAGCGAGCACATCCGCGCGGTCTTCGTGGTGTCCATCCTGCGGTCCATCATCGAGTTGCTCGGAGGCGTCTGGGTGCTCCTGGTCTCGTGGAGCTGGGGCAGTCCTGCGCGCGACGGGCTCGCGAGGCTCGTTCCCGGACATCATCCCGACGCCCGGCCGATCGGCGGCGACCGCGAGGCTTTCGTCATCCTGGGATGTGCCCTGATCCTGCTCGGCGTCGCTCGCTTCGTGCAGTCGCTGAGCTCGCTGCGAGTGAAGGAGTGGGCGCGCAGGTTCGGTCAGGTCCTCGCGATTCTCGACTTCGTCACCCCGCTGACGCTGCCCCTGGGGCTCTGGGCGCTTCTGGTCTACCGTCACCCCGACACGCGCGATCATTTCCGGGAGCGTCGGCCTGCCAGCGCCACCTGATCTCCCGGGCCCGGATTCCGGGGCCGGGGATCGCGTCGGCAAGCCGGTCAGGGCGCGCTCAGGCGCTCGGAGCCTTCAAGCAACCATCCTCGATCTCGATCGAGCGATCCGCGTAGCGCTCGATCTTCGTGTCGTGCGTGACGAGGAGTACCGCACCGCCTTCGTCGGCGAAGGTCCTCATGTCGCCGAGGACGATCGCCGCGTTCTCTGCGTCGAGATTGCCGGTCGGCTCGTCGGCGAGGAGGAGCCTTGGCTCGTTCAGGAGCGCGCGGGCCAACGCGGCGCGCTGCCGCTCGCCGGTGCTCAGCGCCGACGGCACGTGCCTCGCTCGAGCCGTCAGGCCGAAGCGCTCGAGCAGCTCGTCGGTTCGTCGGCCGTCGTTGGTCGTGCCGGCGGCCATCGACGCCGTGAGCACGTTCTCGCGCACGCTCAGGTACGGCACGAGGTGGAACTGCTGGAAGACGAAGCCGATGTGATTGGCGCGACATCTGGCGCGATCATCGGATCCGAGTGCGTAGAGATCCTCTCCGGCGACGACGACGCGGCCCTGCTCGGGCTCGAGAAGACCGCCCGCAGCGAGCAGCAGGGTCGACTTGCCGCAGCCGCTGGGACCGCGAACGGCGACGAACTCGCGGGCGTCGACGCTCAGCGTCACCCCGCGAATCGCCTGGACTTGCTCACCCGGGCCACGGTAGGTCTTGATGATGTTCTCGATCGAGAGCATGAGTCCGGAGTCAGGTTTGGCGCGAGCGTCCGACGAGAAGCAGTGATGCGAGGGCGACCAGGACAGCCATTCCGCCGATCGCGATCATCAAGTACCTTCCGATGTCCGATGCGGAATCGCGCGGGATCTCGTCGGCTGCGGAGTCCGCTCCCGGCGAGTCCGCGTCCTCGGTCCTCGTCGGCGGCGACCCCGGCTCCGGATCGTTCCTCGTCGCGATCGTACGGGCTTCGACGACCGTGCTCTTCGACGCGGGGTCCGGCTCGGTGCGGGCCCCTTTCGGGGGGGTGGCTGTCGAGGACGCAGCTGTGGCGGGCTCCGGCTGCACGTCACCTTCGAGGTCGATCTCCTCGTAGCCGAGTTCGATCGCGTCGAAGCTGTCGAGGCCGGTGAGCTGATCGGGGAGCTTCGTCGCTCCCCGGATGCTGCGCAGGACCTTCGGGTCGAGCGGATCGAACCCCAGCTGATCGCGGGCCGCACGTTTCGTCGCATCGTTCCAGGTCAGCGGCATCGCCGTGCCGATGAGCCACTTCGGCGATGTGGTGCACGAGCAGCTGCGTCCGAGCATCTGCAGCAGCTCGGTCATCTTCGCCTCGTCGACATCGTCGCCCTCGAGCGTCGGACCGCGTGTCTCGCCGCGTCCAGCGACGATGACCGCACGCGGCGGCCGCCGGTCGAGCTTCTCTCCCTCCCGGACGAGGTCGAGGCTCCACAGGACGATCGCCTCGTCCTTCGTAGTTGCCGTCACCTCGATAATCCTCGGTGCGCTCTCGATGACCTTGCCGAGCTCTGTCGATTTGCCGGCCAGCTTCTTCGCCGCGCGTGAGATCGCGGTGCGTGCGCTGGTGTTCGCGCTCGGGTCGCTTCCGGGCGTGAAGACGATGACGCACCAGCTGTCGACGAGCGTACTCTGGAGCCCGGCTCGCATCGGCGAGTCGACGGCCGTCGCCGCGATCCTCATCACCGAGTCGGCGTTCGGTTCGCCGCCGGGCGGGTCAAACCGGTAGACACGATTATCGGCGGCCAGGAGGATGGCGGCCGGCGGTGTCTTCGTGTCGCGGAGATCATCGTGCAGCCGCCGTGGCAGCGAGCTCTCCGTCTCCCGCAGGTCGACCAGCTCGGCGACGATATTCGAGTCGCGTAGCCACGAGGCCGACGCCTTCTCGATCCACGAGAGCAGCTTCGCGCGCCCCGCCTCGTCGTTACGCGATGGAAAGACGAGCCGGAAGGGGACGGCCGAGCCACGGCCGATGAAGGCCGAGTCGCGGATCGAGTACGGGCACCCCTCCAGTCGCGGTGCAGGGGCGGCGAGGCTCGCGCAGAAGGCGGCGATCGCGGCGCACGAAACGCTTCGGGAACGCATGACTCCTCCTCGGGAACGCGCCGCCATCCGGGCGCGGGGCCAGCCATGGTAGCCCACGGCGCGCAGCCGCGCCACCCGAGAGTCAGCGGGACCGCCTCGTTCGCCAAACGAATTGTGCTGCCAGGTCCCATCGTCTATTCTGTCGCTTCCGGCGGTGCGGGCCGCCGCTTCTCAGGATCCCGTTTGCGGGAGTTCAGCGAGGTCGAGTAGGCCATGGCCGGTCTCAAGATGTTCGTTGCGTCGGTCGTCCTCGTCGTCGGTCTCTCCGTCGCTCTGGTCTGGGATGGCGAAGAAGACCAGTCGCTGGAGACGATTCACGTCTACTGTGCAGCCAACATGCGCAAGCCGGTGGAGGCCGTTGCCGAGGAGTACGGAAAGAAGCTGGGTATCCGGGTCGAGCTCGACTTCGACGGCTCCGGAACGCTTCTCGGCAAGATCGGGGAGGAGCAGCGCAGCGCGAAGGAGTCGAAGCGTGGTGATCTCTACCTCGCGGCGGACGAGAGCTACATCGTCGAGGCACGGTCGCGTGGACTCGTTGCCGAGAGCATTCCGCTGGCCTGGATGAGGCCCGTCATCGCGGTCAAGAAGGGCGGTACGGTCGACGTCAGGGGCATCTCGGACCTGCTTCGCGCCGACGTCAAGGTCGCCGTCTGCAACCCGGATCAGGCCGCGGTTGGACAGATCGCCCGGGATGTTCTCGGAAAGCTCGGTCACTGGGACCCGATCGTCGAGAAGGTCCACGTCATGAAGCCGAAGGTCACGGATCTGGCCAATGACGTCAAGCTCGGATCCGTTGACGCGGCCATCGTCTGGGACTCGACCGTGTCGATGTACCCCGAGCTCGAGGCGATCGGCGTGCCGGAGTTCGAGGCAACCAAGACTCTCGTGACGATCGCCGTGACGAGCTACACGCGGAGCCCTGCGTCCGCGCTGGGATTCGCCCGCTATCTCGCGGCGCGCGACAGGGGGCTCGTGCACTTCGAGAAGAGCGGCTTCGATGTGGTCGAGGGCGACGTCTGGGAGAAGAGACCGCAGCTCGTCGTCTGGTCCGGCGGTGTCAATCGGCTGGCGGTGAGCACGACGATCGAGGAGTTCGTGGAGCGCGAGGGTGTCGACGTCGTCACGACGTATGGCGGCTGCGGGACCCTGACCGCGCAGATGAAGCCCCTGGTCGGCACGAGCCGCTTTCCGGACGTCTACTTTGCCTGTGATCGCTCGTACATGACGAACGTGTCCGACTGGTACCTGTCCAGCGTCCTCGTCAGCGAGACGGACATGGTGATCGCGGTCCCGAAGGGAAACCCGGAGGGGATCAAGGGCCTCCGCGACCTGACCCGCAGCGGTCTCGAGATCGGCCTCGCGGACCCCGTGAAGAGCGCGCTGGGTGGGCTGACGGAGTCGCTCCTGCGCGACGCGGGGATCTTCGATCGCGTGAAGTCGAACGTCCGCGTGACCGACGGCACGGCTGACATGCTCGTCAACAAGATCATGGTCTCCGGGGGGCACTCGATCGACGCGGTCATCGTCTATCGAGCG
>CAYMLL010000050.1:0-31792 GCA_964390645.1 uncultured Planctomycetia bacterium | reverse complement strand
GCGGCCGCCGCCATGGCGAAGGCGAGGTTGCCGTTCTTGCCGTTGTCGACAAAGCCAACCTCCGGCCGCCCATCGCCGTAAGGATTGCCGCCGCGACCCGAGTAGCGGTAGAAGTGGACCAGGGCGCCCAGCAGTGCCTGATCGGGAACGTCCGCGCCACATTCCTTGGCCAGAAGCAGGAAGGTGACGACCGCGGTGCCGCCCGCGTTGAGATGCCCGTTGCCATAGGTGACGCGCGGGACACCACCGCGACCGGCCCAGCCGTCGAGATACTGCGCCGTGACAGCGTTATTGACCCACTTCTGGATGCCCGGAAGCACTTCTTGATCGCCGGTGCGCAGGTAGTATTCACACAGCGGGATGCCGCCGTAACCGAGGTGCCAGGCATATCTGTGTGGGCGATTGGCGACACTCCGCGCCCATCTCCGCACCGTCTCGAGGTCTCTCTCCTCGCCCGTCGAGAGCAGGAAGAGCATGCCGATCCCACCGAAGCCCGGATTGGCGCCGGGTTTGGCGAGGTAATCCGCGAAGTTACGCACGATCTTGTTCGACTTCAGGCAGTCGAGCGGCCACGTCTTGCTGTAAGCGCCGAGCACGGGAACGTTGACGATGACGTCTTCGGCCTCTCCCTTGATAGCGAACCGGAGAACACCGTCACTTGCCTCAGTCGCAGCCAGGATTCGAGCGAGTTGAATGCGCGGATCGATGTCAGCCAGCTTCTGACCGTTGATCGACTCGATGATCTGGCCCTCTTGCAGCTTCCCGGTAGCGGCCGCCGGAGATCCTTCCTCGACGTGACTGATCCGCATCGTGAACGCGGGCTGGATCAGATCGATCCCCATGCCGACCGGGCCGAAGCGCTTGATGTTGGTGAGCGACTTGGTCTCGCTCGGTCGCGTGGAGAACAGGCCCTGCGGGTCCTTGTAGAACGATCGAGCGCTGGCGGCGCCCTGCCCGCAGGCGATGCAGGTGAGGATCGCGAGTAGTTGTTTCATGGTCTGTTTCATGCAGAGAAAGTCGCCAGGGATTTCGGCGGCGGTTTCCAGGCCTGAGCTACGAGAATCTCGGCAATCTGTTCTACAACGAAATTCACTCACGCCGCTTCGCGGCCAGCTTCCCGAGCTGCACGGCGATGGCTTCCAGACTCTCCGGCCATTGGCCGAATTCGATGCTTGACGTGTTAACGACTCTCGGCGCGGTGATGCCGTCCACCAGGGAAGCGGCAGGTTGGGCGTACAAGAACGCGACCTGTTCTCGCCCGAACGTTCCGGCGAGGCTTGACGCGTAAGCCTCGAGCGACGGCCCGTATCTCGAGACATCGTCGCTGATGTTGTCCTTGCCCGGAATCCACGTCACACCGCGAACAGCGAACGGTGTCAACGGGCTGATACAGAAGTTGTAGGTGTGTGTGGGTGTCTCCGTGCGGCTGACCCACTGGTTGTAGTACGGTTCTGGAAAGGCCGGCACTGCGTCGGCAAGTTGCACGGGAATCTCTTCCCCGGCAGTCAGCAGCGACGCCACCTTCTGGTTGTACTGCTTCACTATCGCGATGTACTCGACGACAGCTCGTTTGCAGACATCGGTGTTCGGATAGCGGAGATTCACGTCGTCGCGTTCTTTCTCGAATCCGGCAGCCGACTGCAACGCCTCGTGGGAAACCCACGTGATCGGCGGGTTCTCTGCCCCGAGCGTGACGACGCCGACCGGCACGCCAGGTTGCTGCACCTGCGATGCAAAGTGGTAAGCCACGACGGACGGTGGATCGCCAACGTCGTCGAAATCAGCCGGCTGCCACGAAGCCACGTACTTCCCGCCGCCGATCTCCATTCGCAGCTTCCGCGGCGTGCGGAAACGACGGGCCTTGGTCTTGATGCGGAATTCGCGAACAAGCGACAGCGGCTCCAGCTCGACGGGTTTGTCCTTCTCGGGACGGATTAACTGGCCGTCCAGCTGACGTGAGCCGGTCATGATCCAGACGTCGCCGACAAGAACATCGCGAATTGCGCGGACTTCATCGATGCTGCTGCGAATGATCAGGTCGCGGCCTTCGCTCGAGGCGGGCATGGGATCGAGCGAGACTCGCCAGCGCTCGAACTCATCGACCGTGGCCTGCTTTGTTTGATCGCCGAACGAGACGATGATCTCCGTACCGGGAACGCCGTGCCCCCACACGGGCACCGCCAGATCTCGCTGCAGCACGCAGCGATCGCGAAACAGCGTCGAAGGCAGCAGGTACGTTCTCTTGCCGTATTTTCGTGCTGCCTCGGCTTTGGCCGCGGCGACGATCTCCGGATCGTCCTCGTTGAACAGCTGCCGGCCGTCGAAGTACGCGAACGGGATCGCCGGTAAACCGGCACGGTTGTAGAGGTTGGCACCCATCGGGGTGCCGCAGTAGGCGTACCGCACACCGCACGGCTCCGGCACGGCCTTGCTCCTCACCACGACTTCGTCGCCATCGATGCTGGCTTCGGCCGGATGCCAGACCTTGTCCTTGCCCGCGAGCCGGAAGTGGGTCAGCTTCTTGCCCGGAGTCTCGCGAGCCGGTTCGACGTAGGCCGTCGGATCCTTCTTGAAGTCAGCCTGCATCCCCTTGCTGCCCACCATCAACCCGCCGCCGGGGCCGCGCTGGTGGAAGTGCACGCGCACCGTGCTTCCCTCGATCGTGTGTGACTTGTAGATCGGCCCCGTGTAGGGAATCTCCCTCCCGTATTCATGGGCCAGCGCCCAGCGGGCGAGCCGCTTGCCGGGGTCAAGCTTGTTGAAGTAGTGAATGCCCGTGGGACGGGCACTGTTCAGGTCGTGTTGCGGAACCATGCCGACGTGCTTCGCTCGCAGGAAGAAGAGCGTCTGAGCCTCGCGAAGGTCGGCGAAGCCAACGTGCTCGGGATCCGGTTCGCCATAGTGCTGCTGCTGTGTGAAGTAAAAGGGAAGGTCGGGCCGTCCCCAGTGCTTCCGCCACCCGTGGATCAACGCTTCCAGCTTGGCCGCATAGATTCTTCCGTCGTTCGAATTGCTCGTTCCCTGACACCAGATCGTGCCGCGGATCGCGTACGGAATCAGCGGAGCGATCTTCCGGTTGAACATCCGCGTCGGGCCTTTCCAGTCGTCGGCGATCCCCGGCAGCTTGGGACGCGGCAAAGCCGAACCGCCGCGATTGATGAGCTTCTCGCTTTCGAGCTGCCATTCCTCGAGACTGTCGAAGTAGGCAGCGAAGGCCTCTTGCCCGTCGGCCGTGGCCGAATCGCTCTGGCGAACAAGCAGGGCGATGTTCTGCAGTTTGGGATGGTCCTCGAACCCTTCGTAAGCGGTCCACGTTTCGATCGGAGTCGCTCCGTGCGTGCTGCGGACGATGCCGATCGGTACGTTCAATTCCTCATAGAGCTTCCACGCGAACGCGAGCGATAACGCGGAAAAACCGCCGGCCTGTCTTGATCGCTTCCAGCCGTCTTTCGACGTCGTGCGCCCTTGCGGGTACAGGGATGAACCGATGTCGACGTTGAACTCGCGAACCGGGACTTCTTCCTTCGACCGTGCGAGCGTATTCGCCAGATCACGGCACATCGACTTGCCAGCGACCCAGTCCATGTTCGACTGACCGGAAGAAAACCAGACCTCGCCGACCAGCACCCCACTCAGCGTGATAGCTTCGTTGTGGCTGGTCACTTTCAGCTCGCGTTCTTCGCTGGACGCTCTCAGAGGGCCGAGCGTGACCGACCACTTGCCCCTTGCGTTCGCGGAGCCAGTCTTTGTTTGCCCTGCGAACTCGATCGTGACCTTCGCCCCCGGTTTGCTCCAGCCCCAGACGGGTACGGGCATTTGCTGCTGGAGAATCGCATTGTCGCCGAACGGCGAACCGAGTTCGAAGTCCGGCCAACCCAGCGCTTTCGCAATCATGAAGTCGGTCAGCCGCAGAGACTCGAACCAGCCACGCCACATATTGTGACCCTGCCCCTCGATCACCTCGATCTCGACGGGGCCGCCGAACGCTTTGTACCGCTCGGCGAGCAAACCGGAGTTCTCCTCGTGCGGCACGACGCGATCGGAATCGCCCTGGATATGAAAGATCGGAACCCGGTAGGCGGCCAGGCCCTTCAACCGATCGACCGGGTTGTGCTCGGCGAGTTTCTCCTGGAGTTCCTCGGGTGTCACGCGATAAGCCGGGGCGGCCCTCGCAATCCCCGGATAGCTTGCGATGTTGCAGACCGGATAGATACCAGCGATGCCACCCAGAGACTGCGGATGTTCAACAGCCCAGCTGTAGAGCATCAATCCGCCACGGCTGCGGGCGAGCAGAACGGGCTTTGCGCTGTAGCCGCGATTCTCTGTCAGCTCCTCGTACAGCTTCTGATAGACCGCGCGTCCTCCCGGGTTGCCGTAGCTTTCTCCAACATCCACGCCCGCGATGGCGATGCCCGCCGCGTGGAGTCGATCGATCATCCACTGTTCGTCACGATTGGGATGGCGCTTGCCGAGCGTCGGGGCATACCACACCCACGGCATGGTCCCTTCGACCCGCGCGGATTTGGGTGGTTCGAGAACGAATGCCCGATGATCGGCAACGGTAAACGTTCGCCGGTCACCGGACTGGGCGAGCGTCCAGTTGCACGATGCTATCGACAGTGAGCCGGCCAGCACGAGGTGGAGAGTCCGTTTGTGTCTCAAGAGTCACTCCGTGCGTTGGTTTCTTGTCTCGTAGGATGGGTACTCTGGCCCGTGTCGAGCACAGGACCAGACGGAAGGGAGTGCCTTCCTACTTCTCTCTCGCTCTCTTTGGACGAAGACGCAGCGTGACCTTCGCCCCGACTTCGGGCAGATGCGTGGAATCCACCCGCCACAGTAGCGCTCCGATAGCGTGGTTTCGAACACCTGGAAGGCAGAGCAGCTCGTCGCCAAACGTGGCGATGGAGATGACGTGACCGCTCATGTCGGCCAGGTATCGTCGAGGCCCCTTTCCGTCGCCGAGAAGCTGCGATCCGGCAAAGAGAAACTCGTGGGAAAGCTCGTTGTCCTGTTCTGCTTTGCCTTCTTCGCCGGAATTCTCGACGACTCCAATCTCGTCGGCGCGACGATGCTCTGGCGCAACAAAGTCACTGACCGGACGTTCGAGCACGTTGCCCTCCGAGTTCTTGAAGACAAGATAGGCGTCAATCGGATCGCCGCTCGGCGGAAGGTCAACCCAACGCCCATCCTCTTCGTCCAGCTCCTTCCGCATCGCGGGATTCCCGTTGTTCGCGCCGAGCAACAACAGCGCAGTGTGGATGTGCATCGGGCGGGCGTCGACAGCGACGATGGACTCGTGCTCCTTGCTACCCTTCGTGCAAGCAACCAGCTCCAGCGACCCCTGATCGAGACAAACCGTCGCGTCGATGTCCACACACCGGTTCCGAACGTCGATCTTCAGACCGGGGAGCGACATCGGCTTTCGTGCCGGCTTTCGTGCCGGCTCTTCAACCGGAACGCTGACGCGTTTCGCGACCACGGGCTCGATCACGGCCGGCGGCATCCTCAATCGCTCGGCTCCCGTCAGCTGGAGTCGCTTGTGCTTCACCGAGAGGATCAACGCCGTGACCGCCGACGCGCACTGGCGAGGATCCGCCACGTAGTCTTGCGGACTGTTGTCCCGGTTCGGCTGGTAGTAGAACGTCCCCTCGGGACATTGAGCCAGGGCGAAGTGCCAGCGATTGTGATCCAGCAGCTTCCGGAACATCGCGGGATCCGGCAAGGCACCAAGCGCCGTCCATGCGATCCCGAGGAGCGGAGATCCACGGGTGTCGGGAAAGGTCTCCGGAAAGTGCCCGATACAGCGCGCGTTCGACAGGGCCACCCGTCGGTACAACTCGCCTCCCGAGGGAGTGAGGTAGTGCGCGATGGCGGAGGCGCCGGTCCGTCCCATGTCGGCGTACCAGGGATTGTCCCGACCGCCGTCCTTGTACCAGACATACCCGATCCGGTTGGTGCCGCGACCGACGAACTCGTGCGTCGCCCGTAGCTTCGCCTCGTCGACGTTCAATCCGCATCGCATCATCAGCGCCCACGCCATCTTGCCCTGCATCGTGATCACGTTGATGCCGCCGTAGCCGTTGTTGACGAGCTGATAGGCCGGCTGGTGCCCCCACCCCCCGGAGCTCAGCTGCGCCTTGTGCAGCCACTGATTGATCTGCTCGAGCTCCGGCAGCACCCACCGCTCACGGGTGATCAGATAGTACTCCGCAAGGTAGATGCCGTAGAGCCCGTACTTCCAGCAATCGAGACCGTCGTGGTCGATTCTGTCCGTCGTCGCTCGAGCCAGAGCCTTCGCCGCACGTCTCGCGGCCGGAAGGTGCGCGTCGTTGCCGCCGGCCAGGAGAGCGAGAGCTGCGAAAACGTTGATATGGGGACGACTATGCCACAGCCCGTCGGGACGTTGCTCCACGAGAAGGTACGCGTACAGATCCTCGAGGATCCGATCGGTCTTCTTGCAATCGTAGGGATAGCTGGCAGAGAAAGCGCCGTACTCCGTTCGCAGATCCAGAACGATCCTCTTCTTCGTTCCGCCTCGAAGCACGTCCAGCGCAAGACGTCCCCCGAGCCTTCCCTGGCTCTCCTCGAGGGCGTTACCGAAATCCATCATCGGACCTTCGTACCCGAAGACGTCGAGAGCGCTGCCGAACCTGTGGGCCTTCACGAACGCCTTGCCGTTGGCGCCGGTGATCTTGTCACCGATCTCCAGCTTGCCGAAAGCCGGCGTCTTCTCGAAGACGTACGCCACCTCCAGGATCCTGGACGCTCCGGGAAGAATCCTGGCGCGCACGCCCGTGATCCCGAGGTTGATGAACCAGCCACCCGCCGCCGCGTCAGGCAGCTTCGAGGTTGTTACATTCCACGTGGGACGCTTCCGGAGAGCGTGACTCTCTCCCGACGAGCCGATCGCGAGGATCAGACCGAGGAGACAGCAGGCACACGTGGGAAGAAGGCGAGGCATGGAGACTGTTTCCGAGTGTCGACGTCGACGTTCCGCTCGGCGAGAACGCCCCCCCGATCCTACTCGAAGAGATTGTCGAAGTCGTCACGGCGCTCCCCTCGGGACAGCAGGGTCGTGGTCGGGTCTCGAAGCTGTCGAGCAGTCGTTGCGCGCTCGATTGCTGGCACTCACTCCCGGGCATTCGCGGAAGGAGATGGCCCATGAAGAAAATCAGCGCTCGACAGATGGAGTCGGCGGCTCTTCTTCCGGTCGTCAGTCCGGACCGCAGCAGCCCAGGAAATGAAGCGGCCGCGAACACGAACGACGACGTTAACGTGGGCAACGCTGATCCCGCCCATCAGCCGAAGCACCTCCGTCTCGACGGGCCAGCAGTGTAACACGGCTGTATCGCCCTCACGGCTCTCGAAGAAAGCAGCACGAATCCTCGACTCTCGATCCACGTATGCGCTGAGACTGAAGTTGGCGCTGGACCGGAAACCACGAAACGGGAGTCGAGATCATGCTCGCCATCACACTGGTCGTGTCGCTGCTCGCCCTCGAACAGCCGGACACCCGCGCGACGAGCGCCGCACACGCGGCCTCCCCCCGACCGGAGCCGGTGACCGCGGCGGAGTTCGCACCGGACGGACGCCGGGTGATCACGCTGACGACACGCGGCACCCTGCGCGTCAGCCAGCTGAACAACGGCAAGACGATCTTCGAGCGCCCGACTTGCGGCGGCGCAGGGATCGCGCTCGCCGTGTCCCCCGATGGCCGCTCGATCGCTACCGCAGACGAAGACGGTCGGGTGCGCGTTTTCGACGCCGAGGAGCTGAAACCGCGCTTCGTCATCGACACCTTGCCGCCGCCGAAGCGCAAGGCGTCGCGCGTGCGCAATCCCGTCGGCATCGACATCGACATCGACATCAACGTTTCCGCGAAGGAACCGAAGTCCGGCAAGAATCTGGTCAAGGCCCTCGCGTTCGCGCCGGACGGTTCGACGCTTCTCACGGTAGCAACGGACGCTTTCCTTCGAACGTACGACGCCGCGACCGGCAGCTTGAATTCGACGAGGCGGTGTCTCGAGACGCGCCCGCTGAGGGCTGCGCGTCCTTCGCCGGGTGGCAAGTACGTCCTCTTCGCCGTGGCGGACGGCTGAAACGACGATTACTGCCTCGTGAAGGCAGATAGCGGCAAGATACTGTTCGGGTTCTCCGGCGGCGGGCGAGGACTCGGCCATCCGGTGGCGTTCACGCAGGACTCGCGTGTCCTCGCGGCGCAGCCCATCTTCTTGACCTTCAGGCTCGACCTGTACGACGCGGCGACGGGAAAGGCGCTCGGTGCGTTGAGGACGCCCACCGGCCACGTCACCGCGGCGGCGTTCACCCCGAGCGGCAAAAACATCGCCACCGCGTCGAGCGACGGGGTGATCCGGTTATGGGATGTCGATTCACGACGCGAAGTCGGACACGTGCGCTTCGAGAAGAGACGGACGACGGAGCTGCGATTCTCTCCCAACGGCAAGACGATGCTCGCCGTCCGCGGGGATCGGGTCGATCTGGTTCCGGTCGCCGATCTCATCGCGAAGGGCGCGGCGCCGAGAAGGACGAAAGCGACTCCCGCCGCCGTCTCATCCGGCAAGTGATCGCCGCTCATGGACGTTGGCAAGTCCAGCTCGCCGTGCTCTGCGTCACGACATCCGGGACTCTCCTGCGCGGAACTCCGTCGTCCTGAACCCGAGGCGCAAGCTCCGAGTACTCCTCGCCGAGCGTGCTACGGAACATGCGGTGCGCTCGCCGTCCGGGCTGAACGCGACCGACGAAACCTGACCCGCGTGACCGCGCAGATTCAGGACGGATCGACCGCGTGCTTTTCCGGCCGGCAACGATCACTTGTTCGGTGCCTCGTCGGTTCGGGAGATCAGCTCCACAGCGGCGAGCAGCGGCAGGCCCGGACACGAGAAGAGATCGAGATGGACCTCCCCCCAGAACGGTGCGACTCTCCAATTCAGTCGCTCGTCGAATTCCGGCGTCGAGATCCTCGCCAGTCGGCGATCGCTCTCGGCCCAGTCAGACCAGCAGCTCGGACAGCGGGCCGGTCTGATCAAGGTCCTTCAGGTTCGGATCCGCCATGCCGAAGCGCTCGGCGGGCGAGCCGGCCAGGTTCAGGAACGTCGTGTACAGGTTCGCAGTGGTGCGATGGCCGAGCTGTGCGTAGCCAGGATAGTCGATGTAGCGGCCGGTCCTCAGCTTGCCGCCGGCGTTGCCGAGCAGGACGAACGGCCACTCCCAACATCGACTGTGGTGACCTTCGGCGCCGTCGCTCAGGTAGACGATCACCGTGTTGTCCAGCATGGTGCCGTCGCCCTCGGGAACCGACTCGAGCTTCTTCGCCAGCCGCGCGATGAGGCCGAAGTGGAACCGGCGGATCATCTCGTAGGTCTCTGCCCACGTCATGCCGTTCTGGCTGCCGCCGTGGCCCGTGTGGTGCTTGCCTTTCTTGAGGCCGAGGCCGGTGAAGCAGATGTCGAAGTCACGGACGCCGGCTGCGGAGGAAAGCGTGACCACGTTCGTGAGGCCACTGACCAGCGCGGCGGCGGCGAGGTCGAACTGGGCGTCGAGCCGGTCGGTCTCGACGATCGACGTGTACTTGTCGCTCGTGACCGGCGCGTGCTTCCGTAGAGTATCCTTGATCTCGTTGAGACGGCTCTGACGGTCGCTCAATGTGTCGAAAGTCGAGAGGTATGCAGAGAGCTGGTCGCGCTCGGGGGCCGCCAGCCGCTTTTCGGCCCGTTTGATGTCCTCGCGCAGGAAGTCGAGCAGGTTGCGCTTGGCGATGAACTCGTTCTTCGCGTCGCCCCTGGCGACGCTTCCGAACAGCGTGCCCATGGCCTGGTCCGGCTTGACCATGATCGGCAGCGGCTTGTTCTTGCCGGCGGCCGAGATGCTGTAGACCACGCTGTTCTCCAGCCGCTTGGATATACCGAGGCCGACGTGTGGGAAGATACCGCCGATGTGCGCAGCCAGCGCGCCGTCGATGGTCGGTCCGAGGATGGCCTTGGACTCACCGCTCTGACCGCGACCACCGCCAAACGCCCCCAGCGCCATGAAGTTGTTGGAGTGACCGCCGCCGGCGACCTTGCCGGAGAGGCCCTGCACGATCGTGACCTTGTCCTTCCACGGCGCGATCGCCTCGATCGACTTCGGCAGCTCCCGGTCCGCGAGGGACACGTCGAGAAAATCCGCCGGACCATTGAGCGGCTCCTGCCGGCGTGACTTGCGCTTGATGCCGGACGGGGCCATCTGCATCGGCGGCACGCCGTTGCTTTCCACCACGAAGACGAAGCGCGGTGCTGTGGTTGCAGCGCCGTCGGCACGCGCCTGCAGCTTCCGCAGGACGGGGCCCAGTGTCAGGGCGCCGACTCCCAGCCCCGTGCTTCGCAGAAAGTCCCGACGTGTGGAAGGAAGCCTCATATCGTGCATCTCCGTGTTGACTCCGCTCCGCGCACTCGCGTGGAGCATCGATCATTCTCTCCGTTCTCTTCAGCGACCCTCAAGGTCTCTCCGGAAGCGTTTTCGCGCCGACCGCGGTCCCTCGATTCGCGGGAGTACGGTACAGGAACGAGTCACTGGACAGGATTGCCGTGACGAGTGCCTTGAAGCTGCCTCCGCTGTCGCGATAGGCGGCATGCGCCGCGCGGAGAGATGGGCCGTCTCCGACGTTCTCGTTACGACCGGTATAATAGCGGAACGCGTGCCGCACGAAGACCTGCTCCACGCGCTCACTGCCTGCCAGCTTGTGAACGAAGTCGATGGCGTCGCTCGCTTCGGCATCGTCGCCCTTCTCACCGGTGAGGTCGATGCGACCGGTGGCATCGACCGGCTTGCCGATCTCGTTGGCGCGCCAGCGGCCGAAGTGGTCGAAGGTCTCGAACGGCAGGCCGACCGGATTCATGAGCTTGTGGCACTGCCAGCAGTACTTCTCGCGCGTCACGCCCATACGCTCGCGCAACGTCTTCTCCGGCGCTTCGGGCAATTGAGCGTCGACGGTGATCGGGATGTCCGGCACGACGTTGCCGAGCAGACGCTCGCGCACCCACTTGCCGCGCAGGATCGCGTGGTTGTCCCGGTTCATCGACCACGCCAGCGACCAGCGGCTTTCTTGCGATCAGGGGAAGCTCGGGATCGAGAAGATCGATGGCCGGCCCCTCGAGCACGACCTCGTCGCGAGTCGCACAGGCCGCTTCATAGGGACCCCGGCGGATCGAGATCCGGTCGGACTCCTGATACGAGACACCGGCCCGTTCGCTGAGATAGCTCGTCGTGCTCCGGATCACGTCGGCCCCGAAGCGCGATCGGGCCAGGCTCTCGGGCGGGATACCCAGGAACAACAGCAAGCCTCGGTCCACGCTCTTCTCGAACGCAACAGCCGGGCCGCCCTTGGCCGTGGTGAAAATCGGCGTGGCCGACGGGACCTCGTACGCGAGGAGCGACTCGCATTCCGGAACGGTCCGTCGTTGACCGAGCTTCCTGGCCAGGGGGTGAGAATCGCCAACGAGAGTGTCGAGGCCGGTTTCGATTCCCGCTCCTTCGATCTCGACGCCGAGTTCTTTGAAGAGCGCGTCGGGAGGATGGGTGTCGGCGAGGCACGCGAGATTCCCACCCTTTCGGACCCAGCCAGCGAGCGCGGCCCGCTGTGACTCGGTTTGCGGCGACCAGGTGAAGATGACCCGGTAGGAATCCAGGAAGCCCGGTTCGTGCACCCGTTCCATAGGAACCACATCGACGGGAACGCCGTGGCGGAGCAAGGTGACGCCGATCCCCATGTGCCCCGTGATGACTTCTTCGAGCTCCTCGGGCTCCCACAGCATCGAATCGGCGACGAGCATGGCGTAGGGCGTCGCATGGTCGCTCCGGTGCTTCCTCAATTCCTGCATCGCTCGTACGACGGAGAGGCAACTCGTTTGTTGATCCGGCGGAGCCTTCTCGCCAAAGAACCTGTCGGGCCACGGCATGACTTCGTAACTGGCGACATCGAAGAGCGCCGAAGCGACGACGGTCTGCTCGTACCAACGTCGGTAGGTCGGCCAGGGGAAACCCGCTGAATCGCTCTTGGGATCTTGCAGGTAGATGAGTTCCTTCCGCGTGCCACGCACGAGATTCCAGAAGTAGTTGTACTCGAGATACGCCTTGTGGAAGGCCGCTTCGACGTCCTCGCCACCGAGGGTAGGATCGGTCAGCTCACTCCGGGCCGTGTCCGACCAGACCTGGGCGACATAGCCGTCGACCTCCGGCAGAGCTGCCACGCCCGCGTGCGGAAAGACCATCGGATTGATCGCATAGTCGAAGGGGCTGTGAGCTGCGACCAACCGCTTGACTGTCGGATCACAAGACCTGGAGTACTGGAAGAGTCCTCCGAGATGCCGTTGATAAAGCAACGCCATCAGACGTCGCGCCATCCGTCGAGAAACATCGTTCGTATTCGGATCCACCCACGCGGTTCCGTACTCGTCCTTCCACGCATGCTTGAACACGGGACTGTAGCCAGCGGTCGCGAAGAACTCGGGCTCCTCGGCGACGATCGCTCCGGCTCCGGCATCGATGGCCCGCTTGACGAAGTCCTCTTGATACCGCGTCCAGTTCGGGTTTGGGACCAGGTAGGCTCCCTGATCAAAGACACTGAAGGCGCTTCCATCGGCCGCGCGCTGGATTTCATCGCGGTGTTGACCGCCGTCGTACTTTCCGGTCACGTAGGCGCCGGTGTAATCCTGGCTGCTGTTGAACATCACCCAGGGCTCGTACCCTTTCGCACGCCAGGACTCGATCTGAGCTTCAATTCGAGTCGTGTGATCTTCGAAATAGACGATCACGACGTCCGTGCCCACGTCGTATCGATCTCTGTATCCCCCGAGGATCTGAAAGGAGCTCGTCGGGAGCCCCGCTCGCAACGGCGACTCGCTCAGGCGCTCACCCGGTGCGCAGCCGGAAATGAAGCTGACGGCGACCGAGACGATGAACGCGACAAGCCCATGCGCCCCGGCCTTGCGAACACGAGTCATGATGTTCCTGTTCCGTGACGCGAGACCGATTCTACAGAGGCACGATGGCCTCGAGATGCTTGCCCGAAGGTCACCTGCAGTCAAGAGCCGATCCACCCGGCTATCAAGCCGATGGAGTCAGAAACGACAGCGACCTGGCGAGAGAGTCAACGCGCTGGATGCGGGCACCGACACAGGCGGCTCGTTTCGCCGAAAGCGAGGAAGCAGCTTGACCAGCTCACGACGATCCGAGCCCCTCGATTTCGACAACGCACGTCAAAGCAGATAGACAGGTGGACACAAGAGTCAAGATGAGGCTCGACGGCACATCGCTACGGGTCCCCCGGGACCGATGGGTGAAGAGCTGACGAGCAACCCGACGGTACGCAAGCTCAGCTTCACCGGGTCCACCCGGGTCGAAGAGATGCTGATAGGGCAGTGCGCACGCACCGTCAAGAAGGTCTCGCTTGAACTTGGTGGCAACACACCGTTCATCGTCTTCGATGATGCAGACCTGGAGGCGGCAGTCGACGGCGCCGTGGCGCCGCTCGCGAAGGCGATGGCGATGAGGTGGGCGGAGCAGCGGCGAGAGCTGGGGCCGGAAGCTGAGCAGGCGACAAACAATTGGGTGTCTTTTCCAGCGTCTTCCAGCGACGATGGGGAAGCCTTCAGGGTTGTCATGTCCCGCACGCTTCGTCGGCGGGAGCGAGGAACGGATAGATTCAGCTCGCCGGTTTCGCAGAGGCGTCCTGCATGGAGAAGCTCATCGTCTTCGCGCGGTCTCTGAACGCCGCGTTGTTGCTCGCTATCCGGCACGAGCTCCGGGCGCCGGCGCAGAATGGAGGTGCACAGGTCGCCACTCTGCACGGTGACGTCAACGAAAACGGCGCTCGTGACATCTCCGACGCTGTCTACCTTCTGGACCGGCTATTCCAGGGCGGCTCGGAGCCGATGACGGTCGCCAGAGCACGCCAGCCTGCTGTGGCCGGGCCTTGAATGGAGACCACGGCGTTGGTTGGCTATCGCGAACGCGATCTTTTCGTGTTCTTTTCCGTCGTAACGCACTTGGAGAACAACCAGTGAACCGTCATCTCGCTCTATCGTTTCTTTTCGCTCTTGCCGTGGTCCTGCCGGGCGCGGCCTCCGCCGAGTTGCTCGTTTACGAACCATTCGACTACGAGGCGGATGATATCCTCACGGGTAATGGTGGCGCACCGGGCACGACAGGAACCTGGCACAGCTTCGACACGATTACTGATGGCTTGACGAAGACCCAGGATTGGTTCGTCCACGAAGAAGGCGAGACTTCGGGCGTGGGCCTTTCGAATGCGAACCCTTCCGTCGAACCGTCAGGCATGCATCTCTGGGACGGCACGGTCAACAACCTGGCGACATCGGGCAGCTATGTCGGGCTCTGGGGCGCAGACGATTGGGACGACCCCGATGGTCCCAATACCGGTGAGCCCGGCCGCAATCTGGATGCCAGCATCGGGCTGGACCCCAGCGTGACCGCGACGTTCGAATCCGGCACCACCACCTGGTTCAGCTACGTGGCGGTACGGGGCTGGGACCGCAACGAGGAAACACCGAACCTGACCATCGGAACGGACCCGACTCCAGATGGATCCCGCGCCGCCTCGTTGACCAACAATGGCAACGGAATCGGTAGCGGGGGTGGCCCGCCGCGCAACAACAGGCCCCATATCTACCCGATGTACTTTGCCGGTGGAACCCCGCACAATCTCCTCGGCGCGATTCCGGGATGGAGGGACGACGCATTCACAGTGCCGGAAGACGGCAGGATGGACTGGCAAGAGCTGGATGAGGATGGCTTTTTCGGCGCGGTCAATATCGTGGTCGGCAAGATCGAGTGGGACGCCGACACCGACGGGGAGGACATTATCTCGGTCGCCCGTTTCCTGCAAACGGACGAGTTGAGTGAGGACGCCTTCGAGGAGCTGATTGACGCCACACCCAATCTCTCCAGCGCCAACTGGGATGCCGCCAGCAAGCCGGACCTGGACCAGAGCCAGTTTGACGTCCTGAACATCGCGGGCCTCAAGTTTTTCGTCGACGAGATCCGCATCGCCACGACGTTCGAGGAGGCCGTCCCGACCGGTGACAGTGGGCCGCCCTGCGACACGGTTTGCGCCGGTCTGACGGTCGAGGCCATCGACGAGGAGGCTTCGAACGTCCGTGCGACCGCCACGGCGAGCGACGGCTCCGGAGGGTCGATCAGCTACCTGTTCACCGCCGACGACGGCCAGGACGAGGTCCAGAACATCGGCCCGCAGGCCGCCAACGTCGCCGACTTCGAGCTGCCGGCCGGCGACTGGACGATCTCGGTCGTGGTAGCCGACGACTCCGACTGCGCTCCTCCGTCGGAGAACGATTCGTGCACCGCCGACCCGATCTCGGTCCCCGGCGATCCGCGGTTCCGCCGTGGCGACGGAAACGACGACGGCCGGGGCGACCTCAGCGACGCGGTGTTTATTCTGAACTACCTCTTCCTCGGTGGCCCCCCGCCTGCGTGCCTGGCCGCGGCCAACACCAACGGCGACGCCAACGTCGACATCGCGGATCCGACCTACCTCCTCAACCATCTCTTCGTCGGCGGCCCCACGCCGGTCGATCCGTTCCCCGACTGCGGGACGTCTGATCTCGAAACGGATGCGAATCTGGCGTGCGAGGAGACGTCGTGCCCTTGACGAGATGAATCCGGAGCGCAGGGCGACGCGGCCTCGTCCTGCGCTCCGCGTTCTCCGTCGCCGCAACTCGTCTCCGCAACTCGTCGCCGTATCACGCACCGACCGGGACGACCTCGACGAAGTCCGACGCCTGACCGGCAGCGAGAAGGGTCCACATCGCCGGGTTGACGCCACATCCGAACGAAGCGTGGATGACCCGGATCGCTCGCAACGTCACCATGGCGGACGACGGTCTTCTTGCGTCCTCTCCCTACCTTCTCCATGACCGGGACGGAAAGTCTTGCCCGGCGTTCGTCAATACCGTCGAGTCGGTGAGGGTGAAGTCGGTCAAGCTGCCGGCTCGTAACCCCGACCTGAATGCCTTCGCCGAGCGTCGGGTGAGATCGGTGAAGGAGGAGTATCTGTCGAAGATGATCTTCCTCGGCGAGGACTCTCTCCCCTGGGCCCTCTCGAAGCACCAGCGCCACTACCGAGAGGAACGACCCCATCGGGGAGGGGAAAACGTCATCCTGTTTCCAGAGTCAGAGGATCGAGACCAGGCCGGCCCGGCTCGCTGTCAAGAGCGGCTCGGCGGGCTCCTGAAGTACTACCACCGCAAGGCCGGATGGGCTTCGTCGGCCGTACGACCCCTCAACGTCCACATCGCCTTCGCTCCGGAGAGCCTTCCGCCGGCGGCGGTGAAGATGGAGAAACAGCCCTGGTAGCAGAAACATCTCCGTGTTCGTCGGCCGTTTCTCGAGATGGCCGCGTGCCGTCCGCGGTCGGCTCCGATCGCCCGCAGATTGACGGAACTCCGTTCGAGAAGCCCCGAATCTTCTGCCGGATAGCCCGGCGAAACCCGAGCTCAGGGACAGCTTCCGTGTTCCGAACAGTCGAGCTCATCGTC
This sequence comes from uncultured Planctomycetia bacterium, assembly GCA_964390645.1. Classification (GTDB taxonomy): domain Bacteria; phylum Planctomycetota; class UBA8108; order UBA8108; family UBA8108; genus CAYMLL01. The sequence continues at coordinate 15,221 of CAYMLL010000050.1, read as the reverse complement.
CGTCGTGTCGACTCCGCACTCGGTCGGGCCGGGCGCCGCCGGCGGATCGATGCCGAGGAACAGGTAGCCGAAGACCCCGACGGCGTCGGAGAGCTCGACTCGGCCGTTGTCGTCCGCGTCGGCGGAGTCCAGGCAATTCGGGATCGGGCCGCCGAGAAAGAGGAAGTTCAGCACGCTGATTCCGTCGGTCAGCTCGACGATTCCGTTGTCGTCCGCGTCACCACGACGAAAGCTCCCGGTCGTCTCGTCGGAAACCGGCTGCCACTCGTAGGGGGGACCGACGTACACGTTGTCGAAGCACGAGACGGTGCCGTTGCCGACGTTGTAGATGCCGACGCGCTCCAGTGGACTCGTGTTCGCCGCGCCACCGTCGATATAGAGCGTCTCTCCGAGGGGACCCTCGGGATCATCCAGGGTCCAGATCTCGCCACCCGGGATCAGCTCCTGCGACTTCAGCTGGATGACGATGCCGCTACTCGTGTCGATCACGAGGCCGATCCGGTACCACTGATCCCTCGACAGGTTGTCGAAGCCCTCCTCGCCGTCGAACCGATAGGCGATCAAGTCGCTCGTGACGATCTCGACGTCGTTCTCGTCCCAGACCCGGAACCACGGAGCCCAGGGATCGGTGCTCGGGTCGACGCCCAACGTCGCGGTCGAGCCCCTGGCGGAGTAGAAGCCGGCGACGTTGTCCGGTCGGGCCGTCAGGGCGCCGTTGTAGTTTCCGCCGCTGTTGTCGAACTCGGGCCCGGCGAAGTAGTCCACGCTCATCTCCACGACTCCCGTGAAGTCGGCGGCGTGCATGTCGCGGCCGCCGTTACCCAGCCCGACGAACTGGCTGCCGCCGTTCGGATTCACCGGCGCCGTGTGCGGTGCAGGACTGGCACCGAGGGGCGCCCAGGGGACCAGGTTGTCGGCGTACGTGTACACGTGGAAGTTGTCGTCACCGAACTGCGTCTCCCAGTCCTCTTGCGGAACCAGAAGGCTCGCGGGCCCTGCGGTCGCGGCCCCGGTGTACCCTTCGTCATCCTCGAAACCGGTGGAAAACACGATGGCCTGCGCCGCCAGACTCGCGCTGACCATCAGCAAAGCGCTGGTCACGAACGCCTTCGTGACCCGGTCGTTGCCGGGGAGCTGCTGAATCGACTGCATGATTTCCTCATTACCGTGAAACGGGGACTACGGGGACTACGGGGACTACGGGGAATGGACTCGATCCGTGTTCATGAAACCGTCAGATAGCATGGTGGATGGTGAATGCACCGAGCGACGACCTCGACGCCCTCGTGATCGTCTCGCCGAGGTTGAAGAGGAGACGAGCGACGGTTGTCCACGCGGCGCGAAGTGCGACGGCCTCGCCGCGCCGGGATGGACCGGACGGTCCTCGCTCGAGTCCCCCCGGGAGCCCCGTTGACCCTGGCCCCGAAGATCGGCGTCGCGAAGGCTCGATCCTCCGCCAGGAGCCCGGCGAGCGCCATGGAGCCGATGCCGACTCCGCACTCTCCGAGGAAACACCGGCGGAAGATCCGATCGTCTCGACTCGAGGGTCTCGGTGACTCCACGTGGGGCATCCAACGAAGAACGGGTTTTCTTGCCACTCGCGATGGTAGGTGAAGTCACGCACCTGAGTCAAATCCCGCCTGTCCCGGATCGTAACGGCCCGATGAGCGAGCGCTTCGGATGCGAGCACGAGAGCCCGGTTGTCTCCACGTACAGCGCGATCGAGAACGGCGCGTTTCACGAGGATGTTCGTTGACGCGTCTTCGCGATCCGAATATCACGTAGCGGACGAGCGACCTCGAGAAACCGATCCCATCCCGGATCTCATGGCCCTTCTGCGACAGGATTTCTCATGCGACGACTTGCCCCGAGCGTGCTGCTTGTTGCCTCGTTGTTCCCGGATTACAGCTCCGTCGCACAAGATGGCGCGAAGCCGCTCAAGATTCTCTTCCTCGGTGATCGAGGCCATCACCGCCCGGCGCAACGCTTCGCGCAGCTGCAACCGGTGCTTGCCAGGCGCGGCATCGAGCTGACGTACACCGAGAAGATGTCGACGCTCAGCAAAGACGGCCTGGCGCCGTACGCGGGTCTGGCGATCTACGCGAACATCGGCAAGATCACGCCCGAGCAGGAAAAGGCGCTGCTCGAGTTCGTCGAAGGCGGCAAGGGACTCATCCCGATCCACTGCGCCTCCTACTGCTTCCTGAACTCGCCGAAGTACATCGCCCTCGTCGGTGCGCAGTTTCGCCGCCACGGCGGTGGGACCTTTCGCACGACGATCGTCCGCTCCGATCATCCGATCATGCAAGGATTCCACGGCTTCGAGAGCTGGGACGAGACCTACGTCCACGCAAAACACAACGAGAAGGACCGCATCGTCCTGTCGCACCGCGACGAGAAGGGGCGGCCGGAGCCCTGGACCTGGGTGCGCACGCAAGGCAAGGGGCGCGTCTTCTACACGGCGTGGGGACACGACAAACGCACGTGGGGCCAACCCGGCTTCCAGAATCTCATCGAGCGCGGCATCCGATGGGCGATCGGCGGCGACCCGAGCGTTGTTCCGGCCTTCGGTCGTGCACCGTCGCGAAAGGCCTTCCCGCTTCCGGAGATCACTCCCCCCCGCGAGGACGTCGCCCCCTTCGAGTTCGCCGACGTCGGCAAGAAGATCCCGAACTATCCGCGCGCTCGTCGCTGGGGCGTGCAAGGGGAGCTTCTCAGCAAGATGCAGTCGCCGATCGCGGCGGCGGAGTCGATCAAGCACATTCGAGTTCCACTGGGATTTCACGTTGAGCTCTTCGCGTCGGAGCCCGAGCTTCACGGCAAGCCCATCGCGATGAGCTGGGACGAGCGCGGACGACTCTGGGTATCGGAGACTCACGACTACCCCAACGAGCTGCAGCCGCCGGGAAAGGGACGCGACACGATTCGCATCTGTGAAGACACGGATGGCGACGGTCGCGCCGACAAGTTCACGGTCTTCGCGGACAAGCTCAGCATCGCGACGAGCATCTTTTTCTCCCGTGGCGGCGTGATCGTCTTCGACGGCACCCGAACGGTGTTTCTCGAGGACACGAACGGCGACGACGTCGCGGACGAACGCAAGGTCCTCTTCGAGGGCTGGAACCAGCGCGACACCCATGGTGGACCCAGCAACCTGCAGTACGGTCTGGACAACCAGATCTGGGCGATGCAGGGGTACAACTTTTCGCGCCTGACGGTCGGCGGCGAGAAGCACGGTTTCCGACAGGGCTTCTTCCGCTTTCATGCGGACGGCTCGAAGCTCGAGTTCATCCGCTCGACCGACAACAACTGCTGGGGCGTCGGCATGACCGAGGAGGGTATCGTCTTCGGATCGACGGCGAACCGCAATCCGAGCGTCTACATGCCGATCCCGAACCGCTACTACGAAGCCGTCCGCGGCTGGCGGGCATCCCTGCGGCTCGGCACCATCGCCGACACGCACCTCTTCAAGCCGGTCACTGAACGGGTCCGCCAGGTCGACCAGCACGGCGGCTACACCGCGGGCTCGGGACACGCGATCTACACGGCGCGGAACTACCCGCAGGAGTACTGGAACCGCGCGGCCTTCGTCTGCGGCCCGACGGGTCACCTCGTCGGCACCTTCGTCCTCGAGGCCGACGGCAGCGATTTCCGATCGACGAATCCCTTCAACCTCTTCGCCAGCGACGACGCGTGGACCGCGCCCATCATCGCGGAAGTCGGCCCTGACGGAAACGTCTGGGTCAGCGACTGGTACAACTACATCGTCCAACACAACCCGACGCCTCGGGGCTTCAAGACCGGTAAGGGCGCTGCTTACGAGACGGACTTGCGCGACAAGAGGCGCGGTCGCATCTACCGCGTAATCTGGGGCGATAAGAAGGGGCTGCCGGATCGCTTCTCGCTCGCGGGCGCCTCGCCGCAGAAGCTCGTCGAAACGCTCGGCCACGACAACCTGTTCTGGCGTCGGCACGCGCAGCGTCTGCTCGTAGAGCGCGGCAAGCGCGACGTGCTCGCCCCGCTCTACGCGCTCGTCAAGCGGAGCCAGATCGACGCGATCGGTCTCGACGTCGGCGCGATTCACGCACTCTGGACGATTCACGGCCTCGGTGCGCTCGACGGCTCGACACCCGAGGCGACGTCGGTCGCCTACGCAGCTCTGCGGCACAAATCAGCTGGTGTGCGACGCAATGCGGTGCAGGTTCTTCCGAGGAACGTCGAGTCCGTGAAAGCGCTCGTCGGCGCGAAGCTCGTTCGCGATCCCGACGCCCAGGTGCGATTGATGACACTCATCGCGATCGCGGATCTGCCGGCGTCACCCGATGCGCTCCCGGCCATAACCGAGGCCTTCCGCAACCCGGCGCACGCCCGTGACCGCTGGATCTCGGATGCGCTGACCTGCGCCGCGGCGAAGAACAGCGAGCAGTTCCTGCGCGGCATCGCCTCGATGAAGAGCGCGAGCGAGAGCGCCCTGTCCGCCATCTCCATCGTCGCGGAGCACTTCGCGCGTGGATCAGCGGAGTCTTCGGTCGCGTCTTTCCCGGCGATCGTCGAGGGTCTCGCCAACGCCGACGGGAGCATCGCCGACGCCGTGGTCGATGGCATCGCCAGGGGCTGGCCGGCGAACGCGCCCCCGAAGATCGACGCGCCGCTCGAGGAGAAGCTCCTGCGCCTCGCCGAGCGCCTGCCCGCCGAGTCGCGCGCGCCGCTGGTTCAGCTCGCGGGCTCGTGGGGAAGCGAGAAGCTCGAGAAGTTCGCAAAGGATGCGGTCGAGTCGCTGGCGACGAAGGTTGCCGATGCGACCGCCGGCGCCGGGGATCGAGTCGACGCCGCGAGAGAGCTCGTCGCCTATCGCTCGAAGGACGTCGAGGTGGCCGGCTCGCTGCTCGACCTCATCACGCCGCAGCTCTCCAGCGAGATCGCGAGCGGTGTTGTTCGGGCGCTCGAGCTGAGCACGTCGGACGGGACCGGCAAGGTCATCGCGGATCGGCTTGTCGGCCTGACGCCCGCGGTCAGGAACGCCGCGATCTCCGTGCTCCTGTCGCGAGAGAGCTGGGCGAGGATGCTTCTGGAGCGAGCGAAGCAGAAGAAGTTCCGCCTGCACGAGCTCTCCCTCGAGCAGCGCACGCGTCTCACAAGTCATCAAGACGGAAACATCCGCTGGAGGACCCGCGAGCTTCTGCGACAGGACGGCTCGCTACCGAATCCGGACCGACAAGAGGTCATCGAGGAGCTTCTCCCGATCGCCGAGGAGAAAGGCAACGTGACCGCTGGTGTCGAGGTTTTCAAGAAGGCTTGTGCCAACTGCCACATCCACGGGGAGCTCGGCCAGAGAATCGGCCCCGAGCTGACCGGCATGGCAACACACTCGCCGGTGGAGATGTTGACGAGCATCCTCGATCCGAACCGTAGCGTCGAGGGCAACTTCCGCGTCTACACGGTCGTGACCTCGAAGGGGCTCGCTCTCAACGGACTGCTTGCGTCGGAGTCGAAGACGGCCATCGAGCTCATCGACGCCGAGGCCAAGAAACGAACCGTGCTGCGCGAGGACATCGTCAAGCTCGACGCCACCACTCGCTCGCTGATGCCGGAGGGCTTCGAGAAGCAGCTGAAGCGAGAGGAGCTGCGCGATCTGCTCGCGTTCCTGTCGCAGCGAGGCAAGTACCTGCCGATGTCGATCGCGAGTATCGCGACGGCCGTCAGCACGCAGGGGATGTTCGGCACGCCGGAGTCCCGCGATGGCCGGTTGGTTTTCGACGACTGGAAGCCGAAGACGGTCGAGGGCGTGCCCTTTCAGCTCGTCGACCCACGGGGCGGCAAGGTGAAGAACGTCATCCTGCTACACGGACCTCAGGGGCGCTTGCCGCCGAAGATGCCGAGGTGGGTCGAGCTCGAGTGCAACTCGCCGATCCAGGCGATCCATATCCTCGGCGGCGTCAGCGGTCAAGGTCATCCTCACGGGCAGAAGGGCTCCGTGTCGGTGACAGTCCGGGTGCGCTACAAGGACGGCGTCTACGAGGACCACGTGCTTCAGAACGGCGTCCACTTCGCGGACTACAGCCGCCGCGTCGACGTGCCGGGCTCGAAGTTCGCCTTCGACCTCGGAGGTCGACAGGTACGATGCCTCTCGGTCCCGGTGAAGCGGGACGTACCCGTCGAGCGCCTCGATTTCGTCAAGGGACGTGACGGGACGGCGCCGATCATGATGGCGGTGACGCTGGAGATGCGGGGCGAGTGATCGCGGGACTCGCAGCGACCGGAGAGACGACGCTTCGAAGAAGCGTCGTCTACTGAAGCCGGAGATGAAACGACAGGATTCGACGCTAGCCCTTGAATTAACCCTCGAGGGCCGGCAAGCAGATGTGTATCAGGGAAGAACGGGCGACGGGTCTTCGACGAGGAGCCGTGCTGTTCGTCACGACATCCTGGACAAGATCGTGCGAGTTCTCGCTCGCAAGACTGCAGGCTGTCGTGAGAAACCGCCTGGCGAGATTCCGTGCACGGAAGTCCTGAATGTCTCGAGGAGCAGCCGGGCTATACCTCCCAGCCCTTCCGGTACTCACGCCGCGCGAAGCGGTTGATCTCGGGCATGTTGGTGCACTTCATCTCCGCCACGTTCCACTCGAGCTTCTTTCCGATCCCGGCGTGCATCGCGAGATGCCCCGTGAGCACGAATGATGTGAGGGGTGTGGCAGCATCGGGGAAGTTGGAGCACGGGGTGCCGTCGTTCTTCATGGCGTGGAACAGATCCTCGATGGGCCCTCCGTGAGCTCGGGGAATGGTCTTCGCGGGATCCGGTACCTCCTTGCGCCTGTCTTCCGGCAGAAACTGCCATCCTCCGCTGTGTCCCTGAATTCGAAGTAGCCCCTTCTTTCCGGAGAAGAGCGTGCACTCGCGGAACTCGATCTTGTGCTTCCTTTCGGCCTCCTTCATGACCTCCGGCTTGATCTTTCCATGATCGTAGACGTGAACCCTGACGGCAGGCATGCCGGCGCGAGGTGGAATCTCGTACCTGACAATGTTGTCCCGCGTGTACCTCTCCTCGCTGCCGCCCGTCATGTTCAGGCACTCCACGGTATAGGTCTTCGCCTCCGCGATCTTCAGCGCCCAGAAGAGCGTGTCCACGTTGTGGCAGGCCATATCGCCGATCGTTCCCGTGCCGAAGTGACGCCACGAACGCCAGCTGAAGGTGTGAAGCCCGTCGTGATAGTCCCGCAGAGGTGCCGGCCCGAGCCACTCATCCCAGTGGAGCCCCTGGGGCTTCGGCTTGCTGGCGGGCCGTCCGCCCGTGCCGCCGAAGTTCCGGCCCAGTATGGAGTGAGTCTCGGTGACATCACCGATCGAGCCGGCCCAAATGTGCTCGCATACACGGCGGATATTCTCGCCACAATGTCCCTGATTGCCCATCTGTGTGAGGACCTTGTACTTCCGCGCCGCCTTCGCCAACGCGTGGCACTCGTAGATATTGTGGGCCATGGGCTTCTGACAGAAGACCCCTTTCCCGAGCTGCATGGCGCGGATGGCTGCGGGGGCGTGGTTGTGATCGGGCGTGGCGATGAGAACGACGTCGATCTCCTTGTGGCAGTCATCGAGCATCTTACGATAGTCGTGGAATGCCTGAGGACGGGGGAGGTTCCTCGTCGCGACGGTCTTCATGCCGCCGTGGAGTTTCCCCTGATCCACGTCGACCATGGCGACGATTCGCTCCCCGAGGGATGCCTGGACACTGTATCCGCCCATGCCTCCCACAGCGACCACCGCCACGCCGAGCCTGGCGTTCGGTGAGCCGTCCTTCAGGATGGACGGCGCGGCGAGAATCCGAGAGCCGCCGACCGCGCCGGCAAACGCAGCGCCCGCCTTCAGGAAGTCCCGTCTCGTGCGTTGCCCTGACATATCCGAGTCTCCTTTCCGAAATCCGTCATCAGCACCGACCCGACCCCGAGAGGCATAACCCTACGCCGACTCGGGTTTTCCCAGATCGAGAAGTCAGGCTACAACAGAATGGCGGAGAGCATCAACGATGCGGGAAGCGCGCCCGCGCTTCCCGCAAGCGATCTGATCGTCTTGCACCTCGCCGTCGCCGCAGACCGGCCTCGTTCGACCGGACGGGTTGATGACGTGTGTGAGGATCGATCCCGAGAAGGTGGAGCGATGTCGCGAGTACGTCCTCGGGAGACATCGCGGCGCTCACCGGATCGCCGCGGCGTTGTTGCATGTTTCGTCAGGACGTGACGCCCCTGCCCGACGCTCGGTCAGATGTGGATGGGCTCTGACCATGGGGCTCCCAGCTCGAGTATTGGACCGAGTACGTTGATGGCGAGCGGCTCGGCGCTGGAATTCAACCAGCGACTGAATTAGAAAGTAGTATCGTTCCTGGGGGAGGTCAGCCTGACCGACGTGTTCGGAGAAGTCCTGGTCGACGTGCTGGCTCGATAGGACACGGGTCGGTTCGTCTTCGTAATCACATCGACGGTCATTTCCACCGTCCAGTCGCAGGCATTCTCGACGAGACCCATGAGCAGAACGTCCGCCAATTCGAGCTCTTCCCGCCGCTGGACCCTGGTCTCGGCGGCGCTGTTCACGACCTGTCTCTCGTTCACGGCTACCCGGGCCACGCCCACACCACCGACCGACAGAGACAGGATGGCCGCCGTGGTCCAGTTCGCCGAAACCGTTCTCGAGCACGGTCGCGATACATACGGCGAGAAACACACGCCGCTGATTCCCGACTATCTCGAAGTGAACACTCTGAAGGCCCCGGAGAAGATGTATATCACGCGCCTGGGCGGGCCCGGACCCAGGTCGAAGCAGCCGTTCCAGCCAGTCATTTCATCGAACCTGGCACACCAGGGAAACCTCAGCCGTTTCCTCGTCGGGCTCAGCAACCTCACCGGCGACCCCAAGTACAAGGAGGCTTACAAGGAATGCCTGCGCTACTACTTCCAACACTACCAGGTGCCGAACGGCTTGCTGCAGATGGGGCACCACCGGTTCATCAATCTGAACACCGACCGCCATGACGGCAACGATTGGCCAGCCGGAAGAAGCGGGCACGAGATGAAGCGCGACTACCCCCACTATCCGGTCTTCTGGGAAACCGACCCCGATGCGACCCGCAGGATGATGACCGCGCACTGGGATTCCCACATTCAGGATTGGGGGTTCATGAACTTCACTCGCCACGGAAGCTACGTGAAGGAGCTCAACGAGGATACAGTCTGGAGCCAGCCTGTCACCGATCCGGTGAAGGGCATCGTGAAGGGTAACCTCACGTTCTTCGACTCGGGGTCCGACCTGATCTGGGCAGGCGGACAGCTCGGGATCCTCAACAACGACGACCGCCCGATCTTCTGGGCGCAGCGTCTTTACGCACGCTATGCTGACAGTGCCCACCCTGACACGGGGTTACCGCCGTGGCACCACACCTCGATGCGCGACTTCGGATCCGATGGTGAACCCGTGCCCGAGTACGCGCTGATAACGCGCGGAACCCGGGGCCTCCTGGGCAACGGTGGTGTGGCCATGTTGCGTCTCGGCGAAGACCTCGGCGAGAAGGGAGGATACTACCGGGAGACGATGCTCGAGCACCTCAAGGCATATGCCAGGTATGCCTACCGCCCCGAGGAAAACCAGCTGCGCAATCTGCTTTTCGACGGCACCGACCTGGCCGAACGGGAGAAGAAAAAGAGCGCGAAGACCGGCGCACCTCCTTCGGCCGCCTGGCAACCGTGGTCACCGGATCCGACCACCATCGTCGCCTACGCCATCTGCTACCGGCAAAGCGATGACGGCGAGATCTGGGAGACACTGCGCGCCATGTGTCGGGGGAACGATCTGGGAGACATCGGGGAGGCTGGAGGCAAGTCGACAGGGCTCAATCTCGCGACCCCGCAAACCAACACTCTCTTGATCTTCGCGCTGGTGGAACTATTTCGCGCCACCCGAGACAAGGCCTACCTGGAGCTCTGCCGGACGATCGCGAATAACGCCGTGACGAGACACTTCAGAGCGGAACAAGGCCTCTTCACGCCGAGCGAACTGCATCGCACCGCCAACCTCTGCTCCGCCCAACCCCTCGCTCTTCTCACCCTGGAAGCCGCACTGCGCGGCAAGCTCGATCAGGTTCCCACCTATGCTGCCAGCAATGAAGCCGAAGCCGTGCCTTACCTCAGGCCTCTCGAGTCGCGACCGTATAGCCCCCGTGCCTCTCATATCGCCTATCCGTCCTCGCTCGAGGCGATGTGTGATGATCTCCTCCCGAAATCCTCGGGCGACACCAACGTCCCGGTCATGTCGTGGCAGAACGTCCGCAAGGCCACCGACGAGGCCATCGTGACCGTTCCCGACATCCTCGAGGGACCGGTGACCATCGCCGGGCTGACCGATCACGCAGAGACCCGCAATTCGGTCAGCGGGCTGATCATCGACTCGCCCCACAGCTGCACTCTTTCCGGCAACTTGAACGGAACGGGAGACCTGGCGTTCACCGTGTCTCGAGGCGAGCACATCTGGGCGCAGGGCTCGACCTGGACCACGACTGCCTGGTCGCCGACGGGAACTTACGACCTGGTCATGAACATCGCCAAGGGTGCCAAGCTCACCTTCAACGGCCTGGTGCAGGAAGTGACGCACGCGTCCAGGTGGGGTCGAGGGGCCGGGATCATCAAGAACGGTGACGGCACAGCCGAACTGACCGCCGACAACGCGTCGCTCTACAACGCCGATCTGCGCAACAACCGGGCATACCGTGCGCCTACCGTGGTGAACGCCGGGCTGCTGTTGGTCAACAACACGACCGGTTCCGGTGTCAGTCCGAGGTCGACCGTCGAGGTGAACCACGGGGGCACCCTGGGTGGTCATGGCACCATCGGCGATGGCGGCACCTCGGCCCTTGTCGTCGTCAAAGCCGGTGGAAGAATTGCTCCGGGAGACAGCATCGGCACCATGACGCTGCGCGACGGATTGACGCTGCGCGGCGGCGCCCGGCTGGAGTTCGATGTCGGTGATAAGTCGGATCTGCTCAAAGTCACCGGGGGCACATTCCATGGCTGCAAAAAAGATCGCATCGTTGTCACGATTCGCGACTCCGGCGGAATGAAGGCCGGCAAGAGCTACGACCTGATCGACTGGACAGGCGCCAGTTACGTCGACGTCGATACGAGCGACTTCAAATTGGACAAGAGCCAGGCTTTCCAGGGCTCCTTCCATTTCGTCGGGACCAAGCTGATATTCAGCGTCTTCGCGCCGAGACTGACCCCCGAAACGCCACCCGCGATGGCGCCGGCTCCGGTACGAAAGCCAAGAGAGTCTCTGCCTGCACGCCTGACGAGACCCATCACGCGCTGTACATGGAGCAATCCTGACGGCGGCAGCTGGACCGACAGCGCGAACTGGGAAGGCGAGAGGATTCCCAACACGAAAGAGCCGGAGTGGGTTCAGTACCGGTTCGAGAACCCGCGAAGAGTCTCAGGGGTTCAAGTCTACTGGTTCGACGACGGCCGTGGACGCAAGGTTCCCGAAAGCTGGCGCGTCCTCTATCGCCAGGCAGGCGAATGGAAACCCGTTGAGGCACCGGGCGATTACTCGCTCGAGACCGACAAGTTCAACGAGGTCGAGTTCAAACCCGTCGAAACCGACAGCTTGAGGCTGGAGGTCAACTTGCAGCCAGGGATCTCCGCCGGCATACAGGAATGGCGGGTGGTTCCCTAGGCGTTACTTGCCGGTCCGGTCGAGACAATCGAGAGCGTTGAACCCCGCCACGTTCCGGTGCTGTCCGCCGGCACGTCCGGGAGTTTTCCGACGGGACTCCGTCGCTGCGCCCCGCTCTCTCCATCGCCGCAACCCGATCGGGACGTCCGTCAACGCCCGTACGACCACTCTGCTCTGGTGGAGCCGGGGTCCGTTCCGCGAGCAGGGCCTCGAATCATCCGTTCACGGGTCGCAGGGCGGATTCGATTCACAGGGGACTTCGTCCGGGGTGGGATCCTCTCCGCAATCCCCGAAGGGCGCCGGCGGCGGTGGACCACCGAGGAAGAGAAAGCCCAGGAGGTACACGGAATCGCCGAGATCGGGTGTCGTGCCGCTGTCGTTCACGTCGGCGGACTTCACGCAATCCGGCGACGGGCCGCCGAGGAAAAGCCAGTTGAGGATGTAGACCGCGTCAGCCAGATCGATGGCGCCCTGCAGGTTGACTTCCCCTCGCCTGAAGCCTCCTCCGTCGTCGTGTGCCGCCTCGAAGCTGTAGTGATCGAATACGATCTGACCACCGAGAGTCCCGCTGTAAGCGTCGCCGAGCACGAGCTCGGTCCGCCCTCTGGAGTTCGACAGCAGATCCGCTCCGAGGGTGATGCCGGTGTCTTCGTCGTCCACGAACAGAGTCGCGCTCGGAACCTCGGGGTCCCAATCAACCCGGTAGGTATGGAAGTCGTCGGTGGTGTCCATGGGAAACGAAAAAGACTCGTCTCCCACTTCTATCTGTTCGAATTGAATGTCGAGAGAAACGGAGTTTTCCCCCCAGGTCACGGTCCAGGAATAGTCCATGCCCGCGTAGAAAAACTCCAGGGCTCCGGCCCCGAATCCGGCCGTGCTGTTGATGACCTGGCAGGTGATCTCGTAGCTGCCCGCCACGCTCGGATCCCACGTGCCCGGGACGGCGGACGCGTCCAGGCTGAGCTCCATCTGACCCGGCTGGCCGTCCTGGTTGGTCTTCATCGTGGCCAGTTCCTCCTCCGGATCGTCCCAGAGAAACTCATTGTTGAAGAAAAACGGCGGAAAAGGCCGACCGGCGAAGTCCACGCTGAAAGATGACACATCGTCGCAGCTCGGATCGCCCTCGCAGTCGGCGTCCGCGCAGTCGATGTCGCCATCCAGGTCGTTGTCCTGGCCGTCGTTGCAATTCCGATCCCCCTCCGCCGGGCAGGCCGGCTCGCCCTGGCAGACGGCGTCGAGACAGTCGGTGTCGCCGTTCCCGTCGTTGTCCACGCCGTCGTCGCAAATCTCCGGGCAGACTGCATTGCCCAGGCAGCTGGCGTCCGCACAGTCGGTGTCGCCGTCCCCGTCGTTGTCCACGCCGTCGTCGCAAACCTCGGGGTCGACCCCCTCGCCGGCCGTGAATCCGTAGCACTCGAATATGATCTCACCACCGAGACTCGAGCTGAAAGCATCGCCCAGGGTAAGACTGGTGTCCGCTCTGCCACTCCCCCTCATCAAAGCCGCACCGAGGGTGATGCCGGTATCTTCGTCGTCCACGAAGAGAGTCGCGCTCGGAACGCTCGGGTCCCAATCAACCCGGTAGGTATGGAAATCACCGGTGGTGTCCATCGGAAAAATGAAGTCGGTATTGCCCACTTCTATTTGCTCGAATTGAATGTCGAGCGACACGAAGTTCTCCCCCCAGGTCACGGTCCAGGAATAGTTCCCGTCCGTGCCACGAAATTCAAGGTATCCGGCCCCTTCTCCCGATGAGTGGCTGACAACACGGCATGTGACTTCGTAGCTGCCCGCCACGTTCGGATCCCATGCACCCGGGATGTCGGCCGCGTCCAGCAGGAGCTCACTCTGATTCGGATGAGGGTCTCGGGTGTTCATTGTGGCCAATCCCTCCTCGGGATCGTCCCAGAAGAACTGGTTATGGAAACCAAAGGGCGGGGAAGGCGGCGGGCCCTCGAATTCCACGAAGAAATCTGCCCGGGCGTTGAGACCACCCACCAGGACGACGACTCCTGCCAGTCCGAACACTGTCTCGTGTTGCATCGTGTCGCTCCCTGAAAAGCGGTTCGAAGACGTCACTCGGTACTTCGGAGACGGCTCTCCCGGTCCATCCGATCCTCACCCTTGAAAGGCAGGCCAACCCGGGCGGCACAGACAGGAACTCTCACCCGGGCTCCGTCCCGAATCCGGCCTCCGGACGACGGTTTTCACCGCTCCTCAGCGCCCGAAACCTCCAAGCACCGCACGCCGGCAGAACCCGGGCCCCCTCAGCGTCCGCGGCTGCATGGACGAAGTCAACATCTCGGAGCAGCCTGACGGCAGCAGACAGGAAACGAGTGACAGCGGCAGAGTCTGCGGCCAGGTCCGATGTTGCAGGTCATGCGAGCTCCCGCCAACCGCAACCTGGCCTCCACTTGACCACGTCGGGACGTCCGCCCGGCGTTGGTGCAAGAATCGCCCCCGACGGAAGTGCCGTGTCATTCCGTGTTTGCGGTCGTTCGTGAGAGGCCGAGTGCATGCCCGCCGTGAGATCGAGTCTCGTCCATCCCCGCTACAAGACAGGGTACCGAGTTCGCAACCGGCGGGAATACGAGCGAGGGCCACGTGCTCGAGGCGAGGTGACGATCCGGTTCAGCGAGGAGGCGACCGCGAGCTGGTTCTCGAAGTCGACTGGAAGGCGAGGCGGACAACGTCTGAATTCGGACCTCGCGATCGAGACGTCGCTGACACTGCGAGCCGTGTTCCGGCTCGCGCTTCGACAGACAGGAGGCTTCGTCGGGGCTGCTCACTGCACGCGCCGCCGAAGGACTGCTGCGGCGGCGGCGCGCACGGGGCCGACTACCTCGGCCCGGAGCACGCGGGGATCCGCATACGCGCGGACCCCGGCGAACGCGCTGCCGGTCGGTTCGTCGTGAATCTCGCGGGCTGCGAGGTGGACAGTTCCGCGATTCGCCTGGACGGCCGGGGTGTTCGAACTCGCCGAGCCCTCACGGGGAGCGATCATCGTGCGGAGACACACGGCGCGAAGGACTGGCAAGTCAGGTCGTCGGATGTCGAGTCGGCACCGCATTCGCCAAGAGGCGGAGGCGGCGCAGGGGCTGGCGGTGAGAAGAAATAGTCGAGCAGGTAGATGGGGTCGGCGATATCGAGCACTCCGTCGTCGTTGGCGTCGGCCGAGTCGAGGCAGCTCGGGGCCGGGCCGGCGGCGAAGAAGTGGATCAGCGTGAAGATGGGGTCGGCGATGTCCCGCCGGGCATCGCCGTTCGCGTCGCCCCGGAGGAACCCGATCTCCGCCAGGATCGACCGGGACAATCTCACCGTATGGCCCTTCATGTCCGACACATGGACGGTGATGGTGTGGGGGCCCGGATTGTTGAAGGCGAAGGTCCGGGTCGTCGCGGCGGAGGAATCGGGGCTGGGCATCCTGGGCCTCCACCTGCAGGCGACTTCGTCGCCGTCCGGGTCGGTTCCGGGGTCCGTGGCCCGGAACGGCCGCCGCACGGGAACCGGGG
>CAYMLL010000049.1:29802-31805 GCA_964390645.1 uncultured Planctomycetia bacterium | reverse complement strand
CCGTCGGCTCGTCGAGCGAGGCGTCCGCTTCGTGCAGGTCTGGTGCGGCGCCGCCAACACCTCACCTCCACGCGCCAACTGGGACGCGCACGAGGACGTCCGGCGCAATCACGGTCTGCACGGCAAGATCTTCGACCGTCCCGCCGCGGCGCTGCTCGAGGATCTGCGCGCCCGTGGGCTCCTGGACCAGACGCTGGTCATCGCTACATCCGAGTTCGGCCGCATGCCCGCCGCCGAGCAGGGCAAGGGCCGCGACCACAATCCGCACGCCTTCACCACCTGGATGGCGGGAGGAGGTATCCGCGGCGGTGTCAGCCACGGTGCGAGCGACGAGTTCTCGTTCAAGGTCGCGGAAAGCCCGTCCTCGATCCACGACATCCACGCGACCGCGCTCCATCTGCTGGGGCTCGATCACGAGCGCCTGACGTTCTACCACAACGGCGTCGAGCGGCGTCTGACCGACGTCCACGGGCATGTGCTCGCGAAGCTGCTGGTGGGGCCCTGATTCCTCGCCGAGCCGCATGCACATCGTCGGTGGCGGTTGCGACAGGCCGCTCGTTCACCTCGTATCTCGACCTGGACGTGGTTCCCGGTCCGGTTCTGGCCGTTGGCCGCGTCCCGTCCGGCCGCCGTCTTGCCGTCCGGATCGTCGTCGGATCCTGTCGATCAAGGCCTCCTGCTCCTGCTTGTCGAGGAAGCCATCGCCGTCGGTGTCCATGAAGTCCCAGCGCTCCTTCATGAACCCGGGCACCTCGTCCCGCGCGAGCTTGCCGTCGCCGTTCGCGTCCATCTCGCGCAATCCCTTGGCGCTCGGCCGGCCCGATCCGCCGCGTCGGGACTCCCTGCCACCGTCGCGGTCGCGCGCTCGTGGATCACGCCTCTCTGCGGGCCCGTCGGTGTCGGTCTTCGCCTTCCTGCCGCCGAGCTCGTCGGGTGTGACCTTGCCGTCCTCGTTGCGATCGAGTCTTCGCAGGGAGCCGGTCGCGCCGGCGAGCTCCGCATCCGACAGGGTTCCGTCTCCGTCACGGTCGAGCGCGGCGAGCAGGACTCCCCGCGCGCCCGGTGGCCCGGGTGCGTCGCCGATCTTCGCGAGCTCGGCGACGATCGCGTCCTCGAGCTCCCCGGGCGCGAAGCCGCGTGGCCCCTTGTCGCCCGCGTACGCGATCTTGCCGTCCTTGCCGACGAGGTAGAGGCGATCCGGCTGAGCGCCGTAGGCCCTGTTGACGCGATTGTCGAGCTTGTCGACGATCGCCGGCATCGGCAGGTCGAGGTCCTCGATGCACCGCGAGCAGACCTCCTGGCGCTCCGTCAGGTTGATCGGGTCCTCGATGCCCTTGAAGCTGCTGGGATTCGGCGAGTCGATCGCGTGAGCTTCCTTGATGTAGACGAGGAAGAACTCGACGCTGCCGCTGTATCTGTCGTGAATCTCCGTCAGCCGACCGGCCGACGATCGGAAGGGCGGTCACGTGTAGCTCCCGAAGATGAGCGCCACCGGCCGCTTCCCGGAGAAGCTCGACAGGCGCACGCTGCCGTCCGCACTCTTCGCGAAGGGCAGCTCGAAGTCCGGCGCCGGGTCGCCGACCTGCGGCGCCGCGCCGCCACCGCGCTCTCCGCGCCCGCGTTCGCCGCGCCCACCACGACCGCGCTCGCCACCGCCGCGGCCGAGATCTTGCAGCTCCCCGACCTCGAGCGTGCCGCTCTCGTCGCGATCCGCCTCGGCGAAGAGCGGCTCCAGATCGGCGAGCTCCACCCTCTCGTCGCCGTCGCGGTCGAGCATCCCGAGCATGCGCTCGCCGAAGTCACCCCGGCCTCCACCACCTCCCGGCCGCCGGCCTGGCAGCAGGTCGCCGAGCTTCCGGGTATCGACGACACCCTCATCGTCGGCGCCGAGAGTGTCGAGGAGGGCTTTCCACTCGGCGCTCGACACCTCGTCGTTGCCGTCGGCGTCCCACCGGCGCAACAGCCCTACCCCCCCGCGGCCGCGGCAGTGCTATACGCATCGT
>CAYMLL010000049.1:4764-29792 GCA_964390645.1 uncultured Planctomycetia bacterium | reverse complement strand
GCCGTCGGCGTCCGCCGAGCGAAGCAGGCGTCCACCGAGGCGGCGGCGGAAGTCGTCTCCGCTGCGTCCTCCCCGGCGGGACCGTCCCCGGGATCGTCGGCCCGCTCCCTCGAAGTCGGCAGCCGTCAGCGTTCCGTCACGGTTGCTGTCGAGCCGGCGGAACTTCTCCTCGCCGCGAGGGTACTCCCCGGCCTCGATTCGACCGTCCTTGTTCCGGTCGTACCGGGTCGCGAGCGTCTTCCAGATGTACTCGTCGCCGCCGCCTCTGCGGGGCTGAGCCGGCAGCGTTGCGGCCGTCAGGAGCGTCGCGAGGAGCGTCGCGTACGGGAGCGTGTTCGACCGGAGCATGCACTGTCCTTTCTCGAGGGGGACGGATCCTGGGCAGCGGAGTCCTCGCCGCTGTTGCGTCAAACCCCGCTTCCCGTCCGACGATCCGGCGGAAATCGCCCGTGGGGCTCGCGCTCCGCGTGACCGGGTCGCGGGAACGGCGCCGAGGGTCGTGTGCGTCACGGTGATCCTCATCCTTCGAGCTCGTAGATTTTGACCCGTCCGAAGGGCTGGAAGTCGCCGCCCTTGCGCGGCTTGCCCTGGCTCACCGCGCCGGCCAGGAAGAGGCGACGACCCCGCGCCGCGTAGACCGCCTCGGTGACACGGTGCTTCGTCGACATCGCGTGCAGGCGCTTGCCGGACGCCGCCTCGAAGAACGCGACGTTCCAGCTGCCCTTGTGGGTGCGTCCACCCATGACGAAGTGCTCGCCCGACGGGTGGAAGCGGATCGTCTCCATCAGTCCCTGCCCGTTCTCGCCGTCGTGAGTCTCGTCGAGGCGCGTGGGCTCGGCGGCCATCCAGTCGAAGCGCTGCCAGAGCTGGCGTCCGTTGCCGGCGGCGGGGTCGCGCGTCGAGCCCATGCCGGCGACGTAGAGCTCCGATCCGTCGGGCGTGAACGCCATCGAGAAGATGCCGCCAGTGTAGTAGTGCCCCTTGATGATGCCCCAGCCGGTGAGGCTCGAGGTTCTCCAGCGCGCGACCTCCTCGCCCGTCGCGAGACTCCAGACGCGCACGTCGCCCATGAGATTGGCGGCTGCGAGGTGCGCGCCATCGGGGGAGAACGCCACCGACTGCACGGGCGGCAGGTGCGGGAAGGCGTGGACCAGCCGGCCGCTCGCGACGTCGAAGACCTTCACCGACGGCTCGCGCTCCGGCGCGGGCTCGTACCTGTAGCCGCCGCAGAGGTACTGGCCGGTCGACGAGGCGACGAGCTTGCCGTCCGTCGACGCGGCGAGCTGCCACGACCAGAAGTCGTGCGCCTCGACCTCGCGGATCTTCTTTCCGGCGCCGTCGTGCCACTGCAGGACGCCGTCGTAGCCGGCGGAGATGACGATCTCGTCCTCGACCAGGACGACGCCCGATGCGTAGTTGCCGTGGCGGCCGATCTCGAGTGTCTTGCCGGTATCCGCGTCGATCTCGAGCACGGTGCCATCGAGGCACGACGCGTAGACTCTCCGACCGTCGCGGCTGGCGTCGACGGCGAGAGCGGAGCTCGGCAGCAGGATCTCGCGCAGCAGCTTCTCCTTCGGCGTCGCTGTCCCGGTCTCGCTCATGACAGCACCTCCGGGATCGGCGGCGTCTCCTGCTCGACGCGATGGAAGGTCGGCAGTCCGGGCAGGTCGTAGGGCTCGTGTGGAGAGAGCCCGAGAGCGGAGAAGATGGTCGCGAAGAGGTTGCGCTGGTCGAAGTGCGATCCCCTGACGTCGACGCCGCGCTCGTCGGTCTCGCCGACGACCACGCCCCCGCGGATGCCGCAACCGGCGAGCGCCAGGCTCCAGGCCTTCGGGTAGTGATCGCGTCCGCGGCTGGCGTTGATCCATGGGGTGCGGCCGAACTCGCCCATGACGACGACGAGGGTGTCGTCGAGCAGGCCGCGCTCCTCGAGGTCCGTGACCAGACACGCGACGATGTTGTCGAGGTCCGGCACGAGCATCTGGTAGACCTCGTGGTTGAA
This sequence comes from uncultured Planctomycetia bacterium, assembly GCA_964390645.1. Classification (GTDB taxonomy): domain Bacteria; phylum Planctomycetota; class UBA8108; order UBA8108; family UBA8108; genus CAYMLL01. Next base: position 27,790 of record CAYMLL010000049.1, on the reverse strand, counting down.
GACGTGGCAGTCCCACGGCATGCCGTTGGCGACCATGACGAAGGGCGCGCCGTTCTCGACGAGGTGTCGTGCGAGCAGGGTGTGCATCCCGTAGGTGCCCGGTCCGTAGCGCTGCCGGTCCTTCTCGGGGAGCCTGTCGAGGTCGAAGAGGTCGGCGCAGCTCATCAGCCCCTCGACGCGGTCGAAGGTGGCGTTGTAGGAGCGGGACCTGGCGCTCTTCGTGTCGTTCTCGTGCTTCTTGCTGAGGAATCGCCGCAGCGCCTCGCGCTCCTCGTGGTCGGCTTCGGAGATGTCGGCGAGTCGGTCGACGTCCGCGATGCGGTAGTTGCCGCCGACGCGGACGGGGCCGTACTCCGCGCCGAGCCAGCCGGCCCAGTTCCCCGCCTTGAAGCCCTTGAACTCGTTGCCCTCCGGGCATGGATCCAGGAGGACGAAGCGGGGGATCGCGCTGTCGACCTGGCCCAGCTGCTGCCCCAGCACGCTGCCGAGCGCCGGCCGTACGAAGGGTGGTCGCGGCGAGTCGCCTCGTGTCAGCAGATCGATACCCTGGAAGTGCTCCGACTGCGACGTCTTCATCGAACGGATCACCGCGAGCTTGTCCAGCATGCCCGCGCAGCGCGGCATCAGCTCGCTGACGTGCACGCCGGGGACCTTCGTCGGGATGTGACCGAAGGGGCCCCGGGTCACCGGGTCGTCCTTCGGATCCCAGGTCTCGAACTGGCTCGGTCCGCCGCAGAGCCACAGCAGGATGCAGTGCTTCCGTCGCTTTGCGGCCGACTCGGCGAAGAGCGGACTCGAGAAGAGGCCGGCCCAGCTCATCACCGACGCCGCGCCGGCGCCCGCCATCCCCTCGAGAAAGAGGCGACGATGCAGCTGGTGGTCGGGGCTGCCGCAGTCTCTCGAGCTGCTCGTCGAGTCGGCTCTCGTCATGGTCTCGTGCAAACCAGGCCGTCACGGCCGGCCCGGGAACGTCTCAGTGATTGAATCGGAACTCGGCGCTCGTGAGGAGGGCCCAGAGCAGCTGCCGGATGCCGTCGATCGGTCGTGTCTCGCGCGCGTCGAGAAAGGCAACGGACCGTGTCAGCTCTTCATTATCTGGTTCGCGCTGCAAGACGCTCATGAACGCGGTCTGGACGCGCTCGGGCGTTCCGGCGATCTCCAGCAGCGTCGACGTCGTGTTTCCGGCACGCGGCTCGACGAGCTTCGCGATCAGGGGGCTGTTCGTCAGGAAGAGCGCCTGCTTCAGCGTCGCGTCGAAGTCATCGTGAAAGACGGTAGGGAACCGCTCGATCAGCGCGTCCGGCGCCTCCCCGTCGCCGGAGGGCCTGTCGGAGCCCGAGGCCGCGTCGATTCTCGCGTTCCCCGTCGCGACGAGGAGCGAGCGGTGAAGGGCCTCCGCGGCGAGGGGCTTCTCGAGGGCACACGCGAAGGACTCGTCGCGCGGACGACCGGAGTCGTCCACGCCGGCTGCCGGAGTCGAGCTCAGCAGGTAAGGACGGCTGCGGACGATGGCGCGCAGGAGTCGGGGGACGTCGTGCCGGCTGTCGACGAAGTCGCGCGTCAGCCACTCCAGGAGCTCGGGATGGCTGGGCGGATGCGCCGAGTCCATCCGGTCGACGGGATGGACGAGTCCGCGTCCCAGGAGCAGCGCCCAGGCGCGGTTGACGAAGGCGCGGGCGGGCAGCGGGCCGTCGTCGACGGCGATCTCGGCGAGCCGGCCACGGCGCGACAGCTTCGGCAGCGCAGCTCGATCCGACGGCTTGCCTTTCGGCGGCGGCGGCACGATGTACTTGTCGGGCGAGTCGCTCTCCTTCTCGTCCTTCTTCGGGCGCGTCTCTCGCGTCACGGCGCCGTCGAGGAACCTGGGCACTGCCGGGTGGCTCTCCCCGCTCAGGTCGGAGTACTCGCTGTGGCCGCCGACGGCCGACTCCGCCACTCCGATGCCGCGCCTCGTGCGCACGTTCCTGCTGCGAGAGAAGAACGCCGTCAGTCCCCAGTAGTGGGACTGGAGGATCTCCGGAGCGATCGGGTGGTCGTGGCACTGCGCGCATCCGATCTGGAGCCCGAAGAGGGCCGGAGCGATCTCCGTGGCGATCTGCTGATGGCGGTCGCCGCGCTCGTAGAGGAACCAGACGGCGCCGAGGTCCTCGTCGTCTCCGGGGCGCGCCTCGATGAGATCGCGAACGACGCGGCTCCAGGGTCGGTTCTGCGCGAACGCGCTCTCGAGGTACCGGTACCAGCCGTTCGAGCGCCGCTCGTCTCGCTTGCCGCTGTCGCGTCCCATCAGGACGACGTCGAAGACGTCGCGCAGGTGTCGGGCGTGCTCGGGCGACTCGAGAAGACGGTCGGTGAGCTGATCCCGCTTGTCGGAGTCGGTCCGGGCGAGGAAGTCGGCCCTCTCGCTCCGGGTGGGAACGCGGCCGATCAGATCGAGGTGGACGCGGCGCAGGAAGATCGCGTCGTTCGCGCGGGCACTCGGCCGCGCCCGGCGCTGCGCCCAGCCGGCCTCGACGAGCAGGTCGATGACGCTGGCGGGATCGACGCCGCGGGGGGGCAGCCAGGAGGGTCTCGACCGGTCCGACGGTGACGGAGCTGCCGCGGAGCCGGCGTGCGGCTTGCCGGTGTCGCCGTCGAGGCGGCGGATCCAGGCGGCGAGGACGGAGAGCTCCTCGCTGTTCAGTCGCTTCTTGTCCGGCGGCATCTGCGGATCCGCCCCCGCTTGAACCAGTTGATAGAGGCGACTCTCGGCCGGATTTCCCGGAACGATCGCGGGGCCGTGCTCGCCGCCTCGCAGGATCGAGTCGAGCGTGCGCAGGTCCAGCCCGCTCTTCTTCCTTGCCGCGCCGTGACAGCCGACGCAGCTTCTTCTCAGCACGGGCTCGACATGCGTGCGGTAGAAGGACTCCGCTCCCGGCTCCTGCGCGGACGCGACCAGCGTGCCGGCGACCAGTGACATCACGAGCGTCAGAGGAGGTCTCGGAGCTCGCCGTGGCATCGTTTCGGCCATCGGGGGTCGGGTCCGGGGTCGATGGTGCCGCTCGTGGTCGCTGACATCTTGCCACGGCGGCCGCATCAACGGATGATCGACGCTCGCGGGGCAGCTGTCAAGCCGGGCGCTGTCCAGCACGGGTATTCACCCCGGCGAGTTTCTCTTCGGATCGGCAGAGCGTGAGCAGCGAGACGATACTCGTCATCGAAGACGAGTCCGACATCCTCGAGGTGATCGACTACAACCTCGCTCGTGAGGGTTTTCATGTCGTGTGTGGATCGGACGGGGCCCGCGCCGTCGAGCTCGTTCGGGAGCACCGACCGCGGCTCGTGCTTCTCGACCTCATGCTGCCGGGCAAGGACGGCATCGAGATCTGTCGGGAGATTCGCAGTGACACGACGATTCGGAACACGCCGATCATCATGGTGACGGCGAAGGCAGAGGAGAGTGACGTCGTGCTCGGACTCGGCGTCGGAGCCGACGACTACATCGCGAAGCCGTTCAAGATGCGCGAGGTCGTCGCGCGCGTGAAGGCCGTGCTGCGTCGGCGAGCTTCGCCCGTCGATGCGGATGGAAAGGCCGGTCGTCTCGAAATCGACGGCGTCGTCATCGACTCGGACAGATTCGAGGTGATGGTCGACGGCGAGCCTGCGCAGTTCACGGCGACCGAGTTCCGCATGCTCCTCTACCTCGTTCAACATCCGGGCCGTGTCTACTCGCGAGATCAGCTGATCGACCGGGCCATCGGACAGGACGCGATCGTCTCGGGCCGCAACATCGACGTGCACATCCGCTCCGTGCGTCAGAAGCTCGGACCGTACCGAGACCTCGTCGAGACGGTCCGCGGGGTTGGCTATCGATGTCGGGACTACCGCTGAGTCGTGGCTCGTAGCTCGATTTGGCGGTCGCGGTTCTTCTGGCAGATCTACCTGGGGTCCGTGACGCTGGTTCTCGTCACGACCGTCGTCGTCGGTGTCCTCCTGGCGCAGCAGATCGAGAACGACACGAAGGAGGAGGCTCGCGAGACGCTGCGCCGCAGCGCGCTGCTGCTGAGGCAGGTCGTGCTGCCGTACTTCCAGGGACGCGACGTGCTGCCGATTCAGGACCGCGTGCGGGAGACCGGTCCACGGCTCGGCGTGCGCTTGACGGTCATCGTCGCGGACGGGCGCGTCGTCGCAGACTCGCGGCGCGAGGTCGGCGAGATGGACAATCACGCCGACCGTCTCGAGGTCGTGGAAGCGCGCCGAAGCGGCTCCGGGACGAGCTCTCGCTTCAGCACGACGATCAGCAGTGAGATGCTCTACCACGCTCTCCTCATCGAGGAGGACGGTCGTGTGCTCGGCTTCGTGCGCACGTCCTTGCCGCTGGAGATCGTCCACGAGCGCCTGTCGGGCCTGCGGTTCCGGGCGGTCTCCAGCGCGTTCGTCGCGATCTTCGTCGCCCTGGTCTTCAGCTTCTTCTTCACTCGCAAGGTGACGCGGCCGTTGATGTCGCTGACCGTCGCCGCCGAGTCCATCGCGCGTGGCAACTACCAGGATCGCGTTCACGTCGGCACGTCGGACGAGATCGGTGATCTCGCTCGCTCGTTCAACGTCATGGCCCAGCAGCTGCGCGAGCGCATCGACTCGATGACTCGTGAAGAGAACAAGGTGGTGACGATCCTCGCCGACATGATCGAGGGAGTCGTCGCCGTCGATCGCCAGGGGAGGATCCTCCATATCAACGACTCTGCCGGACGGATTCTTCGTGTGATCCCGGGGCGGCACGAAGGGAGGCATCTTCACGAGGTGACACGCGTGCGCGCGGTTGGCGAGCTGCTTCGCGAGACGTTGCGAGATGGTGGCGAGCGGCGTCAGGAGGTGCACGTCACCCAGGATGCGGGGCCGCGGGTGATCGAGGCGCACTGCTCGCCGCTTCGAGACGGGGCAGGCGAGCTTGCGGGCGCCGCGCTCGTGCTGCATGACATCACCGACCTGCGACGGCTGGAGACGGTGCGAAGGGACTTCGTCGCGAACGTCTCCCACGAGCTCAAGACGCCGGTGACGGCGATCCGGGGGCTGGTCGAGACGATGCTCGACAACGTCGATATGGACGCGGGCACGCGCACACGCTTCCTCGACAAGGTCGAGAGCCAGGCGAGTCGACTCTCGAGCCTCGTCTCCGATCTCCTGACGCTCTCACGCGTCCAGTCACGGCGGCAAGGTCACGTCAACCGGGAGCGCTTCGACCTGCGCGAGCGAGCGCTCGACTCCGAGCGACGGGCTCTGGTGGTCGCGGAGGAGAAGGGGGTGATCCTCGAATCCGAGGTCGCCGCCGAGCCCGTTCACGTCTTCGGGGACGAGGAGGGCGTGCAGAAGATCGTCGACAACCTGCTCGACAACGCGATCAAGTACACGCCGAAGGACGGCTCCGTCTTCCTGCGTGTCGGCGTCGAGGGCGACCGTGTGGTCATCGTCGTCGAGGACACCGGGATCGGTATCGAGCAGGAGGATCGGGAGCGCATCTTCGAGCGCTTCTACCGTGTCGACAGGGCACGCTCGCGCGCCCTCGGGGGGACGGGTCTGGGACTGTCGATCGTCAAGCACCTGGTCGCGGCGATGGGCGGTACGATCCGTCTCGACAGCGAGATCGGGAAGGGCAGCAGGTTCCGGGTGGAGTTCGACGTGGCGTCGCCGGAGGACTCCGACCTGCAGTGCTGAGGCGGTGTCGGGGCCGAGCTCACGTCGAGGTTCCTCCGCTTCCGGGATGTTGGATACTTGTGCCTGTCGGGGAGTATCATGGCGGGCGCGTTTGCATCGCCACCGGCCTTCTTCCAGGACCCACGAACGAGGCTCGCTCATGCCGCCGAAAGTTACCCGACGTGTGTTCTCGAAGCGTACTTTCACGTCGCTCGCTGCCGTCGCCGCGCCCGCCGTGTTCCCGAAGGGCTTTCTGGGGGCCGCTGCGCCGAACGAGAAGGTCCTCACCGGGCACATCGGTCTCGGTGGCATGGGCACCGGCCACCTCAACTTCTTTCGCCGCCACGTCGGCGCGCTCTGCGACGTGGACACGACGCATCTCGACAGGGCGGCGAAGATCGTCGGCAGGTACGTCCCGAAGCACAGGGATTTCCGCGCGTTGCTCGATCAGAAGGACCTCGACGGGGTCGTCATCGCGACGCCGGACCACTGGCACGGCGTGATGGCGGTGCTCGCTTGCGAGGCGGGCAAGGACGTCTACGTGCAGAAGCCGGCGTCCAAGACGATCGAGGAGGGCCGCGCCATGGTCGACGCCGCGGAGCGCTGCGGCCGCGTCATGCAGGTCGGCTCCCAGGGGCGCTCGACGCACGCCGCGTTCCAGTCGGCCGCCTTCGTGCAGAACGGCAACATCGGCCGTGTCCGGGAGGTCAACTGCTGGCACTACGAGAATCCGGTCGGCGGCGCCGCCGGCGTCGGGCCGGCGCCGAGCAACCTGGACTGGGACATGTGGGTCGGTCCGGTGCGCTACATGGGATACAACGCCGATCGCGTGCACTTCAACTTCCGCTGGATGCTCGAGCTCGGCGGCGGACAGATCCGCGATCGCGGCGCCCACGTGATGTCCTGCGCGTTCTTCATCCTGGACGCGGATCAGCAGGGGCCGGTTCGCGTCGAGGCGACGGGGACCCCGCCTCGCAAGGGCATCTGGGACTGCCCGACGAAGATGGAGATCAAGTACGTTTTCAAGGACCCGGACTGGACGATGTACTGGCGTCAGCCGGGAACCCCCGTGGCGCCGATGCAGGGCAAGGGCTTCGGCTCGCAGTACGTCGGAGACAGGGGCTCTCTCGTCGTCGGCGGCGGGGACGGCGGCACCTTCGCCGAGGCGCGGGCGCTCGAATACGAGATCCCCGCGGGCGGCAAGACACCGTACAGGAGCCCCGGACACGAGCAGAACTGGGTCGACTGCATCCGCTCGCGCAAGAAGCCGATCATGACCATCGAGGCGGGACACGCGGTCTGCACCCTCTGTGTTCTCGGCAACATGTCCTACCGGCTGGGCCGAGCGCTGAGCTGGGACCCGGAGCGGGAGCAGGTGATCGGCGACGAGGAGGCTGATCGCCTCGTCCGCCGGCCGAACCGCTCGCCCTGGCGTATCTGATCGCGGCGCCTCCTCGACACACGTTCCCGAGGTCGAACCATGAAGACTCTCACAGCGCTCCCCTGCTTCGTTCTCGCCGTCGGCATGACGGCTCCTCTGGTCGGACAGGACCGTCTCGAGGGCTTCCTCGATCGCATCCGCTCCGAGGACGATCTCGAGCGCATGGAGGCGCGGAAGGAGGCCGCGAGCATCGGCCCTCGCGCCGTGTCCGGGCTCGCGAAGATCATCGAGTCCGGTGCTCGGGAGCCGAGGATCACCGCGCGGCACGCGCTGACGGTGATCGTTCACCACGCCGGTCGACCGGGCGCCGCGGCCGAGCGGGCGCCGGTGTTGCGAGAGCTCGAGAAGGTCGCGCTCTCGTCGAAGCTGCCCTACCTGCGGCGCGAGTGTGTCTGGCTGATGGGGTTCATCGGCGGCGACGGGCGATCCGTCGAGGTCGCCGCGGGGCTCCTGGGGGACGGCGATCGACACGTCGCGGAGAACGCCCGTCTGGCGCTCGAGCGTTTTGCGGGAGACGGAGCAACCCGGGCGCTCGTCGCCGCGATCGCTCGCGTCGGCGATGACCAGCGTCGGGATCTCCTCTACTCGCTCGCCAAGCGAGGTGACGCCCGGACGGCCGGTGTCTTCGTCGGCCTCTGCGAGGTCCGGAGCGCCGAGGTGCGCTTCGCCGCTCTGGAGGGGCTGGCACGGCTCGGATCGCCGGAGGGTGTGGGGCCCTTGACGAGGGCCGTCTCGAGGGCCGACGACCCGATGCGCCGCAAGCTCTTCGGGGAGTATCTGCGGCTCGCCGATGCGCTCTTCGAGGGCTCGGACCGCGCGCGTGGGGTCGAGATGTACTCGTACGTCGTCGCCAACGCGCCGGCCGACTTCCACCGTGAGCGTGCTCTGCACCGGCTCTGTCCTCGCGGGGATGACGCCGCCGTCGATCAGCTGATCACCGGCCTCGACGACTCATCCGTGAGGGTCCGTCGTCTGGCGATCCGTCGACTTGCGGCGCTCGAGGGGCCGGCGGTCACCGCGGCCCTGGTGCGTGGGTTCGAGGGCGCGAAGGCAGCCAGCCGGCCGATTCTCCTGCGCGCTCTCGTGGAGCGTGACGCGGTCGCGGCAAGGCCGCTGATCGCGCGTGCGGCTGCGAGTGACGAGGTCGAGCTGAGGATCGTCGGCCTCGACCTGGGCGGCCGGCTCGCGACGCTCGACATGGAGGCGAGGTACCTCGAGGTTGCGCAGAGCGGCAGCGACGCGGTTCGCGCCACGGCGCTGAAGGGCTATGTCCTGGTTGCCGAGAAGCGTCTCGAGGGAGGTGAGAAGCCCCGGAGCTTCGCGATGTTCTTGAAGGCGCTCGGGCTCACGAACGATGCGACGCTGCGCTCGCGATCGCTCCGCGGGATGATCTCCGCCGCCGAGCCGGAGAACATCGACGCGCTGGCGCCGTTCCTGGGCGACTCGATCCTCGCGGTCGACGCGGCGAACGGCTACATCGCGCTGGCGGTGAAGGTCGGCGCGGGTGGCGATGTCGACGCCGCGGAGAAGCGCCTGATGCGCATCGCCACCGGCACCTTTCCACGCGACGTGATCACCAGGGCGGCCGCCGAGCTGCGGAAGCTGGGGCGAGATCCGCAGCGCCGTGCGCGGGCCCGGGGCTTCGTGCTCGACTGGTTTCTCACCGGTCCCGTTCAGGACGCCGACGGACAGGGGCTCGGGCGTGAGCTCGAGCCGGAGCGCAAGATCGATCTCGGAAAGGTCTGGCGCATCGGACCGCGGCGGTACCGCTGGAAGAAGCTCTCCGACCTGGCGCTCGACGGCAGGGTCAACCTGCTGCCGGTGTTTCGCCGTGGCACGCGCGTGCTCGCGTACGCGTACACCGAGCTCGACGTCGACTCCGATCGGGAGGTGCTCTTCAAGATGGGTAGCGACGACGGCATGGCGTGCTGGGTCAACGGCGAGCGCGTCCACTACGTCCTCGCCGGGCGCAGCCTGGTCGTCGATCAGGACGTCAAGAAGGTGAAGCTCCGTAAGGGCAAGAACCGCGTGCTGCTGAAGATTCAGCAGGGCGAATCCGACTGGGAGTTCGCCCTGCGCATCACCGATCTCGAGGGCGAGCCCCTGGACCTCGGCCGGAACTGAGGAGTCGCTCCTCGATCGTTCTCCACGCGTCAGGATCGGCGGCCAGTCGAGACTCGAGCGCGTGCAGCTCCCGGGGCCCGGAAGGGGGCTCCCCGGCGAGGTCGCCGACGCGCTCTGCGAGATCGTCGTCCGGTGGTGGTCCGACGAGCCGGCGCCACTCGTCGTAGGCCAGCACCCGGTGCGTGAATCGCTCTCGAGTCGCCGGCTCGAACACGCCGAGCTCGTCGCCGCCGGGCCGCAGCGGCGCGCCCTCGCGAAGGGCGATCGTGAAGAGCGCGCTGCCGGGAGGGGCGGTCGCCTCGTCTCGAGAGACGACGGACACGGTCCCGAGGCCGCACGACGGGCTCCTGCTCTTCAGCACGTAGCCGCGGACTCCTGCGGCGAGCAGCGAGTCGATTCTGCGGGACGCGAACTCGTTCATCCGGGCCGTCAGATCCTCGCCGGTGCGGGTGACGAGCATCGTCGGCGCCGCGACCTCGCCGACCAAGTGAAGGGGTTCGCGTGGCACGCCGAGTCCGATCTCGACTTCCGGGCAGACGGGGACCCATGCGAAGAGCGGCCCCATGCACTCGACGACCGCGTCGCTGCGCTTGTGGGCTCCGTCATGGCGCACGGGCTCGCCCAGGAGGCAGCTGCTGACGCCGACTCGAGGTCGTGGGTCGGTGGTGGAGTCGTCGGTCATCGGGGCTCCCTTCTAACGCCGTCCGATGATGCGCGAAAGCGCTCTCGCCGCCGGCGACAGTGTACGGCCGCGGCGCCGCACCAGCACGAGCGGCCTCCGGAGATCGAGCCCGTCGACGTCGAGCCGGACGAGCCGGCCGGTCGCGAGGGGCTGCTCGACGGCGAGACTCGTGACGAAGGTCGCTCCCAGTCCGGCGAGCGCCGCCTGGATCGCGGCCGAGCTGCTGCCGATCTCGAGGATGACGTCGAGGTCGCCACGGGGGACTCCGAGCTTCGCGATGGCGTCGAGCGCGACACGGCGCGTGGCGGACCCCGCCTCTCGAAGCACGAGCGGGAGGGCGCCGAGCTCGGCGAGGGACACCCGGAGCCGTCTCGGTCGCCTGGCTCGGGGGCTCTTGCCGCCGCGTCGGCGATCCGCCGTGGTCGTCAGCAGCCCGGGCGTCGCGACGAGGACGATCTCGTCAACGCCGACGCGTCGTGTCGTCACGTCCCTCGCCCGCACCGCGCGACCGATGACGCCGACCTCGAGGTGGCCTTGGCGCAGCGCCGCGAGCGTCGAGTCGCTGTCACCGACCCGCAGCCGCACCCGGACGCCCGGGTAACCCTGCCGCAGCTCCGCGAGCGCGGCCGGCAGCAGGTAGGCTCCGGGAACCGAGGACGCCCCGACGTCGAGCGTCCCGTCCTCGCCGCCGAGAAAGACGCGCAAGGCGTGGACCGCCTCCCGGCGCGAGCGCAGCATTCCGCGGGCGTGGGGCAGGAAGACATCGCCCGCGGGCGTCGTCGCGACGGCTCCGGCTCCGGCTCCGCGGTCGAGCAGCCTGGTCCCGAGGGTCGACTCGAGGGAGGCGATCCGGGCGCTGATCGATGGCTGGGTGAGCAGCAGGCTGCGGGCGGCGGTGGTGAACGAGCCGCAGGTCGCCACCTCGACGAAGGCCTGGATCGAGCGCAGATCGATTTCGGAAGACATAGAAAAAATCTATCAGAGAGAAAGATTCAATCAATGTTTTTGATTGGAGTCGGCGCCGGGTCGGTGTTTCGATGCGTGTACGGTCGGAACTTCGCGACGTGAGGCCAATGGAACGCATGAACAGCCGGTGGATCACCCTCGCCGCTCCGGCCCTCGGGCTCGTCGTCGTCGGATGTGGCTGTCGGGTGCCGTCGGTGGACGCGTGGGGCGTCGCGGTTCCCGCACGCCGCGCGTTCCACTTCGAGTACCTCACCACCCTCAGCGACTTCCCCGCGGACGCCAGGCTGGCGCGCGTGTGGGTGCCGGTGCCGCGGTCCGATGAAGCGCAGCGGATCTCGAACCTGAGGGTCGAAGGCGTGGCCGATTACCAGGTCGGCGAGGAGCCCGTTCACGGCAACCGCATGGTCTACGTCGACTTCGCCGCGCCACTGCCGCGGAGAGTCGAGCTGCGGGTGTCCTTCGACGTCGAGCGCCACGCGGTTCGACAGGTGTCCAGCCTGCGGACGCAGGGAGCGAGGGGGCGGCTGCTGGCGGGCGATCGTCGAGCCCGGCTCATACCCGAGGTCAGGAAGCGCGCGGCCTCGGCCACGGCGGGCAAGGAGAGCGTCGAGGATCGGGCGCGGGGCATCTTCGACCGCGTGCTCGCCGACGTCGACTACGACAAGTCGGGGGTTGGCTGGGGGCGCGGCGACATCGAGCATGTCTGCAACGTCGGCAAAGGCAACTGTTCGGACTTTCACACGCTGTTCATCGCCATGGCTCGTGCGGAGGGCATCCCGTCACTCCTCGAGATCGGCTTCCCGGTTCCGCGGGACGTGAGCGAGGGGACGATCAGCGGATATCACTGCTGGGCCTGGTACCGCGAAGGCGAGGTCTGGCGTCCGGTCGATGTCTCCGAGGCCGACAAGAGCCCTGCGACGTCGGACAGCTACTTCGGGGCCGTCTGCGAGAATCGTGTCGCGCTGTCGATCGGTCGCGACCTGGTCCTGTCGCCGCCGCAGCAGGACGAGCCGCTGAACTTCTTCATCTACCCTCACGTCGAGGTCGACGGTCGGGCGGTGGAGTCGAAGTCGCGATCGCCGCAGGTCGGCAAGACCTTTCGCTTCGTGGAGAAGATGTGATCCGCGGATCCTCGAGAGACCGCAGTAGGCGGCCGGGTTCGACGAGGACGGGCAGCTCGCCCGGGTTCGTCCTTCCCGGTCTTTTCTGACGCCGGGATTGTCTCCGCCGCGGATTGACAAGCTCCCCGCAACCGGAGTATGACGTCGGGGATGCCCGTCGTGCTCATCACTCCGCAGGCTCTGCAGGACCCCTCGAGCTCCTACGCCAGGCGACTTCGCGAGGCCGGCTTCGAGGTCCGCTATCCGTCGAATCCCGAGGTGACCCTCGGCACGACGGGCGTCGACGAGGTCATCGCCGAGTGGCGCGGCGCGCACGGCGTGCTGACCGGCGGGGAGCACTGCACGCGGCAGCTGATCGACGCGCTGCCGGACCTGCGTGTCATCGCTCGCGTCGGCGTCGGTTACGATCGTGTCGATGTCGAGGCGGCGACGGCGCGGGGCGTCGCCGTGACGATCACCCCGAACTCGAACCACGAGTGTGTCGCCGAACATGCGTTGGCGCTCCTCTTCGCGGCCGCTCGCTCGATCGCGCACCACGACCGCATGATGCGCGCCGGTGAGTGGCCCCGCAGCAATCTGGTCCCGCTGCGTGGTCGTACGCTCGGTATCCTCGGGCTCGGTCGCATCGGACGCAGCCTCGCGGTGCGCGCTCGCGCTCTCGGCATGGCGGTGCTGGCGTGCGACGAGCTCGCCGACGAGGAGTTCGCCGCCGGCCACGACGTCGAGATCGTCGACCTCGACGGGCTGCTGGCGCGCTCGGACTTTGTCAGCCTCCACTGCCCGCTGAACGGCGCGACCGAGTCGATGTTCGACGCGAGCCTCTTCGCGAAGATGAAGCCGGGGAGCATCTTCATAAACACGGCGCGCGGCGGGCTCGTCGTCGAGGATGACCTCGTCGCGGCGCTCGATTCCGGGCACATCGGGGCCGCCGGTCTGGACGTCTTCGTCGAGGAGCCGCTGCCCGCAGGTCACGCGCTTCTCGGCATCGGCAATGTCGTCCTCGCGCCCCACCTCGGGGGAGCCGACGCGACCTCGATCGAGAACATGGGCCTCGAGACCCCCGACAACATCATCCGTCTTCATCGAGAAGACTGGCCTGGCGGCAATGTCGTCAACGCGGATCTGGGCCCGGCATGGAAATGGTGAGACGACTCGATCACGACCGGCTCCGGCAGCTGGTCACCAGGGTCTTCGTGGCGGCGGGTTGCTCCGAAGCGGAGGCGAGCGAGGTCAGCGAGCACCTCGTCGACTCGAACCTCGTCGGCCACGACTCTCACGGCGTCATCCGTGTCGTCAGGTACATCGAGTGGCTCCGCAAGGACATGGTCTTCGCGAATCGCGAGCCGCAGGTGGTTCTGGACGAGGGCGCCTTCGCGATTCTCGACGGCCGCCTGGGCCTCGGCCAGGCGCTCGCCGCCCGCGCGACCGACCTCGCGATCGAGAAGGCGACGCAGCACGGCATCGCGGTCGTCGGGCTCCGCAACTCGGGTCACGTCGGTCGCGTCGGAGCCTGGGCCCACCGCGTCGCGCGTGCCGGCAAGGTCGCGATCTGCTGCGTCAACACGACCGGCTTCGGCATGCTGCAGGCTCCCCACGGTGGCACGGACCGCAGGATCTCCGCGAATCCCTTTGCGGTCGGGGTACCGAATCCCCGCGGCTGCGACTTCGTCTTCGACATCTCGACGAGCACCATCGCCGAGGGCAAGATCCGCCTGGCGCTCAACCGTGGCGAGAAGCTGCCCGACGGCTGCATCATCGACGGCGACGGCGAGCCGACTGACGACCCCGAGAAGTTCTACTCGGATCCGGGCTCGATCCTCCCCTTCGGCGGTCACAAGGGCTACGGGCTGGCGCTCGCCGTCGACATCCTCGCGGGAGCGTTGATCGGAGCCTCGTGCACGCGTCCCGGCGTACCGCAGCTCGAGCAGGGACTGCTGACCGTCGTCGTCGACCCCGGGCGGGTGCAGTCGAGTGAGGCCTTCGAGGCGGAGGTCGCGCGCTTCCTCGACTTCGTCAAGGCGTCGCCGAAGGCATCGCCGGACGGCGAGATCCTGTCGCCGGGAGAGATCGAGGAGCGCAACCGTGCGCAGCGTCTGGCCGACGGTATCGAGCTCGACGAGAAGACCTTCAGCGGGCTGCTCGAGGCCTGCGAGAGCGTCGGTATCGGCAGGGACACCGCAGCGAGGATGGTCGAGAGTCAGGAGGGCAGATCGTGAGCGAAGAGTTCGAGAATCGTGTCGCCCTGGTCACGGGAGGCTCGCGAGGTATCGGTCGCGCGACCGCGCTGCGTCTCGCCGAGGAGGGTGCCGACGTCGCGATCAGCTACGTGTCGCGCACGGAGGAGGCGGAGTCCGCCGTCGCCGAGATCCGGAAGCGTGGACGTCGGGCCATCGCCGTGGTCTGCGACGTCTCGCAGCCCGACCAGGTCGCCGCGATGGTCGCACGCACGAACGAGGACCTCGGGGAGATCTCCTTCCTGGCGCACTGTGGCGCGATCAGCAACACCACGGACCACAGCGGGCTCTCGTGGGAGCTCTGGCGCGAGACGATCGACGTCAACCTCAACGGCGCGTACCTGACCGTGTTTGCCGTCAAGGACCAGATGATCGATCGAGGCTCCGGAAGCATCGTGCTGATCTCGTCGATCGCCGCGCTGCTGCCGCGTGGGATGCAGATCCACTACGCGGCCTCCAAGGCCGGCGTGCTGGCGCTGACGCGCTGCTGCGCCGACGCCTTCGCCGGACACAAGATCCGTGTCAACGCGATCTGCCCGGGGCTCATCGAGACGGAGATGGCGCACGTGCTGCCGCCCGAGAAGCACGCCGAGATCGTCTCACAGACGCCGCTGCGTCGCCTCGGCGAGCCGGGGGAGATCGCGTCCGTCGTCCGCTTCCTGCTCAGCGAGGAGGCGAGCTTCATGACGGGACAGACGATCGTCTCCTCGGGCGGGCGGATGATGATGGCGTAGCGGGGTCAGCGGACGTAGTCCCCGATGCCGGGGCGCCTCGCGTCCTTCGGGAGCCGGCGCGGTGGTGTCCGGACGGTCTGCAGAATCGACCGGGCCCGCGCGATGATCTCCGGCTTCTCGCGGGCGAGGTCGCGGGTCTCCCCGGGGTCCGTCTGGAGATCGTGCACCTGCCACGGTGCGTCGGGGCGCGGACGCAGCAGCTTCCAGCGTCCCAGACGCAGCGCCTGCGCGAGGCGCTTGCCGCGGCCGTGCTCCCAGTAGAGGTGGTCGTGTCGCCGCTGCACCCCCACGCCGGTGAGCGCCGCCAGGAGCGAGATGCCGTCGGTCCTCCCGGGCGGGGCGACGCCCGCGATGTCGCAGAGGGTCGCAAGGATGTCCTGGAACGCGCCGACATGGTCGCTCCTGCGGCCCGCGGGGATCCTCCCCGGCCAGCGCGCGACGAGCGGCACGCGGATGCCGCCCTCACGGAAGCTCCCCTTGTATCCGGCCAGACCGGCCCCGGCCTCGAAGAAGTCGCTCATCGGCTTCCACGGCCCCCCCTGCGCGCCGTTGTCGGACGTGAATACCACCAGGGTGCGTCGGTCTAGGCCGAGCTCCTCGATGAGCGCGGAGATCTCGCCGACATGGCGATCGAGACGGCTGATCATCCCGGCGACGGTCACGAGGGCGTCGTCCGAGCCGATGTAGCCCGGGCGCGGATCCCGGATCTCGACCTTCGGGAACTTGCCGCGGTACGGCTTCTCGGAGTCCTCGGGAACGACGAGCTCGACGTGCGGGATGATGTACGGAAGGTACGCGAAGAACGGCCGATCCTCGTGGCGGCGGATGAAGTCGAGCGCCCTGGCGTGGATGATGTCGTGCGCGTAGCTGCGGCGCTTGCCGCCCTCGTTTCCGGGCAGGAGATGCCGCCGGTCGTCGTGCCACAGCCAGTACGGGTAGTAGAAGTGTGCGTGCACCTGATGCAGCTGCCCGAAGAACTCGTCGAAGCCCTGGCGGTTCGGGTGGCCCTCCGTTCCCTCGACGCCGCCCCCCCACTTGCCGAAGGCGCCCGTCGCGTAGCCCGCCTGCTTCAGCAGCTCGGCCACGGTGACGTCGTCGTCGCGGTACGACTTGCCGCTGCCGTTGGCGCGGATCGGCGTGTGCCCCGTGTGCAGGCCGGTCATCAGGACACTTCGTGATGGCGCGCAGACGTGCGAGCCGCTGTAGAAGTTGCTGAAGATCACGCCCTCGGTCGCGAGACGATCGATGTGCGGCGTGCGGATCTTGCGCTGACCGTAGCAGCCGAGGTGCCCGTGGCCGAGATCGTCGGCCATGATGAAGACGATGTTGGGCGGCGGCTCGGCGGGGGCCGGCGTCTGCAGGAAGACGGCGAGAGCCAGAGCACGAAGCATGGCGGGACCGGTCATGCGGGGCATCGTAACCGATGGGCGACGTCAGAGGGACCGGATCACGGAGTCTGCGGCGCCGGCGCTCGCCGATCCTCTCGTCCGGTGTTCACGGTCGGACGCGAGGAAAACCCTGGCACTGTCGCACAGCAGCGCGTAGACCGACGCTCGACAGGGAGCTCGGAGGCGATGCAGGATCTCATCAGCGACGCGACCGTGCTCGTCCCCGAGCCGATCGGCTCGTCCGGGCTGGCGCAACTGGAGCGCGCCGGATGTCGGCTGATCGCGCCGTGGCGGTCCGGTGGCGAGGCGACGTTCGATGCTTTGCGGGCGGAGCTCGCGGTGGCGGACGCGGTCATCGTGCGGCTCTTCCCGATGGGCCGCACGGAGATCTCGTCGGCGCCCCGTCTTCGCGCCATCGCCAAGGCGGGTGTCGGCGTCGACAACATCGATCTCGCCGCTGCCGCCGAGCGCGGCGTGGCGGTCCTGTGGGCTCCCGGGGCGAACTCGAACGCGGTTGCCGAGCACACGCTGGCGTTGATGTTCGCCCTGTGCCGGCAGACCGTCGCCGCGC
The DNA here is from genome assembly GCA_964390645.1 of uncultured Planctomycetia bacterium. Taxonomy (GTDB): domain Bacteria; phylum Planctomycetota; class UBA8108; order UBA8108; family UBA8108; genus CAYMLL01. The sequence continues at coordinate 10,862 of CAYMLL010000049.1, read as the reverse complement.
ACGACGCGCTCAGGAGCGGCGTGCGGTACACCCGGGAGCAGTTTCTCGGCCCCGAGCTCCACGGCAAGACGCTGCTCGTCGTCGGGCTCGGACGGGTCGGATCCCGGGTCGCCGAGAAGGCCGGTGGCGGGCTCGGAATGCGGGTGCTGGCCCACGACCCGTACGTCGACGCGGGGGCGTACCGCGGCCCGGCGGTCTTCGTCGACGTGCTCGACGACTGCCTTCCCGAGGTCGACTTCGTGACCCTCCACGTGCCGCTCACCGACGAGACACGTGGCATGATCGACGCCGATCGCCTCGCGCTCTTGCCGCCGAGCGCTCGCGTCATCAACACGTCGCGGGGGGCGGTCATCGACGAGTCGGCTCTCGTCGACGCGCTTCACCGCGGTGGCTGCGCCCGGGCCGCTCTCGACCTCTTCACGCAGGCGCCGCTGCCCGCCGGTCATCCGCTGACGCTCGCGCCACGGACCGTTCTGACGCCGCACATCGCCGGGATGACGCCCGAGGCGTTCGAGGCCTCCGCGCGGGCCTCGGCGCGTGGGGTCCTCGACGTGCTCTCGGGCCGTGAGCCGGAGCACGTCGTTTCCGCGGACTGATCGCGAGCCTTCGTCGTCGACGGCCCGGTCGGGCTCTCGCGTCGACGGCTCCGGTCGTCAAGGTGCTGCGGTTCTTTACGTTGCGATGTGCGTGGGCCGCCCGTAAGCTGAGTCTGCTACGGACGGATAGCGGCGTGATTCACGCGCTACCGCCCGGTCCTTTCCCGGCCTGGAAGACGGATGGTTTCCGGCCGGGAAAACGGGCGGGTCACGCCGTCCAGTAGTGTCAGACGATCGCTCGTGCGCTCGTGGCGGGCGAGTCGTCCGTGCTTCGGGTGTCCGTTAATCTCCAGGATTCCGTCTCGTGATCAGGAAGTGGAGAGCATGAGTCAGTCGGTTCGAAACGGTGGTCGCGGTGCGATGCGGATCGGGTTCGTCGTTCCGGTGATCGTCGCAGCCCTGGTCGTGAGTGCATCCTCCCCGACGGTTGCGCAGAAGAGGACGGTCCCGAAGAGGACAGGGCAGGGGGCGCGTCCACAGCGTCAGCTCGGTCCGGCAGAGCGCCCCGCCGGCGTCACCAAGGAGATCGAGACGAGCATCGCGCGAGGTCTGGCGTTTCTCGCCGCCAGCCAGCGTGCGGACGGTGCGTACGGCAAGAGCTCCTGGAGCTCCGACACCTACCCGACGGCGGTCTCCTCGCTCGCCGGACTGGCGTTCCTCGCCAGTGGCAGCACGCCGACCCGCGGTCCCTACGCCAAGAACATCGAGCGGATCACGAGCTATCTGCTGCAGAAGTGTCTCAACAACGAGTACTGGGCCCCGGGACTGATCTCCAACCGCTCTGCGAGTGAGCAGCGGCCGATGTATTCGCACGCTTTCGCGATGACCTTCCTGGCGCAGATCTTCGGCCAGGAGAAGGACGCGGCGCGGCGCGAGCGCATCCGCAAGGTGCTGCAGAACGCGGTGACGCTGACCGCCGGGTCGCAGACCGAGGTGGGCGGCTGGGGCTACACGCCGAACTCCTGGGAGGATGAAGGCACGCTCGTCGTCACCCAGATGCAGGGGCTCCGGGCCTGTCGCGACGTCGGCATCAAGGTCGACAAGAGGATCATCGAGCTCGGCATCAACTTCCTGAAGGCGTCGACGAATCCCGACGGCAGCGTCAAGTACCGCGCCTCGAGCAGTCGCTATCAGGTGCGGCCGGGAGTCACCTGCGCGGCGGTCGTCGCGCTGTGGAATGCCGGCGAGTACGACTCCGAGCTGATCCGCCGTATCAGCCGCTACATGCACGCGAACATCGACGCGCAGTGGGGCTACGGCCATCATGCCGAGTACGTGCAGTACTACCTGACGCAGGCGAAGTTCGTGCTCGGCGGCAAGCCGTGGCTGAGCTTCTACAAGCAGGCCTCCGAGCTGTTGATGGTCGAGCAGGATCGCTCCGACGGCTCGTGGGACGGCGCGGACGGCGGCGACCTCTACGGTACGTCGATCGCGCTGCTCTGTCTGCAGATGCCTTACAGCCGCCTGCCGGTGTATCAGCGGTGACGTCAGGGTCGTCTCCCGGTGGCGAGAGCCGCGAGTCTCCGCCGCCCCTACCACCGCAGAGTCGACGCAGCATCGAGAGTGAGCTGGAGCTCGTCGACCGTCTCGGCGAGCTGACCACGCGGCTGCGCGCGGAGATCGCGCGGGTCGTGGTCGGGCAGGAGAGCGTCGTCGACGAGCTGCTGATCACGCTGCTCGTCGGGGGTCATGCGATACTCGAGGGTGTTCCCGGACTGGCGAAGACCTTGATCGTCAACACCCTGGGCTCGGCGCTGTCGCTCGATGCGGGGCGTGTGCAGTTCACGCCCGATCTGATGCCGACGGACGTCACCGGCACGCTGGTCGTACAGGAGAACCGGACGACCGCAGAGCGCGAGTTCGTCTTTCGCGAAGGACCGATCTTTACCAACCTGCTGCTCGCTGACGAGATCAACCGCACGCCGCCGAAGACGCAGGCCTCGCTCCTGGAGGGCATGTCGGAGGGCATGGTGACGGTGGGCGGCGAGCGCCACCGCCTGCCGCGGCCGTTCTGTGTCCTGGCGACCCAGAACCCGATCGAGCAGGAGGGGACCTATCCGCTGCCGGAGGCGCAGCTGGACCGCTTTCTCGTCAAGATCCACATCGACTATCCCGACCTTCTCGAGGAGCGTGCGATTCTCGAGCGGACCACCGGGACCGGGGAGCAGCGGGCCGGCAAGGCGTTGACACGCGCGCTCCTTCTGGACATGCAGGCGCTCGTGCCGGCGCTTCCCGCGACCGGCCACATCCAGGAGTACGCCACGCGTCTGGCGCGTCGCTCACGACCTTCGGAGCCCGACGCCCCCGACTGGGTGCGCACGTACATCGCCTGGGGGGCCGGGCCGCGCGCCGCACAGGCGATGATCCTCGCGGCGAAGGCTCGCACCCTGCTCGACGGACGATTCTCCGTGACGCGGGCCGATGTGCGCGCCGTCGCGCTTCCCGTGTTACGACACCGCGTTCTTCCCAGCTTTCTCGCGGAGGCCGAGGGCTTCTGCGCGGACGATCTGGTTCGTCGGCTCATGGATGACACGCCGGCGTTCCGGGAGAAGCCTGACCATGACGCTGTCAGCCGACGGATTCTTCGACTCTGATCTCATCGCCCGACTCGGTCACCTCGAGCTGGTCGCCAAGCGCATCGTCGATGGCTTCCTGGCGGGGAAGAACCGCAGCTCGCGGCACGGGTTCAGCGTCGAGTTTGTCGAGCACCGTGAGTACGTGCCGGGTGACGACCTGCGCCATCTCGACTGGAAGGTCCTCGGCCGCATGGACCGCTACTACATCAAGCGGTACGAGGAAGAGACGAACATCACGGCCGTGATCGTGCTCGACGCGAGCAAGTCGATGACCTATCGCTCGGAAATCGACGGCACCGCCGGCATGAGCAAGTTCGAGATGGCCGCGACCGCCGCCGCCGGGCTCGGCTATCTCCTGCATCGTCAGCGTGACGCGGTCGGTCTGGCGATTCACGACAGCGAGATGCGCGCCTTCGTGCCGCCGAGCTCACGAGCCATGGCGCTCGCGAACATCGTCGCGAGGCTGCGCGGCACCGAGCCGGACGGCAAGACCTCGTTCAAGGATGTCCTCGAGCGCGCCGCGCTCGAGCTGCCGAGGCGCTGCCTCTTCATCCTCGTGTCCGACTTCTTCCTGCCCATCGAGGAGATCGAGGCGGGGCTGAAGTTCCTTCACTACCGCGGTCACGACGGCATCGTGCTGCAGACGCTCGACAAGGCGGAGAGGGAGTTCCCGTTCGAGTCCAACGTGCTCTTCAAGGGGCTCGAGGACGATCGCGAGCTGCTGACCGAGCCGCACCGCCTGCGTGAGAGATACCTCGGGGTGCTCGAGACCTTCCTTGCCGGTCTTCGCAAGACCTGCGAGGCCCACGCGTTCGACTACCAGCTGCTGACGACCGGCGAGTCTCTGTCGGCGGCGCTGGCGACCCTGATCGCGGCGCGCTCCCGGCGGCGTGGCGGCGCGGCGAGCTCCGGTCGAGGAGGGCGATAGGCCGCGTGTTCGAGCTCTTCGCCAACCCCTTGCTGCTCGGCGGTGTCGCGCTCGCCTCCGCGCCCTTCATCATCCACCTGCTCAACAAGCGGCGGTATCAGATCCATCACTGGGCGGCGATGGACTTTCTCCTGGCCGCGATGGTCAGCAATCGCCGGCGCGTGAAGTTCGAGGACCTGATCCTCCTGCTGCTGCGGATGGCGGTCATCCTTCTTCTCGTCCTCGCCGTCGCGCGGCCGATCTTGCGCGGGCTGGCGGGCTGGCGTGAGGACGAGCGCATCGTCGTTCTCGACGACAGCTTCAGCCTCGACGTCGTCGGGCCCCCGGGGCCGGTCTTCGAGCTGGGGCAGGAGGGGGCGGTGAGCCAGGTGCGCGACGCGGTCGGTGGCTCCGTTCCGGTGAGCGTCTGGCTCGGCAGCGACCCCCGGGACGTCGCCGGGGCCATCCGCACGCCGATCGAGGGTGGCGTCGTCGACGACGCCTCGGGTGATCCCGATGACGATCCGGGCCTCAGCTCCGCGCTCGTCGGGGAGCAGGTTCTCGAGACGCTGCGCGACGCGAAGACGGTCGACCTGCCGCTGCGCTTCGCTGACATCGTGCGACGTGTCATCGAGCAGGCCGCGGACGACGAGGCTCCGCGGGTGCGCTCGATCGTCCTGGTCAGCGACTTCCGGGCGGTCGACTGGATCGACGACGACGGCTCGCTGAAGGACTCGCTGCGCGTCGTGTTCGAGGAGCTCGAGCGTGAGGAGCTCGAGGACCGGATCCGGCTGCAGCTCGTCGACGTCGGCCTGCCTCTGGCCGAGAACATCGCGGTGACCGACGTTCGTATCGAGGACTCTCCCGTGCTCGCCGGCGTGCCGATCCGTATCTCCGTCGAGGTCAGCAACTTCGGCGAGGAGCCGCGCGTTGCCGTCACGGGGGACGTCGAGATCGCCAGGCCCACTGCGGACACGAAGGAGCCGGCGCACTCGATTCCGATGCCGACGATCGACACGATCCGTGCGGGCGAGTCGATTCGCGTCGAGGTGCAGCACGTCTTCGACTCCGGCGGCGAGTATCCGATCACCGCGCGTGTCGAGGGCGTGCGGCTGACGCGTGACAACGAGAGCTACTTCCTCGCGGTGGTGCGCGATGCGCTCGAGGCCGTCGTCGTCGACGGCGCACCCGACCCCGATCGTTTCCTCAGCGAGTCGGGCATGCTCCTCGCCGCGCTGCGTCCGCGCGGCGATGTGCCGTCGGGGGTCGAGACGACGCTGCTGGCCCGGGAGCTCACCGCCGAGGACCTGCGCGACGCCGACACGGTCTTCATCCTGAATCGTGGAGAGATCTCGCTGGCCGAGCGCGACGTGCTCGCGGACTTCGTCGGGCACGGTGGTGGTGTCGGGTGGTTTCTGGGTACGAACGTCCGGGCCGACAGCTACCGGGAGCTCTGGGAGCCGGACCCGGGCGACGAGGATCCGACCATTCTCTTTCCGGCAGCCCTCCGCGCGCCGCGAGAGGCGGGCGTCAGCGCGGCACCGACCCGGATGACCTTCGACGACCTCGAGCACCCGGCGTTGAGCCCGTTTCGAGGCATGAGGAAGCTGCCGATCGATCACGTCCTGTTTCGCCGCTTCTTCCATCTCGATCCGCTCCGGGCTTCGCGGGTGCTCGCGCACTTCGACGACGAGCTGTCCACTCCGGCGATCATCGAGAGCGTCGCGGTGTCGGATAGCGAGGACGAGGAGCGCGGTGGTGAAGGACGCCGGCGGCGTGCCGGTCGCATCGTCGTGTTCAACACCAGCGCGGATCGTGACTGGAGCGACTGGCCGCCCGACGCCACGTATCCGATCCTCATGCAGGAGTGGGTGCGGCACCTGTCGAGACCCGGCGGCAGCGGCCGCATGCGGGAGATGGGCGAGCCGCTCGACGTCCCCGAACGGCCCGGCAAGACCCACTCCCTGCGCTTCCCCGACGGCGAGACCGTGGACGTGCGGCGGTATCTCCGTCGGCGCA
>CAYMLL010000049.1:0-4754 GCA_964390645.1 uncultured Planctomycetia bacterium | reverse complement strand
CCCCCCCGGGGGGCGCGCCCCCCCCGCCGCGCCGGGGGCGGGGCGGGGGCGGCGCGGGGGGCCCCCGGGGCGGGCGGGGGGGGGGGCCGCCCACGACTCGGAGCTTCCCCGGCAGATCGAGCCCCGTCTCGCCGGCTTCTACCGGGTCGAGGGCAAGCCACGCGAGGACGCGGTCGTGGAGGTGTCTTCCGAAAGCTCCTCCGACCCGGGCTCCGAGCTGAAGCCTCGAGCGATGAGCGAGTGGTTCGCGTTCCGTCGTCGATCCGCCGAGAGCGATCTCGAGCCGCTCGGCGAGGAGCGACTGCGCAAGGCCCTCGAGCCTGCCGGTGTGCAGTTCGCGATCGGATCGGATGTCGAGGTCGACGCGTTCCGACGTCAGCAGGAAGGCGAGATCTGGCGGTGGATGGCCTTCGGCGCGGGGCTCTTCCTGCTGCTCGAGCTGTTCGCCGCCTGGTGGTTCGGGAGGCGATCATGAGCGGCTGGTTGCGATGGCTCCTGGGGCTGGATGAGGGCGAGGCTCCCGCTGCGGGCGAGTCGCGGTGGGAGCTCACCGGCATGCCGCACGGCGTCTGGCTGGCGCTCGCCGGGTTCATCGTCATCGCCTCGCTGACGTTGATCCTGGTGCTCTACGTCCGCGAGAAGAGCCTTGGTCGAGGGCAGCGCGTCGTGCTGTCCTCGCTGCGGCTCGGCGCCCTCGCCCTCGTCGTCCTGATCCTCCTCAATCCGCGACTCCTGACCGAGATCCGCCTCGAGCGTCCCGGCAAGACGCTGCTCCTCTTCGACGTCTCCGCCAGCATGTCGCAGGAGGATGACTTCGAGGGCAGCGAGGCCGACGAGGTCGAGGCGGCGACCGGGCTCGACCTCGCGGACCAGCCGAGTCGCTCGCAGCTGGCGGTGGCGGCCGTCACGCATGCGGACGTCGTGCGGCGTCTGGGCGAGAAGAACCGTCTCCAGGTGTTCAGGTTCGGCAAGGATCTCGAGGAGATCTCCACCGTGGAGACCATCGACGACGTCGCGGCGGTTGCCGGCGAGACTCGCCTGGGCGATGCGCTGCTGGAGGTCTCGAAGGAGTCCTCGCGCGACCTTGTCGCCGGCATCGTCGTCGTGTCCGATGGACGCAGCAACACCGGCGAGTCTCCGCTCGTGGCGTTGCGAGAGGTCGCCGCACGTCAGGGAGCTCCGGTCTTCACGGTGGGTGTCGGTCGCGCGCAGCTGCCGCGCAACTACGCCGTCGACGAGCTCGACGCTCCATCCGTCGTCGAGGTCGACTCGCCGATCGAGGTCTCCGCGAAGGTCCGGGTGTCGGGACTGCCCGGCGAGGTCCGGGTGTCGCTGTACCGGTCCGTGCGCGGAGATCGTCGACGCACCCTCGTGGAGACTCGCAAGCTTCGTGTCAGCGGCCAGCTGCTCGATCTGACGCTGAACTTCGTCGACAGGATCACGCGCAAGGGCGACTACCGCTACACGCTGACCTTCCCGCGCCATCCCGAGGAGATCGAGTGGCGCGACAATCTGCGTCAGGCGGACCTCACCGCGGCCGAGGAGAAGCGGCGTGTCCTCGTCGTCGCGGGCCAGTCCTCGCGCGAGTATCGCTACCTGCGAAACCTGTCGATCCGCGACGACGGCGTGCAAGTCTCGTGCTGGCTGGCGAGCGCCGATCCGGGCTATCCGCAGGACGGTGACGTCATGATCACCGAGCTGCCGGACACCGCCGACGCGCTGCGAGAGTACGATGCCATCGTGCTGATGGACCCCGATCCCGCAACCCTGACCGACGGTTTCCAGCGCGCACTCGTCGAGTTCGTCAGCGAGCAGAACGGCGGGCTTGCGTACGTCGCCGGTGAGGTCAACACGGCGACGATCGCCGCCGGCCCGGCCTTCGAGAGACTGCGTTCGCTGCTGCCGGTCGACATCGCGCGAGCCTCGTCGACGCGCGACGCCATCCACGAGGTCGAGTGGCGGGGCTCCTTGACGACGCGGGGAACCGACCACCCGCTCTGCCGCCTCGCGGACGACGCCGAGGAGAATCTCCGGCTCTGGCGACGTCTGCCGACCTTCTACTACGAGTTCCCCGCGAGCCGGCTGCGCCCGGCCGGTGTCGAGCTCGTTCACGGCAGGAACGCGGTCCTCGTGGCGATCCAGCGGGTGGGAATCGCGGAGGTGGTCTACCTCGGCAGCGACGAGCTCTGGCGCTGGCGGGCGTCTCGAGTCGCGTACCACGAGCGCTTCTGGGGGGCGATGCTCCGCTACCTGTCGATCGGCAAGCTCGCCTCGGGCACGGGCAGGACATCGGTCGAGACGGATCGCGACCAGTATCGCGACGGAGAGCAGATCCGGGTCACCGCGCACCTCGTCGACGCTCGGCGCCGGCCCATCGAGAGACCGCGCGTCGATGCGACGATCCTGCTCTCTGCGGATCCGAACGCTCCCGGGGCGAAGGGCGCTCCCGGGGCGGACGGCGCTCCCGGGGCCGCGGGCGCCGCGGTCAGCGCTCGCGGCGTGGCGAAGGACCGTACGTGGACTGTCGGTCTGTCTCCGATTCCCGGCTCGCCGGGTCGCTACAGCGGTCTGCTGCGCACGCCGACGACGGGGCAGTTCGAGATCAGCGTCGAGCAGCAGGGGCGGTCGTTCTTCCGCGTCGCGGGCCTGCTCGGGGAGTGGGATGACCCGTCCCCCGACTTCGAGCTGCTCGAGCAGATCTCGAAGGAGAGCCGCGGTCGCTTCTTCCGGCTCGGTGAGATCGACGAGCTCCCCGAGGCGGTGCCGGAGCGCAAGGAGATCGAGACCCTCGGCCGTCGCGCCGCGATGGTCTGGGACTCCGCCGCGATGATGTTCCTCTTCACGGGCCTTCTCGTCCTCGAGTGGGTCCTGCGGAAGCTTTGGAGGCTCAACTGAGCCTGGAGTAGGATGGAGACCGTTCGCCGCGGTTGAACCGGTCAGAAACATGAGCTCGAACACTCCCTCGCAGGGTCCGGCACCGTTGCTGAACCGGTCGTTCGTGCGACTGGAGCGGCGCTTCTACCGGCTTCTGGCCTGGCACGGCCTCGCCGACGTCGTGCTGGTGCTCGTGCTCGCGGTGCTCGTGTCCTTCCTCCTCGACTACGTCTTCGAGATGCCGTGGGCCCTGCGGCTGCTCTTCCTCGTCGTCGTCGCCGCCCTGTGGGCCGTCGTGCTTCTGCGCGGTCATCGTCGTTCGCGCCGGCGGGTGAGCGCCGCGGAGCTTCTGGCCACCGTCGAGAACGCGGATCCGGAGCTCGAGGGGCAGCTGGCGAATGCCGTGGAGCTTCGAAGGACGATGGCCCGGCGGGGTCGGTCACCCGAGGAGGGGGAGGTCACCCGCTCCGAGCTCCAGGACGAGCTGCTGCGTCGCGCGGTTCGAGAGTCGCAGCACATCCTGCCGCGCGTCGATGTCGAGCGCGCGCTCGACGGCTCCCAGGTGCGTCGTCGGCTGTGGCTCGCGTGCGGCGTGATGCTGATCGTTGTCTTCGTGGGCTCGTTCTTTCCGTCCGTCTTCTCCGTCTGGGCGGAGCGCAACGTCCTGCTGTCCTCGGGTCGCTGGCCTCGCGCCACGCACTACAGCGTCGAGAACCCGGCAGCCGTCTGGCATCACCCGCGCAAGGCGCCGCTCGAGATCATCGGATGGGTCGTCGGCGAGGTCCCTCGCGATGTCTTCATCGACGTCGACGCGGGAGGCAAGCACAAGCGCACACGGCTCGTTCCGAGTCAGAAGCTCGAGGGCAGCTGGCGTCTGAGCTCGGAGGTGATGGACGGCGCTCCAGCCGGCGGTGCGTCCATGAGCGGAGCGCGCATCGTCCACCGCATGGGCAAGGTCGTCGACTCCTTCGACTTTCGCTTCGTCGGCGGCAACAACCGCAGTCACAGCGTGCGGGTCGAGGTCCACGACCGACCGCGTCTGGTGGCGACACGGTTGACTCTGGTGCCGCCGCCGCACACCGGCCGCGAGAAGCGGGTGGTCGAGAATCCTGCGGGCGAGCTGTCGGTGGTGGTCGGCTCGTCGGTGACTCTCGAGGCTCGTTGCGATCGGGCCCTCGCCTCCGCGTGGGTGCGCTTCGGCTCGGAGGCGCAGCGTCTGGCGGAAAGCGTCGAGGGCAAGCTGTTCAGCCACACCTTCACGCTGTCGACGAGCGGCTTCTTCGAGTTCGGCTTCCGCGGCGAGACATGGGACTTCGCCGGGCGCACGCGGCGGCTGGCGCTGGTCGCGACTCCGGACCGCACCCCCGAGGTCGAGCTGCTCATCGACGAGGCTTCACGTCAGGTGACTTCGGTCGCGACCGTTCCGTACGAGGTGCTCGTCCACGACGACTTCGGGCTGCGCTCGATCGAGCTGCACGTCTCGGGGCACCGGGAGCGGGGCGAGGATGGCACGCGACCCGAGCCGCAGAGGATCGATCTGGCGCCGTGGAATGCACGTCGCGACGCGGAGGATGTCGTTGTCGAGATCTCGCGAGAGCTGGAGCTCTCATCGCTCGGCGCCGAGGCGGGGATGTCGCTGCGTCTTCTCGCGGTGGCGACCGACAACGACGCGCCGGCGGGTGGCAAGCCCGGCGTCTCGGGCGAGGTCGTGCTGACGGTGGTGTCGCCGGATCGTCTGCAGCGGGAGATGGAGAGGGTCCGGGTCGCCGCCCAGGAGCGGCTCGAGGAGCTGGCGTTCCGCGAGGGCGAGCTGCAGCGTGAGGTGCGCGACCTGATCGATGCCGGCGTCGTCCGTCTGCCGCCGCCCGGCGCGACACGGG
>CAYMLL010000048.1:0-32004 GCA_964390645.1 uncultured Planctomycetia bacterium | reverse complement strand
AGACCTGCACGACGCGGACGCCTCGCTCGACGAGCCGACGGGCGAGGAGACAGCGTCGGCCGAAGTCGTCCGTCAGCTTCTCGTCGATGCCGTAGAGGGCCTTCGTCGCGCGCGACTCGCCCGAGAGCTCGGTCACCTCCGGCGCGCTGAGCTGCAGTCTCGCCGCGAGCTCGTAGGACGTGATGCGCGCCTCGAGCTCGGTGTCTCCCGGACGCACCGCGGCGTGGCGACGGTTGATCTTCGCGAGGAAGCTCCGCGCGGCCGCCTCGCTCGCCGGCGTCAGAGCCGGATCCTCGGGAGGAAAGAGGTCGGCGATCGCCGCACGTCCGGTCGCCGCCGAGAAGGTCGTTCCCTGGTAGACCGCGGGAAGGAAGCCCGCGCCCCAGTTCGCGGGACCGCTCGGCGGTACACCGCGCGAGTCCGGCAGCACGACGAAGGCCGGCAGGTCGTCGGCCTCGCTGCCGAGGCCGTAGGCGACCCACGATCCCATCGTCGGGAATCCCGGCCGCGAGAACCCGCTGCCGGCAAGGAACATGGCGGGGCCGTGGACGGCACTCCTGGAGACCATCGAGTGCACGAAGGCCATCTCGTCGACCTTCGTCGCGAGGTGCGGAAGAAGATCCGAGACCGGACGTCCACACTCGCCGTGCCGCCGGAACTTCCAGTAGCTCGCCTGGAACTTGCCCGGCCTCGACGCGAAGAACCGCAGCTTGCCCGAGGCGTCGAACGGCTTGCCCTGGAGCCTCTCCAGCTCGGGCTTGTGGTCGAAGGTGTCGATCTGACTCTTGGCGCCGGCGCAGAAGAGCTGGATCACCGACCTGGCGCGCGGCGCATGGTGCGGCAGCTCCGACCTCGAGGAGTCGTCCGCGCCGAGCATCCCGTCGCGGCACAGGAGCCGCGCCAGCGCCACGCCGCCGATACCTCCACCGACGCTCCAGAGCCAGCTGCGACGACCTTGTCGGTGATCGGGGTGCGCGTGCGTGTGCATCCGGCTACTCGACGTAGAGAAACTCCGACGCGTTGAAGAGCATGCGACAGAGATGGAAGAGACCGTGTGCCCGGACGAGCTCCGAGGCGAGCGCCCGCTCCTCATCGTCCGGCCGGCGCGCAAACGCCAGCCGGTAGGCGAGATCGACTCGACCGTCGACGTCCTCGACACTCTTCTCGACGCGCTCGGCGAAAAGCTTCGCCTGCGAGATCACGAAGGGATTGTTGAGCAGGACGAGAGCCTGCAGGGCGGTCGTCGTCGTGCGCCGCACCGGCGTGAAGGACGAAGGGTTCGGACAGTCGAGCGTCGCCATGAATCGCTCCGGAACGCTGCGCACGACGAAGCGATAGACGGACCGTCTCCAGAGCTCGGGACGATCCGCCGTGACGTGCTCGTAGATCGGCGCGTACTTCTCGACGTAGCGGAAGTCGCGGTAACCCGGACCGCCCATCCGGAGCTCGAGCACGCCGCTCGTCGCGAGGATCGCGTCGCGCACGACCTCCGCCTCGATGCGCCGACGGCTCATCCTCCACAGCAGGCGGTTGTCCCCGTCGATGGACTCGCCGCGCCGGTTGCCGGAGCAGGCCTGGCGGTAGACGCTCGAGAGCACGATTCGCCGGTGCAGGTCCTTCAGCGACGCGCCGCGCTCCAGCAGTGTCATCGCCAGCACATCGAGGAGCTCGGGGTGTGTCGGACGGCTGCCGCCGCGGCCGAAATCGCTGGGCGTGTCGACGATGCCGCGGCCGAAATGCCAGTGCCAGACGCGGTTGACGATCACTCGCCAGGTGAGGGGATGCGCGGAGTCGACAATCCACTCGGCGAGCGCGACTCGACGCGCGCCCTCGGAAAGGACCTCGTCACCGAAGCGCCCCGGTACGGCGTCCACGCACGACGGCACGCCGGCCCTCACCTCGTCGGCGGGAGACTCCGGGTCGCCCCGCTGCAGCACGTACGTCGTCGCCGGATTGCTCGATACGCCCGCGTAGACCTTGCGAGCCTCGGGAAGCTCCGAAACCTGCGCACGCAGCGCATCACGGTCACGAGCCAGCGCCACAACTGCGCGCGCCGTCCGTTCGTCGGTACTCGAGCGTGATCGATCCGCGACGATCCGCGGGTCGCCGAAGAAGACCTGATCGTGCGAGATGCCATCGCCGCCGTCGGTCGCCATCAAGGTCAGGAAGCGCTCGTCCCGCCCGATCCCCACATCGATGGCCACTCCTGCGCTGGCGTGGTCGATGCCGTACGCCGACGCGCGGAGCTCCGCGTCGACGAAGACCAGGAAGTCCGCGCTCGTGCCCTTTCCCTTGCCGCCGTAGCCCGCCGTGGCACGGAATCGCGCCTTCCGGAAGCCCTCGTGCCGGGCGCGCATCTCGGCCATGTCGAAGGTGATCGCCTTGTTGGCGTGAAGACCGAGGAGCGAGTGGCCGGCCGCATCGAAGTCGACGCCGTCGAGAACCGTCGTGTCCTGGCTCGCGACCGGGCCGCTCTGCACGTGGTCCCACGTGCCTCCCGACGTGTCCCCGACCGAGACGACGAGGCCGGTCGAGCTGATCGGCACCCTCCGGGCACCCCGCACCCCGCCGTCCGGGATGACGAGCCCGTCGATGAACGGCAGCTCCGATGGAACGAATCGATTGACCTCGACGCGCTCGAGGAAGCCGACCTTCCCCCGGGAGCGCTCGCCGCTGCGCGGGTCGACGCCGACGGCCTTCTCGCCCGCGGTGAAGCCGTCTCCCCCACCGACGATCGCCGCGAGATCGAGGCCACGGCCCTCGAGCCGTCGGATCTCGCCCGCCGTCTCGCGAATGCGCCGTCGCAGCGCCCCGATTCGCCTCTCGCGCTCCGCGGCCCAGCCGGGACGCAGCTCGCGATCGCCGCGGCGGATCCCGGCAAAGACGGCCGTCAGCCGGTAGTAGTCCTTCTGCGGCACCTCATCGAACTTGTGATCGTGACAGCGCGCGCAGTGAACCGTGAGCCCGAGCATCGACGTCGCCACCGTCGCGACGATGTCGTCGAGCTCGTCGGCGCGCGCCTTGCGATTGAGCACCGGGCTCTTCGTCTCGGCGTGGCCGACGAAATCCCAGGGGCCCGCTCCCAGGAAGCCGCTCGCCGCAACGCAGTCGGGATCCCCGGGGTTGATCACGTCTCCCGCGAGCTGCTCACGCAGGAAGCGATCGTACGTCACGTCGTCGTTGAGGCTGCGGATCACCCAGTCACGGTAGGGCCAGGCGTTCGGCCGCATCTTGTCGCGCTCGAACCCGTGCGTGTCGGCGTAGTGGACGACGTCGAGCCAGTGTCGCGCCCAGCGCTCGCCGTGACGCGGCGACGCCAGGAGACGGTCGACGACCTTGGCGAACGCGTCGGACGAGTCGTCGTCGAGAAACGCCGCGAGCTCCGCCGTGGTCGGCGGCAGTCCGGTGAGATCGACGGTGACTCGCCGGATCCATGCCGACCGGGTCGCCGGCGGCGACGGGCTCAGCCCCCGCGCCCGCAGGCGCCGCAGCACGAAACGGTCGATGTCGCTGGTGCACCAGAGCGGGTCGACGTCGGCGAGCGCCGGTCTCGCGAGCGGACGCAGCGACCACCAGGTCGGCTCCTGCGCGACCGTCTTGACGACACACGCCAGAAGAGCAAGCTGTGCGAGAATCGATACGCGTTTCATGACCAGGACGCCATTGTCGACGTCACCCGAGAAAAAACCGCCGTTTTTCGTCGAATACCCCGGTGTGACGCCGGACCCGACGGGTACGATGCGCCGCTCATCGGCCATGCCGACACGCCCCCTTCCTCATTCCACCACAGGAGCGACACGATGAAGTCGACGCGCCGGACCTTCGCCGCCGTGAACATTCTCGAGAGGCTGCCCGCAGTGACCGTTCTCGGGGGGCTGCCTGCGGTGACCCTTCTCGGAGGGATTCTCGCGGTGACCCTTCTCGGAGGGATTCTCGCGAGCGCCTACCTGGTCCACGCCGAGACCGACTACTCGCGCATCCCGTCCGAGCCCGCGGCGATCGAGAAGGAGCTGCGACAGGCGAAGACCCCGCTGGCGAAGGCCATCTCCATCGCCGAGGGCGCGCGCAAGGGCGTCGCGCAGAGCGCGACATTCGTCACCGACGACCAGGGCTCGACCGTGGAGGTCGTTCTCTACGCGGGCGGCAAGCGCGAGAGCGTGTCGGTCGATGTCGAGACCGGCAAGGTCAAGACCACGACCGTCGTCCCGCGCTTTCCCGGCGACCCGGTAGAGGGCGACTGGATCGAGACCGAGTCCGGGCTCAAGTACTTCGAGCTCGCGATCGGACAGGGCGACACACCGCAGAAGACGTCGACCGTCAAGGTCCACTACAGCGGCTGGCTGGTCGACGGCACCAAGTTCGACAGCTCGCGCGACCCTGGCCGCACCCCGGCCGAGTTTCCGCTCAACAGAGTCATCGCCGGCTGGACCGAGGGCGTATCGGGGATGAAGGTCGGCGGCAAGCGCAAGCTGGTCATCCCGTTCGATCTCGCGTACGGCGCTCGCGGCCGCCCACCGGTCATCCCGGCCCGGGCGACCCTGATCTTCGACGTCGAGCTCCTGGAGATCGTCAAGCAGTAGCCACCGCGCACGAACGCCGACGTCACACCGGACCTCGACAGGGCCGGCGCGGATCATCTCGTCTGCCGCCCCGGACCCCGTGCCGGTCACGGGGAGGACAGGACCGGTCAGGGGCAAGGAGTCGGCTCGGTCTGCATCAGGTAGGCGACGACCTGCTCGAGCTCCACGTCGCTGAGCTGCTCCTGCGTCCAGAAGGGCATCTGGCCGCCGATGAGATCGTCGTAGACGGTGCCTGTCGGCCCGCTCAAGCGCACCTTTTCGCGCACGAAGTCCGGTGTGTAGAGCACCTCACCGAGCTCCGGAAAGAACAGGGCCGGCCCGGCGTCGGTGCCCGCGCCGTTCTCTCCGTGGCAGCGCGAGCACGAGTCGTGGAAGACCCCGCAGCCGATGACGGCATCGCCGTTCGACGGACCGGTGACGGAAGGCACGCTGAGCTCCCAGGTGTACGTCGACACGGGCTCGACGGGGGAGAGAGAGTGCAGGTAAGAGACGAGGTCCAGGAAGTCCTCGCTGTCGTCAGTCCACCGCGAAGCGAGCATCCAGTCGACGCGACAGACGTTCGCAGCACCGAGAAAATCGGCGACACGGCCGTTCTTGAAGGTCGGGCGGCGCACCGCATCGTGGAGCGTGTGTCCGGGACGACGGGTCGTCCGCTGCGCAACCGGCACGCTGTCGTGACAGGTCGAGCACGAGAACGCCCAGATCCCGTCCATCCCGGGGTCGGGCGTCGAGTAGACGATCTCGCCCTCGGCGACCGACTCGGCATCGGGATCCTGACAGAGGCGGTTGTCGAAGCCCGAGAGCGGCGTCGGTCCGGCCGCTCCGAGAAAGAGGTGGTTGAGCAGGAAGATCGCGTCGGTGAGCTCCAGCTGACCGTTGGCGGTGACGTCGGTCACCGCCAGGCAGGTGTCCAGACGACTGCCGAGGAAGAGAAACCCGAGGATGCGCACGGAGTCCGTGAGATCGATTCGACCGTTGAGGTCGGCGTCGCCGCGACGCAGGTCGAGAGGCTGAGCCTCGACCGGCCGCAGCCCGGCCAGGACAGACACGCCGATGAGAACGAACACTGTCAGCCACGAGAGCTTCATTCGCTGTGTCCTCCGTACTTCCACACCGGACAACCCCGGGTAGCACGACCCGACTCGCCCCTCATCATACTCATGAATCAGCGGCCTCCACAGCGGTTTCGAAGCCTCTCCCCGGTCTGTACGGTTGCTGTTGGCCAAACTCGGTCGCCGGGATGGTGACAGCCCCGCCGGAGGTGACCGAACTTCCCCCGATGGACGTGCGGCCCCTGTCCCCGGATCCGACCCCGATCCTCCCCCGGCGGTCGGAAGGCGAACGCTCCGAGGTTCCGCGGAGCGAAACGCGGTCTCACACCGTGTCCGTCGCCCGACCCCGTCGGTCCGACGCCGCCTCGCGAACGAAGGCCGCCGTCAGCCCGGCGTCGAACTCCCGCTCGAGGCGTCGCGCGATGATGTCGAGCGCCTCCGCGTCAGCGCGACCCGGACGCAGCGCCTCGTAGATCGCCAGGATCTCCTCCTGCGGCACTCGCACGAGCTCGGCGGCACGACGAAGATTCTCGGCGAGCGGACGGAAGCCGGCGGCCGCGGAGATCGCAGCCTGCTCCCGCAGTACGTCCTCGTGGATGCCGAGGTCATCCGCGCCGACCTCACCACGCATCACCCCGTCCACGTCGAGGTCGGCGACCGGCCGCCCGTCGGGGAGTCGCAGGTCGAAGGCGTCGCTGTCGTAGAGGGGGTACTTCATGGACCTGCCTCGCGGCGAACGAGCGTCAACGGCACGGCGTCCTCCTCGACGAGCGCCACCTCGCGACGATGGAAGAGCGTCGTGCGGACGATGTGCCGCAGCCGCGCCTGGTTGTCGACGTTCACGGGGATCGGCTCGACGGGCTTGCCGAGCGCGTGGCGCGCCGCGTTACGCCCGAGCGCGCGGTACGACTCCAGCGTCAGGTTCGGCGCCTGGCTCAGCAGCTCGAGGTTGTCGAGCGGCGCCAGGTCGCTGCGGTGGATCACGGCGGTGCCGCGTGACTGCAGGCCGATCGCGACGCCGGATCCCGACAGGCTCGCCCCGCGGTGACCGACGAACGCGCAGTCGGCCGTGTGCCGCACGCGGACGATGCGAATCGCGACCCCCTCGCCCTCGACGCCGTCGACGATCCGGGAGACGACGTCCGCGTGCGACCACCCCGCCAGCGTCTCGCCGATCGCACCGCCGAACGCCGGCCCGACCGCGAGCACGACCTCGTCTCCGTCACCCTTGGTCGCCACGGTGTGCTCGTCGAAGAGCGGCTCGCCGATCGCCGGACCGCAGATCTCGCGAGGATCCTGCGCGTGCGGGGCGAGCTTGAGCTCGTCCCAGCGCTCCTCCTCGACCCGATAGCCGGTTCCGGGGCCGCCGTACTCGTTCGGCGAGTTGATCGCGCTGACCGCGCTCAGGTCGTCTTCCTTCTCGACGAGGATGCCGGACGGCTGCAGGTAGTCGCCGGCGGATCGCTGCCGCGCCAGAGCCATCATCGCGCGCGCCTCGGCGCGGAAGCCGCGCCTCTGCAGAGCGCTCGCGACGTCCAGGATCGTACGATCCGACCGGAAGAAGGCCTCCGCGGCGGCAACGTCGTCAGCCTGGGCACGCGGCGGCAGATCGGAGCTGTCGCGCGCGTCGACGGCAGCCCGAATCTCCTCGTCGTCGATGACCGGCAGACCGAGCTCGGCGTGGACTGCCTGGATGGCGCGTGCCCCGCGCTCGCGCACGGCAGCGAGCTCCTCCTCCGCGACCGGGGTGATGCCGCCGTCGACCTGCAGATCGCGCTGCAGCGTCGTCCAGTCGTCGAGATCGTCGCAGTCGAAGTTCCCGCCGCCGAAGAGGTTGTCCTCCCGCGGCATGACGCTGTAGCCGGACGTGACGAAGTCGGTGCCGGGCAGGAACTGCAGCATCAGCTTGGCGCTCTTGCGCGTCTGCGAATGCGACGACAGCGCGTCGTTGCCGCTGGCGACCTCGAGGCCGAGCGCCGCTGCCAGGAGGTTCTCCGCGAGCACGGAGCGAACGCCGCCGGGCAGCGACAGCGGCAGCGCGATGCAGCTGATCGCGCCGTTCTGCACGCCCTGGCTCCCGGCTCCCTTCACCGCGAGGACGCACCGGGCCTCGAGGTAGAGCATCGAGTGACCGCCGTCGTGGCCCATCAGCACCTCGGAGCCCGAGCCGGACGTGAAGCGGATCTTGACGCCGCGAGACGCGTAGGCGCTGGCGAGAAAGGCCTTCGACCAGGGGCTGTCGTCACCGTCATCGAAGGCGCCGGGGCTCCCGTAGACCGACAGGGTCTCGGCGTAGCTGACGAGCCCCTTGAGCGCGAGGCGCAGGTTGACGCTCTCCTCGACCGCGCACTGCGTCAGCACCCCCGGACGCCCGACCTGAGAGCCGACGAGCACCGCGAGCGCGTTCAGGGGGGCGCGCGGCGCGCCGCCACGGGGGGGCTCGCCCGCGGGGAAGCCGCGACGGGCCGCCCCGGCGGCGGCCGCGGCGAGGAGCGCCGGGTGTTCGCGCCGGTTGGTCACGTGTGCCTGATTCGCGGGCTGGCGGCGTAGCCGCATCTTGCGCAGCGCGAGCATCATCTCGAGCACATCGAGCTGCCAGACGACCTCGACGAGACGAGCCGGCGTCAGACCGCCGAAGAGCCGGCGCACCTCGACAGCCGGAGTACCCGGGTCGAAGAGCCGGCGCGCGAGGTCGAGAGGCGAGAGCGCCATCGCCTCCTCGGCGACGGCCGCGTCGATGGCGTGTAACGCGATGAAGCGATCGATCGAGTCGAAGTCCTCCTCGACCCGGCCGTCGATCTCCACGACGCGTCCCTCGTCAACACGAATCGACGCGGCGGGATCGTTCGGCGCGAAGGCGACGACGAGCCCGGCCTCCGGCCACTCGGAGATGGAGGTGTCGAGACGAACGGGGCGCGTGGCACGGACCGCAGCGCGCCTCGACAGGGGACGGGGGTCGCTCACGGCAGCCAGTATACAGAGCCCGCCACGGGGAACGGATCCCTTTCCGTGCGGAAACCGGGAAGGTCAGGGAATCGGCGCCGGTGGCCTCGTCGCGTACGGAGCCTCCGAACGCAGCCGCCGCGCGATGTCCGCGTGCGCGCGCACGTCGATGCAGCCCATGTCGTGCGCGGAGTTGAAGAGACCGTTCGACAGCCACCACGGCGTCTCGCCGAAGGGCGCCGCATTCTCGGGGCCGATCCAGAAATCGCCGAGCCGCACGTACGCGAAGAGCTCGTAGGTCGCGGTGCGGTACTCGTCGTCGAGGCGCCGAACGAGGTCGGATGCCGGACGCAGATCCTCCTGCAGCGGGTGGACGAGAGGGGCACCCGCCAGGCTCGCGCCACGATGCGGCGAGCTCAACGAGAAGATCCGCGCGACGCGCAGGCGTCGCCGGCTCGTGGAGCCCGCGGGAGCCGGCGCGCACGCTTCTCGCGCGATGACTCCACCGAGCGACAACCCGACGACATCGACCTCCGTCGTCCAGTCCGGATCGTCGCTCGCGAAGGCGGCGTCGACCGCCGCGATCGTCCTCTCGCGACACTCCCGGATCGTACAGCAGGTCGCGAAGCTGATCTCGAGAATGCGGCCCGGGTCGCTGACCAGCCGGCGCAAGCGTCGCCCCACCCACCAAGGACCGAGTCCGGGATCGATGAAGCCACCGAGAACGATCAGCGGACGCTCCAGCGGCATCGGGTCGGCCGCCATCTCCTCCAGAGCGATCTCCGCCTCGTCGAGCGTGATCGACAGGGACGGATTGACCGGACCTCGCGCACGACAACCGCACGCGAGGCAGAGGAGCAACGACACCGCGATCCACCCGAGAGGACGTCCACGCATCTCGACACCTCCTTGCGCCCCGATCGACCGCAGCGAGTACGGACGGTCTACTCGACCATCGTCGCCGCTTCCATGATCTTTTGCTCCGTCGCCTGCTCGCGGCTGAACTCGCCGGTCATCCGGCCCTCGCAGAGCACCAGGATGCGATCGCACACCGTGAGGAGCTCCGGCAGCTCGCTCGACGTCAGCACGATGCTGATCCCGTCGCGACAGAGGCCGTCCATCAGCCGGTAGAGCTCCGCCTTGGCTCCGACATCGACACCCCGTGTCGGGTCGTCGAGCAGCAGCACCATGGGCTCGGTCAGCAGCCATCGAGCGACGATCGTCTTCTGCTGGTTGCCGCCGCTGAGGCTCGTGATCGACGACTCCTGACCGGAGGTCTTGATCGCGAGCTGATCGACCGCGCCACCGACCAGCCGCGACTCGGCGCGCACATCGAGGATGCCGCCGCGCACCACCCGGTCGAGCGTGCACATCGAGATGTTCTCGCGCACGTTCATCTGCGCGAAGACGCCGAAGCGCTTGCGGTCCTCGGTGATGAGCGCGACGCCCGCGGCCATCGCCTCCTCGGGGTGACGGAAGTGGACGTCCTCGCCGTCGAGGCGGATGCGACCCTGCGGCACCTGCTCGCTCGACCCGAAGATGCACTCGAGCAGCTCCGTTCGTCCCGCTCCCATGAGCCCCGCGAAGCCGAGGATCTCGCCGCGACGCAGCTCGAAGGAGACGTTCTCGAGCCGCCACCGCTTCGCGTGACCCGGCCAGGGCAGCGACAGCCCCTCGACCGCCAGCACGACGTCTCCCGGATCGCGAGGCTCGTCGAAGCGGGTCGACTCGATCTCGCGACCGACCATCAGGTGCGTCACGCGCTTCGGGTCCGTGTCCTCCCGCGCCAGCGTCACCACCAGCTCCCCGTCCCGCAGCACCGTGATGCGATCGGAGATCCGGAAGATCTCGCCCATCTTGTGCGAGATGTAGAGGATCGTCACGCCACGCTCGCGCAGCCGCGCGATGACGCGGTAGAGCCGCTCGACCTCCGATTCCGTCAGCGCGCTGGTCGGCTCGTCCATGATCAGGATCTCGCTCTCGAGCGACAGTGCCTTGGCAATCTCGATGAGCTGCTGATCGCCAACGCGCAGCGATCCCGCCGACTGCCGGGGGTCGACCTCGCACTCGAGCTTCTCGAGCAGCTCGACCGTTGCGCGCTCCATCGCGCGGTCGTCGAGCACGCCGAGCCCGCCGGAGATCTCGCGACCGAGAAAGACGTTCGCGGCGACGGAGAGCTCCTCGACGAGGTTCAGCTCCTGATGGATGATGCTGATGCCCGCCACTTCCGCGTCGCGCGTGCCACCGAAGCGAACGGGCTCGCCGCGAACCAGAAGCTCGCCTTCGTACCCGGTGATCACTCCGGAGAGGATCTTCATCAGCGTACTCTTGCCGGCGCCGTTCTCGCCGCAGATCGAGTGACACTCGCCCTGGGTGATGTCCAGCGTCACGTCAGAGAGCGCGATCACGCCGGAGAAGCGCTTCGTGACGTTCCGGATGCAGATGAGTGGCGATTCGCTCACGTCACTACCAGCGCCGAGCGGCTTCAGGCCTGACGCTCCTTGCGCGCAGACCGGACCTCGACGGCCTTGAGCACGCAGAGAGCGACCAGCGCGGCCCCCGCAACGAGCACCCCCTTCAACAGCTTGTGGTCGCTCGAAATGACGATGACGACGGTGCCGGCGAGCACCGTCATGACGACGATGTTCACCACGCCGAGCGCGCCGGGCAGGAACTGCTTGCGTGCGCCGCCCTTGCCTCGCAGCTCGTTGAAGGTGACCGCGAGCACGACGAGGAGCCCGACGATGAGTCCCTGGAACTCGTCCGGGTTGTTCTTGACCGTCTTCGACACCGAGTCGATCACGACGCGCAAGAACAGCGCCCCGAGCATGATACCCGGAATCGTGCCGATACCCCCCGCCAGGGAGCAGCCGCCGACGACCGACGCCGCGATCGCGTTGAGCTCGTAACCGAGCCCCTGACGGTCCGGCATGGCGCCACCGACGTAGCTCGAGTAGAGGATCCCGGCAATCGCGGCGGTGACGGTCCCGATGCAGTACGCGAGCCACTTGAGCCGCTCGGTGCGAATGCCGCTGAGCCGGGCCGCGTCCTCGTTGCCGCCGATCGCGTAGAGGTGCCGCCCGAGGGCGGTCTTGCTCATCAGGACCAGCAGGATCGTCGAGATCCCCAGGAAGATCACCAGAGGAATCCACCAGGTGCCACCGAGCGACTTGAAGAAGTCGTCACGGATGTAGATCTGCGTGTTGCGGTTCGGCGAGAAGGCTCCGTTGACATCCTGAACGAGCACACGGGCGAGACTGCGCAATCCGACGAGCGACGCGAGGGTCGCTATGAAGGGTGGCAGCCGTATCACCGTGATCAGCCACGAGTGGAAGCTGCCGATCAGGAACGCGACAACAAGGGTTCCGGCGATCGCAACGGCGATGATCCAGATGTCGACGTCACGAGTGATCGGGTGCCCCTGCTCGTCAGCAGGAACGAGCCCGAAGATGAACGACGCGCACACGGCGCCGCTGAGAGCGATCATCGAGCCGCTCGAGAGGTCGATGCCGCCGGAGACGATGACGATGCCCGCGCCCATGGCGAAGATCCCGAGGATCGACGCGTGTCGCAGGATCTCCTTGGCGTTGTACCAGGGCTTGGCGACGTAGGCCTTGTCCCAGAAGCTGGCCGCGTCATCGAGCCCGATCGTCAGGCCGACCACCGCCAGAATCGCGATCAGCAGACCGAGCTCGTTCCCGTGCCGCTTCCAGATGGAGGCAAAGTCGCCTCGCTGGCCCTCGAGCATGAAGCACCTCTTCCGCGGAGTCGGCTCAGGATCCGGTCAGTCCCTTCGACTTGAGCCACTCCTTGAACTTCGCCAGCTTCATCTTCTGGGTGACGGCTCCGAGTTCCACCTTGTCGAGCGGCGAGTCGCCGTCGGGAACGATGATCTTCAAGCCGGTGTCGAAGACATCGGCGTCGGCGACCTCGCCCGCACCCTTCATGCGCCCGCGCATCGCGTCTTCGGCCGCCGTGTCCCCCTCGTGGAGGGCCTTCAGGAGCCGCACCCCCTCGTAACCCATCTTGTAGGGATTCTGCACCGCGAGGACGTCGATCATACCGGCCTCCATGTGGTCGATCGCGACCGGCTCGGCGTCGAAGCAGCAGATCGTGAAGTCCTTGCGACGGTCGAGCTGCTTGACGATGTCGACGATCGCCGGGGCGTTGTACGACCAGATGCCCACGAGCATGCCGAGCGCCTCGTTACGATCGATGGCGTCGCGCACGTTCTTGCGCGCGACGTCGGGATCCCCGTCGTCGCCGAAGCTCTCCTTCTGCGTGAAGCCCGCACCGGCGCCCTCACCGAAGCCGCCGATGCGCTCCTTGGCGTTCGCCGCGCCCTTGAGGCCGACGAAGGTACAGTACTCGGAGCCGCCGGGCTTCAGCCCCTTCGCCGCCTTGCCAAGCTCCCGACCGCCGTAGAGGTTGTCGGTGCCGATGTAGGCGTGACGAGCGTTGCGGTCGTTCTCGCGATCGACGTCCGAGTCGATGGTGATCACGTGAATGCCGCTCGTGCGCAGCTTGCGCATCTCGTCGGCGATCGCCGCGTTCTCGGCGTTCGTCACCGAGATACCGACGGCGACGACGTCCGTCATGCCCTGGTATTCGCGGAGCTTGTTGATCTGCCCGGTGTCGGAGAAGTCGTTCGTGTCGACGACGACACGAAGTCCCGCGCCCTCGACGTCCAGATCCTTCGCGGCGTCCTGCGCGCCGATCTTGGCGGCATCCCAGAACGGCGAGGTGCCGTTGGTCAGAATAATGATGCGCTTCAGCTGCGGCCCCGCGTCGCCACAACCCGAAGAGATCAGGACACATACAACAACAAGAGAGGCCCAACGACCGAGACGGCTCGCCAGCGACATCGCCTGAGCTCCTGTGTTTCTGTGAGCTGGATTCGCGATCCGAGAGGATGAGGGCGCTGATTCTAAGACGACCGCCAACGATCGCACAAGCCCCTTCCACCTTCCCCGTGGTCGAGGCCCCGAGGACAGGAGGCTCATGGTTGCCCGCCGGCGGCTTCGGGGTATGCTCGAAGACGGCGACCCGACCCGACCGCCCAGCGGGGCCCACCTTCCGGTAATGCACTGCTCCGAAGCGACCATCCACCGACTCCGCGTTCTCCTCTGCGCCACAGCACTCGTGTCGCTCGCCGATATCGGGAACGCCGAGGAGGAGCGGCCCCTGGCGCCCGGGCTCCAGGTCTGCTTTCGACCCGCACGAGACGGCGGGGAGTCGTCCCCGGCCGACTGTCGCACGTCGCGCCTGGTGGCGGCCTACACGCCGGAGGGTCACACTCCCGGGCTGTTCCGCGGGCCGGCACGGTTCGTCCATCACTGGAGCGGCTTCCTCGAGATCGATCTCGCCGACGAGTTCACCTTCAGCCTCGAGGGGCGCGGCAGGTTCGAGCTGACGCTCGGCGGCCGCGAGGTGCTCCGGATCGAGGGCGACGACCTCTCGGAGGCGCAGCCCGCGAAGATCGAGCTCGAGGGCGGACACGTGCCGCTGGTGGCGACGTACCAGGGACCCGCAAAGGGGGACGGCTTCGTGCGGCTCTACTGGTCCTCATTCGACTGGACGCGCGAGCCGGTCCCACCGACCGTGCTCTACCACGATCCGACGAACGAGGACCTGGCGCTCGGCGCGAGCCTGCGCAGGGGACGCGAGCTGATCGCGACGCGACGCTGCGGACGCTGCCACGAACCGTCGTGGAAGCCGCGGCGCGCGATGCCCGAGCTCGGGATGGACGCCCCGTCACTGCAGGACATCGGCGGAAGGTACGGCCTCGCGTGGCTCGCGCGCTGGGTCGCCGACCCGCGCTCCGTACGCAGGAACGCCACGATGCCGGCGCTCCTCGACGCCGGTGACGGACCATCGCACGAGGGCATCGACCTGCGCGCGTGGCAGATCGCGGCGTACCTCGACAGCCTGAAGCCGAGCTCGACAAGGAGCGCGACGGTCTCACCCCTGGCTCTCGCGAAGTCGAGGAAGCTCGGCGGAGCGCTGTTCGCGGACCTCGGCTGCATCGGCTGTCACTCGCTGTCGTCGCTGCCGAATCCGAAAAGCGAGGAGGACGATGACGACCGCCTCTCGCTCGACCACGTGGCCGAGAAGTGGAGCGCCGCGGCGCTCATCGAGTTCCTGCGAGATCCTGACGCGCGATACAAGTGGATCCGCATGCCGGACTTCCGCCTCTCGCGCGCGGAAGCGGTCGCCGTCGTCGCTTTCGTTCTCTCGAGCTCGCGCGAACCGACGGCGATCGAGCCGCCCGCGGGACTCGAAGCCGCGACGGGAGCGAAGCTCGTCGCCGACCTCGGCTGTGCGAACTGTCACGGGCTCGGCGATGAGATTTCGCGGCGGTCCGCCGGGTCGCTGGTGGACCTCAGCTCCGATCGGAGCCGGCGCGGCTGCCTCGCGACCGATCCGGCGATGCGTGGGAAAGCTCCCCGGTTGCAACTCGACGACACGGAGCGCGACGCGCTGAAGGTGTCTCTCGGAGTCGGCGCGGCCCTCTTCGAAGAGGACAACGCGGTCGAGTTCGCCGCCCGGCAGATGAAGGCGCTGCGCTGCGGCGCTTGCCATGCGCGCGACAACGCCGCGGCGATCTGGTCCGACCACGAGGACGAGGTCGCGCACCTGATCCCCGACGACGACCGCAAGAAGGACGATCCGCTCGGCGGCGTGCCGGGGGTCGAGTTCAGCGTCGTGCAGAATCGTCCGCCGTTGACTTGGACCGGCGAGAAGCTGCGTCCGGAGTGGACGAGGAAGTTCCTCTCCGGCGAGCTCGGCTACCACGTTCGGCCCTGGCTGAAGTCGCGCATGCCGAAGTTCCCGATCCGCGCGGCCGGCATCGCGGAGGGTCTGGCGCTCGAGCACGGTCACACGCCGAAGGCTCCACCCGTTCCGGAGTCCGACGCACGGAAGGCAGCGATCGGCAAGAAGCTCGTGCTGCGCGATGGCGGCTTCGCGTGCATGTCGTGTCACGCCGCCGGCGACAGCGGCGCCGACTCCGTCTTCGAGGTCCCCGGCGTCAACTTCCAGTACACGGTGGAGCGGCTGCGCCGCGAGCACTTCCAGCGCTGGATGCTCAACCCCGGCCGCGTCGTGCGCGACTCGCGCATGCCGCAGTTCGCCGACCTCGAAGGCAAGAGCCCCTTCACGAATTACTACGACGGCGACGCACGCCGGCAGTTCGAGGCGATCTGGCAGTGGCTGCTCCAGGGGCGAGCGATCAGTCCGCCGCAGTAGCCGACTTGCGGAGGATCAGGTCGCGCTCGAAGATGCTGCCGACCGCGTTCCCGCCGCCCTCGACACCGTCGACTCCGACGCTGAGAAGCGTGTAGCCGCCGCCTTCCTCGCGGCGGTAGCGCAAGGCTCCGTCGATGAACGGATCGTCTCGCAGCTCCGCCGGCAGCAAGTCGAGGCTGCGGGGATACTCGCCGTCGCGGTGGCGATGCATCTCGAGGTGGAGTCCTATGCGAACCAGCCTCTCGTCGACGTCGGCGCGGCCGCGGATGTAGACGATGCTCGCGAGCGCCGAGAGCATCGGGGTGAGCGAGCGGCGGAGCAGATGCTCCGTCAGCGCGTACCGTCGCTGCGCGGCGCTCGCGAAGGCACGGAAGCCGCCGGTCACCGTGCGCTCGCTCGACTCGTCGAGCCGTCGCCTGTGCGCCCTGTCGAGAGCCCCGACTCGCTCGATGCGAGCAAGCAGCGACGGTGCCGCCAGAGCCTCCTCGACCTCGTCGAGCACCCGATTCGCGACGACGAAGGCAGCGGGGTCGATGACATGCCCGTCGATCCCGTCGAGCTGTCCGGATCCGGCGGGCGCGCGCGCCTCGGACCAGAGCGACTGGAAGATGTCCAGCGTCAAGAGACGCTCGAGGCGAACCGCGCGGCCCGGCAACGGCGGAGCCGGCGTCGCCTCGAGCTCGCGCAGCGCCTGCACGGCGATCGCGGCGGGGACGTCCTTCGACGCGAGGATCACCTTCGCGGTCCTCAGCGCGCCCTCGATCTCCATTCCGAGAGCGGCGGTCAGCTCGATGCGCCTCAGACCGTGCTGCATCAGCCTGGCGAGACGGAGGATCGCGACGACATCCTTCCACGCCGCGACCATCTCGCCGGACCCGGCCCGCAGGAGCGCGCGGGACGCGAGTGCCTGTGCGGCGAGCCGCAGGCGCACGAGGCGCGGAGCCGGCTCGATCTGCGAGATGCGCGCCGGCTCCATGAGCGAGAAGACCGGGAAGTGGAGGTGGTCGCGGGACGATGCCTCCACGAGCAGATCGAGCGCCGGCGCGCTCCCGTCGATCCAGTCCGCGAGCCGGGAGTGCTGCGCACGCGTCCACGGCGCTCGCGTCGACGCGAGCACCTGCGACGCGGCGAGGTCAACGGACTTGGCGCGCGTCTTCGCGTCCCCCCCCGCGAGCAGGAAGTCGTTGTACGGACGGAAGTACGCGCCGCGCTCGGGCAAGGACTCCAGCCCGAGCGCCGAAAGGGCCTCGGAGCGCATCGTCGGCGTCAGGAAGTCCGGTCCGAGCGCGCGGAGAATCAGCACTGCGGCGTTGTCCTTCCGGGTGACGCCGGCGGACATCTCGGCCTCCACGACGGAGAGGTAGTCGACGGTGCCGTCCGCGTTCAGCGGCCCGGTCAGGTACGTGATCTCGCGCGAGACCTCCAGCGTCGCCCTCCCGAGCGGCCAGTACCGGCGAGCGACGACGACGAGCACGATGGCGAAGAAGGCGCAGCCAGTGACCGCGAGGATGATCTTCTGACGGCGGCCGAGTCTCAATCGTAGTCTCCGGTGATCCTCTCGATGGCGGTGCGGGCAGCATCGATCACCTCCCGGCTCGGGTCGCTCCGCACCAGCTCGCGCAGCTTCGTCAGCGCCGGGCTCGCGTTGACGCCGATCCTCCCGAGAGCGTACGCCGCGCGGTAACGGATCTCCGGGCGAGTATCTTCCAGACTCCCGGAGACCGCGTGGACGGTCCGGCTCGCTCGAGGCCCGAACGACGCCAGGGACCGCAACGCCGCGGCGCGCACCTCCGGTCGCGCGTCGCGGAGGGCGCCGATGAGAGCGCCGACTCCGTCGCCCGAGGTCTCGTTCCACTCCGCGAGCAACCCCGCCGCCAGCACGCGTCGCTCCGACACGTCGCCTTCGGAGAGGGCCCGGACGATATTCTCGAAGGCAGGCGCGCGGCGCTCTCGCATGAAGCGGAGCGCGTCAGCGGCGCGATCCCGGGCAGGCGCGTCTTCCTCGAGGAGCACCCTGGCGATGTCCCGCGCGTACTCCTGCGGCGCAAATCGCAGCATGAAGCTCGCGGTCTCGCCGACCGCGGCATGATCGTCCCCCAGCAGCTCGACGAGAGCAGCGACCCCCGACGGCCCGAGGGAAAGCAGGCTCATCGAGATCCAGAAGCGTCCCTCGACGGGGGCGGTCGCCGGCAGAAACACCAGACCGGGGCGACCCGCACGCGAGCGCTTGCGGTCGAACTCCCGGATGTCCAGGAGCAGCGTGGAGGTGCCGCGGAAAGTCTCGTTCGCCGCCTGTCGCAGCCGTCGCACGAGCGCCGGAACCGCCCGGCGCGATCCCATCTCGACCAGCTCGGCGGCCGCCGCCCGCTGCTCGTCCTGCGCGCCGGTCTCCAGACGCCGCAGAAGCAGCCACTCGCGGAACACGTCTCGTGCCGCCCAGCCGCCGGCTCCGACGACCACGGCGCTGATGACGGCGAACACGATCACGAAGGTTCTTCCACGTCGAGCCATCGCCATCACGATAGCACGACCGCCGGCGGAAGCAGCCGGAGGAAGCGGCCGGAGGAAGCACGGTGCTCGCGGATCTCGCGGGGACACGAGCGACTCCACCACGGCGAGGCGGAGCACCTGGAAGGGTTGCGCACGGCCGGCGAGGATCCCGGGAAACTCCGGTCCGCAGCAGGATCCGGGCTCGGCGCTCCACCCGCTCCGCAGCGGCCCGGGACAGCCCCTGGGGGCGCGGATTCGTCAGATGCAACCAACGCCCGGGTCACCGAATTTTAGTTTGACATACGAAACTCGAGTTTGATAATGACAACGAAAGTTCCGGTGCGATGGCCAGCGCCTGGATGGACCTGACCGTATCCCCTTCCCCCCGACCAGCCGCCGAACCTCATGTGCACCCCGATCCGTCGTGCTCTGACATTCACCCTCGTGTCGAGCGGCGCCCTGCTGGCCGGCCCACCCCACGACACCGACGAGGACCGCCCGGTGACCCGCGAGGAACACGACAGGGTGGTCCGGGAGCTCGCGGACCTGAAGCTCGGCTGGCAGCGTCGGGACCGCGAGGCGGCCGACTCCGGGGGGGCCGCCCCCGACCCCGGACTGCCCGGCTTCAGGAGCGACACCCTCGACAAGCCGTTCCTCCAGAAGGCGAGAGACAGCGTCTCGCTCGGCGGCTACTTCGACCTCGAGTACCGCGATCCCCAGAACGCTCCGCACGAGTTTCGCTTCCACCGCCTGGTACCGTTCATCTACGCGGACGTGCACGAGCGAGTACGATTCGCGACCGAGATCGAGATCGAGGACGGCTCCGACATCGGGGTCGAGTTCGCCCACGTCGACGTGCTCCTGACGGACGAGGTCAACCTGCGCGGCGGTGTCATTCTCGACCCTCTCGGCAAGTTCAACCTCATCCACGACTCGCCGATCAACGACCTCACCGACCGACCGCTGGTCAACCGGTTCGTGATCCCGACGACGCTGCGAGAGCTCGGCGTCGGCGTCTTCGGCGACCTGACACCACAGAACAGCGACTGCGAGATCCAGTACGAGGCCTACCTGACGAGCGGCTTCAAGGGGCTCGACAGCGACGGCGCGACGACCATCACGTCCGCCAGTGGAACTCGCTCCGCACGGCCTCACGGCACGGCCCTCGGCACGTCGAGCTTCGATGACATCAACAACAAGTTCGCCGGCGTCGGACGGCTGAGCATCAGCCCGATCGTCGGCAGCGAGCTCGGCATCTCCGCGCACAGCGGTGCCTACGACGAGGCCGGCGACAATCTCCTTACCACGACCGCCGTCGACGCGCTCGTCACGATTCCCGAGCTCGACATCGGCGAGGTTCCGATCGGCCCGATCGAGATCCAGGGAGAAGGCGCCTACTCCTTCATCGAGCGCAACAGCTTCGCACGCACGAGCGGCGTCACCGACGACATCTTCGGATACTACGTGCAGGCGAGCTACCACTTCATGCCGTCATTCCTGGTCGACTACATGCCCTACGGCTTCTGGCCCGGCTCGACGTTCACGCTCGTCGGCCGCTGGGACCATGTCGATCTCGATGGCAACCGCATGAGCCGGGCGACGATCGGTCTGAACTACCGACCGATCGAGGCCACCGTGATCAAGGTCGATTTCCAGCTCAACGACGGCAGCGGCGCCGCGGCGCCCTCGGCAGACGACGATGCGATTGTCTTCTCCATCGCCAGCTACTTCTGATCGCGCCGCCCGGAGCGTCGTCGCGACGATCTCGATCGTCACGTTCGTCGGCTGCGGGGCGGCGACCGTGAACGACGCCCGCCGACCGCGCGGGGATCTTCACACGACGACCTACCTGAGCACGACCGAGGCCATCCAGACGGTCTTTCCGGACGCCGCACGTGTCGTCCACGACGATGTCGACCTGTCCGCGGCGGAGGTCAACGAAATCCGCGAGGTGGTCGGCGAGCGCCTGCGGCGACGACGATTCCGCACGCTCCTTGGCATCACCGAAGATGGTCGTCTCGACGGCTACGCGGTGATTCACGAGGAGATCGGCAAGTTCAAGTACTTCACCTTCATCGTCGGCGTCGAGCCGGATGGGTCGGTGCGGCGCGTCGCGGTCATGGTCTACCGCGAATCACGCGGTGGCGAGGTCGCGCGACGCCGGTTCCTCGGCCAGTACGACGGCAAGACCACCGGCGACCCGATCCGGCTGAACCGCGACGTTCTGAACATCGTCGGAGCGACGATGTCGGTGCGATCTCTGAATACCGGCGTCCGGAAGGTGCTCGCCCTGGTCGAGTCGCTCTACCGTCGCCGTCCGGCGCACCTCGAGAAGGTGCTGCGAAGCGCCCCGCAGCGGCAGGACCTGCTGGATGTCGTGGCGTCCTCGGAGCGCTCGGGCCAGCACCGCGAGGCTCGGCTCGTCATGGGCAGCGTCTGCGAGATCGAGGTCCGTCACGAGGACGACGCGACCCGGCGCAGCGCCTGTCGTCGCGCCTTCGCCGAGATCGAGCGCGTCGATCGCCTGCTGAGCGACTACAGGCCGGACAGCGAGATCAGCGGCATCTCGGGCCTCGAGGCCGACGAATCGATCGCGGTCAGCCCGGCGACCGCCGAGTTCCTGCTGCGTTCGGCCCGGATCTCGTCTGCCTCCGAAGGCGCCTTCGACGTGACGGTCGGGCCACTCGTCGACGCCTGGGGCTTTCGCCGGCGCAGCGCACGTCGACCGAGCGCGGACGAGCTGGCCGAGCTGCGCACGCTCGTCGACTACCGCGCGCTCGGAGTCCGCCGGGACGACGACGGCGCGTGGACCGTGACCGTCGCCCGATCGGGCATGCGTCTCGACCCCGGTGCGACCGGCAAGGGCTTCGCCGTCGACCGGGCCGTGGTGGCCCTGCGCGAAGCGGGCGTCGAGAGCGCGCTGATCAACTTCTCGGGCTGCATCTACGCGCTCGGATCGCCTCCGGGCGCCGCCGGCTGGCGGGTGGCCATTCGCGACCCTTCGAGGCCGAACCGGATCCTGGGAACGGCGCTGCTGCGCGACGAGGCGATGGCGGCCAGCGGCAGCCACGAGAGGTTCGTCGAGATCGACGGCGAACGCCTCGGCCACATCCTCTCACCACGAACCCTGCGACCGGTTTCCGGAGTGCTCGGCGCGGTCGTGCGGGCCCGGGACGCAACGCTCGCTGACGGGTGGTCGACCGCCGCGGCGGTCCTCGCGACCGAGGCGATCCCGCTTCTGGAAGAGCATCGCGAAATCAGCGGGCTGGTCGCGCTCGAGTCCGGAACTCGCACGACGCGTGACTGGCGCGTCGAGCCTCTCGAAAGAAAGTAAACCGGGAAGCATGAAGCCCCTCCTCGCATCACTGTCACTGCTGGCGCTCTCGCTATCGGTCGGCTGCGCCTCGCGTCAGCCCGCCAGAGCGTTCGAGACCCCGAGAACGGGACGCACCGACGAGCCTGACGTCGCGATCCGCCCCGAGGGAGGGGTGATCGCCGCCTGGGCGGTCGTCGACGACGTCACCGGCACCGCGGACGTGGTCTTTGCGCGCCACTGCGAGATCGAGAGCCGCTGGGTCGACCACGTCCGGGTGAATCCGACGGCGCGATCAACCGTGGCGGGAAGACAGGTGGGGCCACGACTCGCCGTCTCCTCCGACGGACGCATCGCGATCTGCTGGGTCGATCGCGGCGCGGACGACGCCGGGGACGTGGTGCTGTCGGTGTCACACGACGGTGGCGAGACCTTCTCGGCCCCCGTCACGGTCAACGACGATGGCGAGCCCGGCCGCGGTCAGGAGTACCAGGACGTCGCGATCGGCAAGAACGGCGAGATCCACGTCGTCTGGCTCGACGAGCGGGACGCCCCTCGGAGCCACCGCAACCGCAAGCAGCTCTACTTCGCGACGTCGACGGACGGCGGACGGACCTTCGGCGCCAACGTCGCGTTGACGGGGTCCACCCACGGCGTCTGTCCGTGCTGCCGTCCCTCGATCGTCGTCGGCGAGGACGGGTCGACGCACGTCGTCTACCGCGACCGTGAAGGCGACGCCCTGTCGATCAAGACTCGCTCGCGATCTTCCTCCGCGACGGCCTTCGCGCCTGTGGTGACGATCTCGCAGCCATGGCGCTTCCCCGCCTGCCCGGTCAACAGCCCACAGATCGCGACCGGCGCCGGGGGGCGGGTCTGGGTGCTCTGGTTCGACGAGGCCAGGGGTGCGGGCATGCTGCGCTGGGCACGCTCGGACGACGGCGGCCGCGAGTTCTCGACACGCGCTCGCGTCGCGCCGCCGAGCGACACGCTGGTGCAGGGAGCATCTCACCTCGGACTCTCCGCCGCCTCGAGGAAGGGCGCGATCGCGACCTGGGAGAACGCCCTGGGTCAGATCTGCACCGCGACGATTCCGTGCGATGGTGCGCCCGCCAGCCTCGAGCCGGTGCTGGTCTGCACGAGCATGTACGGTGCGGCGCGCAGCCCGGCGGTCACGGCAACGGCGGAGTTGATCGCGCTCTGCTGGATCGACGACTCTCCCGGAACGGACGCCACCGGCGACGACCGCGTGCGCCCCCCGCGACTGGACCTCTTCACCCGGTCACGGCCCGGCCTCCTCCGAGTAACGGAGGACGGCACTTCGAGGCTCCCCGCAACCCCTGGTCGAAAGGCGCTGGTCGGGAGCCGCTGACCGGGAGCACGGAGCTGCCCGCCCGCCCCGAACGCGAGGACGGCTTGCATCGCGCGGGACGATGGCCGAGAATCGCGTCCCGCCGGTCACGGCGATCCCGAGAGTGGGCATGTCCGCACCTTCCGACGAGGAGCTGATCGAACGATGGGGCCAGGAGCCGGCGCCGCTGCTGCCGCTCCTTCACGCCTTCCACGAACGCGATGGCTTCCTCTCGGACGACGCGATCCGCGCGATCTCCACCGGCCTGAGGATCCCGCTCGCGGATCTCCACGGCACGGTGACATTCTATCACCACCTCTCACGGGCACCCGGAGGCCACGACGCGCCGCGAGTCTGCGCCGGACCGGTTTGCCGCCTGCGTGGCAGCGCAAAGATGCTCGCAGATCTGCGCGCAGACGGCGCGACGCCGATGCCCTGCGCGGGACGCTGCGATCAGCCGGTTCCCGTCCTGCGCCGTGATGGCGTACTGACCGGCACGAGCACTTCCGCACTACAGGCGAGACCGTCCCCGCTGCCACCGCCGAATCCGGCGGGCAGCGAGGAGTGCGTCTTCCGCTCCATCCGTGCGCCGCAGCGCACCACGATCGCCGGCTATCGACGCGGCGGTGGATACGAGGCGATCGAGAAGGCCGTACGCGAGCTGTCGCCGAGCTCGCTGTGCGAGCTGGTGACGAGGAGCGGGCTCGCCGGACGCGGAGGCGCCGGGTTCCCGACCGGCCGCAAGTGGCTGGCGGTCGCCGAGGCCCCGGGCGCCCCGAAGACGGTCGTCTGCAACGCGGACGAAGGCGAACCCGGCTGCTTCAAGGACCGTGCGCTGATGGACCACGATCCACACGCGGTCATCGAGGGGATGATCCTCGCGGCCCGGGCGACCGGCGCGACGCGCGGCTTCATCTACCTGCGCTACGAGTACCCCGCAACGCTCGCCGTCCTCGAGCAGGCGATCACCGAGGCCAGGGCCGCGGGACTGCTGGGCGCGGGAATACTGGGTGAGAGCGGCTTCGACCTCGACATCGATATCCGCCGCGGTGCGGGCGCCTACATCTGCGGCGAGGAGGGCTCGCTCCTCAACAGCCTCGAGGGCAAGCACCCCTTCCCGCGCAACCGCCCGCCCTTTCCGGTCACTCACGGCTTCGAGAGTCTGCCGACGGTGGTCAACAATGTCGAGACGATCGCGTCCGTTCCCCCGATCGTCCGCCTGGGCGCCGACTGGTACCGGAACCTCGGCCTCGGCGAGCACGCCGGCACCAAGGTCATCAGCGTCTCGGGCGACATCGCCCGGCCCGGCAACTACGAGGTGCCGATCGGCCTGCCGCTGCAAACGCTGCTCGACGACTGGGCGGGCGGTCCCTCCGGCGAGCACGAGATCCAGGCGGTCACCATGGCCGGTCTCTCCGGCGGCTTCATCGCCGGCGACGATCTCGACGCGACGCTCGACGAGCCCTGCCTGCGCGGCAAGGGGTCCTTCCTCGGCGCTGGCGGGGTCATGGTCTTCGACGCGAGCCGCGACATGGTCGCCGTCGCGCACGGAGCGATGAGCTTCTTCGCCGACGAGTCGTGCGGCAAGTGCTTTCCGTGCCGCATCGGAACGCGGCGTCTGGCCGAGCGCCTCGACATGCGGCGCTCGACGGAGCGGCCGGCCGCAAGGCACGGCCCTCGCGACATCGGGAGCTGGAAGGGTGAGGTCCACGATATCGGCGAGGTGATGATGCAGACGAGCGCGTGCGGACTCGGCACCGCGGCTCCGCTCGTCACGGAGAGCCTGCTGAGGTACTTCCCGGAGCAGGTGGAGCGGGGTCTGGAGACGTGAGACGACGATGAGCCCCGGCGACCCGAAGAGCACGAAGCAGACGATCACCCTGGACGGCGACGACGTGGAGTTCACGCCGGGCGAGACGATCTACGAGATCGCCGAACGTCATCGCAGAGACGTTCCGACACTCTGCTACGATCCGCGACTCGAGGCGTTCGGCGGCTGCAGACTCTGCATCGTCGAGCTCGAGGGCGCGCGCAGCCCCGTGGCATCCTGCACGACGAAGGCGTCACCCGGGATGGTCGTACGCACCAGCAGCACGAAGATCGAGAAGTACCGCAAGACGCTGCTCGAGCTGGTGGCGTCCGAGAATCGCGAGATCGACGTCGACGAGCTCCGTGGCATGGTGTCGCAGGAGCTGACGCGGCTCGTGGACCGCTACGGCGCCCGGACGGGCCGCTTCCAGGGCGAGCAATCCGGCGCCAGCAGGAACGACGACGACAACCCCTTCATCCAACGCGACTACGACCTCTGCATCTCCTGCTACCGCTGCGTGCGCGTCTGCGCCGAGCAGGAAGGCGACCACGCGATCAGCGTCATGAACCGAGGCTTCGACACCAGGATCACGACGGAGTTCGACGGCCTGCTGAAGGACTCCTCCTGCACCTTCTGCGGTCAGTGCGTCCAGACCTGCCCCACGGGCGCGCTCGCGGATCGCAAGGCGCTGCGTGCGGCCGACGATCGCGGCAAGATCGACAGGACGCGCACGATTTGTCCCTACTGCGGCGTGGGCTGCTCGGTCGATCTGCTGTCGAAGAACGACGACCTGGTAGCGGTGCAGCCGGCGATGGACGGCCCGGCCAACCTCGGCGCGCTCTGTATCAAGGGTCAGTACGCCTGGGACTTCGTGCAGCACGAGGAGCGACTCGAGACTCCGCTCGTGCGCGGCGCCGACGGCCGCCTCCACGAGGCGACATGGGACGAGGCCCTCGACGCCGCGGCGGAAGGATTTCGCAAGGCGCTCGAGGACCACGGTCCCGCCAGCATCTACGGCGTCGCGTCGGGACGCGCGCCGTCCGAGGCGTCCTACACGATGCAGAAGCTCGTCCGGGCCGGCTTCGGAACGCACCAGATCGACAACTGCAGCCGTGCTTGACACGCTCCGACGGTCGCCGGTCTGGCGGCCACGATCGGTCGTGGCGCGATGTCGAATCCGCTCGTCGATATGCAGAAGCCCGATGTGATCTTCTGCATCGGCACGAACATGACGGAGTGCCACCCGGTCGCCGCGACTGGCATCAAGAAAGCAGTGCACCGCGGAGCGAAGCTGATCGTCGCCGATCCGCGCAGCATTCCGCTCGCCGGGATCGCCGACATCCATCTGCCGATCCGCGTCGGGTCCGACGTCGCGTTGCTGCTGGCCATGGCGCACGTCATCGCGCGCGACGGGCTGGTGGACCACGACTTCGTCGATGCTCGCACGACGGGGGCCGAGAGCTTCCTCGAGCACGTCGCGCGGTTCACGCCCGGGTGGGCATCCGGGATCACCGGCGTGCCCGCTGCCGACATCGAGACGGCCGCACGCTGGTACGGCGAGGCGGATCGCGGAGCGATCTACTACACGCTCGGAATCACCGAGCACATCTGCGGTGTCGACAACGTCAAGAGTCTCGCGAATCTCGTGCTGATGACGGGCAACATCGGTCGCGAGGGCACCGGCATCAACCCGATGCGCGGGCAGAACAACATCCAGGGTGCAGGCGACGCGGGCGCGATCCCGACAAACTATCCCGGGTTCCAGCCGGCAACGGACCCGCAGGCGCAGGCGAAGTTCGCGAAGCTCTACGGCAAGACGATCGGACTCGAGAAGGGCATCACGAAGGTCACGGCGCTCGAGCGCTGCGGCGACCAGATCCGCGCCATGCTGATCGACGGCGAGAACACCCTCGTCTCCGATCCCGATCGCAACCACTGCCAGCGGGCGCTCGAGAGCCTCGATCACCTCGTCGTCATCGACATCTTCCTCACCGAGACGGCCGAGCTCGCGAAGGTCGTGCTCCCGGCGACCGCGTGGGGGGAGACCGACGGGGTGCAGGTGAACACCGAGCGCCGTGTCCAGCGTCTGCGCAAGGCCGTCGAGCCGCGGGGGCAGGCGCGGCCCGACTGGTGGATCGTCTCCCAGATCGCCAGACGCCTCGGCATTCCCGGGTTCGAGTTCCGGTCCGCGAAGGAGGTCTTCAACGAGCTCGCGAGCGTCTCGCCGATCTACGCCGGACTGGACTGGGACCGCATCGACGCAGGGGAGTACCAGTGGCCGGTGCCGCACGAGGGTCACCCCGGGACGCCGATCCTCCACGAGGACGGCTTCGAGAACGGGCGCGGGATCTTCACCACGCTGAGCTACCGCGATCCGGCGGAGACGATCGACGACGACTTCCCGGTCTGGCTGACGACGGGCCGACGGCTCGAGTCCTACCACACGCGAACGCAGACCGGCCGCTCCCGGGGCATCGACTATCTGCTCTGCGAGGAGACTCTCGAGGTGCATCCCGATGACGCGCGGGACTGGAGCCTCGACGACGGTGGCTGGTGTCGCATGTCGAGCCGGCGGGGCTCCATCTCCATCAAGGTGGAGACGACGACCACCTCGCCACGCGGCACGGTCTTCTGCAGCTTCAGCTTCGGCGACGTTCCGGTGAACACGCTCACCGGCTCGGGCTACGACCCGGTGACGGAGACCGCCGAGCTCAAGGTCTGCCCGGTGCGGCTCGAGCCGTCGCAGGCCCCGACGAACTGACGGCCGACGATCGTCTCGACTCGCCGGGGAAAGGGGCGGCCCCACGTATCCCGCCCGAGCCCGTGGTCTGCTATCCTGTCTCCCATGAGCACCTTCCCCCGAGACGAGCTCTCGTCCCGTTCGGCGCGTGTGCAGTCACGAATGGTGGATGAGACGCTCGACGCGATCCTCGTCGTCGAGACTGCCGACCTCTTCTGGCTCGGCGGCACCGTGCAGTCCGCTCACCTGCTGCTGGCCGCGACAGGCGACCCACGACTGCTCGTTCGCAAGGTGCTCGAGCGAGCGCGCGAGGACTCCTCGCTCGACGACGTGCGACCGCTGCGGAGCCTCAAGGAGCTGCCCGAGCAGCTGCGCGAGACCTGCGGGGCGCCGCCGTGGCGCGTCGGCATGGAGCTCGACGTGCTACCGGCGAACACGCTTCGCATGTACCAGAGGGTGCTCGGTGCGGACGCCGAGATCGTCGACGCTTCGCGGGCCCTTCTCGCGTGCCGGGAGGTAAAGAGCGAGCTGGAGGTCGAGGAGCTCCGCGCGGGCGGACGCGTTCACAAGGAGCTCTTCGCGTGCCTGCCCGAGCTCTTCGAGAGCGCGGTCTCCTCGTACGAGCTCCAGAACCGTCTCGACTCGCGCGCGCGTAGCCTCGGCCACTGCGGCGTCATCCGGCTGCGCGGCCTCAATGTCGAGACCGGCATCGGCATCGTCGTCAGCGGGGAGGAGGGCGCCATCCCGAGTCACTCGATCTTTCCGATCGGCGGCCCCGGTCCGAGCCCCTGGGTCGCTGCAGGCGGCAGCGCGAGACCGATCGCGAAGAACGCTCCGATCATCGCGGACTACCTGATCAGCCTCGGCGGCTACCACGCCGACTGCACACGCATGGCCGTTCACGGCGAGCTCCCGGACGGGGCCGCGGAGATCCTCGCACGCATGCAAGAGGAGCTCCGCTACTGCGAGAGCGTCGTTCGCGCCGGCTCGATACCGTCACGGATCTACGAGGACGTGGTCGGCCGTGTTCGCGACGCGGGGCTCGGCGACGGCTTCATGGGGCCGGGTGACCTCGCGGTGAAGTTCATCGGTCACTCGGTCGGCCTCCAGGTCAACGAGACACCGGTCCTGGCGCCACGATTCGACGCCCCCCTCGAGGTCGGCAACACGCTGGCCATCGAGCCGAAGTACACGCATCCTCGCTTCGGCGTCATCGGCGTCGAGAACACCTACGTGGTGCGCGAGGACGGCCTCGAGAACCTCAGCTGCTGCCCCGAAGACGTGGTCGTCATCGAAGGATAGCCATCCGGCGAGAGCCGGGCCGAGACGACAGGTCTGCGAGGCACGGAGGGCCACGCCGCCCGGACCGCGACGACAGCGTGGGCGAGCTACGGCTCGCGACGGGACGAGTCCGGCGGTTCGACCCTGAACTCCAGCGACACGTCCGTCGACACGACCGGCACGCGGATCTCGCGGAAGACCTCGACCTCGAAGAGCCGGTCGACACTGTTCCCGGCGAGGTCCTCCAGAGCGGACCCGACGACGAGCTGGTGCACGCCGGCCGCCCAGGAGCCCACCGGCCGGAAGCTCCAGACACGCTCCCGGTCACCGACCCGCACCTCGCCGTCGACCTCGACGTTATCCGGACCGCGGATCCACAGCAGGCGCTCGAGCAGCGCATGATCGAGCGGCTCGGGGAACGCCAGGACGAGCGGATCCCGCGTGCCGGCGAGGGGAGGCGTGAGGCTCCAGGCCGCCGGGTCCGGCGACGTGCGGTCGGGATCCTCGACCCGGAGAGTCCGTCGATGGACTCCGGCCAGCGGCACCCCGTCGGCGCTCGGCCAGGCCGCGTCGATGTCGATCGTGTAGGTCTCTCCCGCGACGAGCGCGGGCCCGACCTCGGCGTTGGGACGTAGCTCACGCTTGACCCGCCCCGGATCAAAGAAAACGGTGACACGCGTTCCACCGCGATTCCAGAGCTCCTCATCGAGCTCCAGGAAGGGATGCGCGACCTCGTCGCCGCCGGCATCGAGTAGACGTATGCGCCGGTAGACCTCGCCCGTCGCCATCGGCCGCGAGAAGTGCACGTAGAGCTTCAGGAGGTTCGCCGGAACGCGCTCGCCGGAAGGGAAGACCGCCGTCACCCGGGGCGCCTCGACCGCCGCGGCCGCCGCTCGCCAGACGAACTCCCGGACGATCGGCGGCCCGTCGCCAGGGTGAAGCTCCGCGCGATAGCGCAGGCCCGGCTCGAGCGGGAAGCGAGGTCGAAAGCGAACGACGTCGCCGTCGCGCGACCACTGGCCCGCGAGCGGGGGCAAGGCGAGGTCCGCGTCGGCCCCGTCGAGGACCACGCGGTCCAACCGGGGGTGGTGGACCGCGGCGGCGGGGGGGGGGCCACGGCGGGGCCGCGCGCCCCGGGAGCGGTCGACCGCAAACTCGAAGAAGGCGAGCCCCTCACCGGTCGGATCCGCGACGAGCCGGATCGAGGGGAGCGGACGATCGAGCAGCCCGCAGCCGGCGAGAGCCGCGCAGAAGCAGAAGAGCGCCAGACGCAGGAACACCATCACGGCAGCGGCAGGGTCTCGAGGTTGAACGTACCCTCGTCCGTCGCACGGACGACCAGCGCGTTCTTCGAGTCGGAGCGATCAAGCTGGTGAACACCCGTCCACTCCTTGATCGTCTCGTACGGTACGCCCTCGCTCTTGCCGCTGGAGACCTTCGAGGTGACGTTGTGGTCCTTCCCGAGCTCGACGGTCCTGATCTTCATGATGCCGCGACTGTTGTTGGCGATCAGCATGTACTCCTCGCCGCCCTTGCGGTAGACGATCATGTCGAGCGGCCGGTTACGGTTGCCGAGCTCGGCAACCGTCGTGCCCTTGACCCTGGCGCCGGGCTGGAGATCCGACAGCGGGATCGACACGAGCGGCGTGCACTGGTACGCCGCGAGGATGTGCGGCGTGCCACCGACATCCAGGGAGACGAACGTGCGCACGGGGGACCGGGTCTCGAATCGTCCGTGCGCGCCGTGGTAGATCTCGATGCTGGTCGGCCGGCCGGTCTTGCCGAAGGGATACGGAACCGAGCGCAAGGTCGACGCGAACTCCTCGGTCGACATGCCGGCGACGAGGACGCGACCGTCGACGTAGGCGATATCGGTGATCGACTGCGTGCGCGAGCGGTACTTGCGCCGCCCGCGACCGGAGAACTCCCCCTTTCCCGGGACGTCCTCCAGAGTGGCCGAGGAGTGCTCGACGCTGCCGAGGTCCACCGCCTCGATCTTGCCCGCACGGTCGACGCGCACGAGCACGCCGGGAGAGTCCGGGGCACGGCCGCGAGCGACCGACAGATACGCAGCGCCGGAAGCGGGGTGGACGACCATGTCGACGATGCGGATGTCCGGGGACTTGGTTCCGAGCACGGCGGCGACCTTCCGATCGATGCCCTCGACACGCTGGCCC
Source organism: uncultured Planctomycetia bacterium (assembly GCA_964390645.1). Taxonomy (GTDB): domain Bacteria; phylum Planctomycetota; class UBA8108; order UBA8108; family UBA8108; genus CAYMLL01. The sequence goes on along the minus strand of CAYMLL010000048.1, from coordinate 1,022 downwards.
CTGTCCGTGCTCGCAGGCTTGTCCGCAGTGAGAATGGCGACGACCCTGGCGGCCATCGGATCCGCGACGAAGAGAACGCCGCCCGGACCGACCGCAAGCGGGCCGGCGGACTCGAGCTCCACCTTCCCCTTCTCGGTCCCCCCCTTCTTACCGTCGGCGGCAGCACCGGAGGACCCCCCGCCAAGCCATGCAATCGACAACGCGGCGCCCGAAATCCGTGAGCGTGTACTCATCGTCCCGTTCCTCTGCCTGGATGTGGAGTTGGCCAATCGGTGAGACCGGCGACCCGCTCATCGTCATCGCAGTGCCGAGCCGCAGTCAAGCCCCAATGACGAGCTTGACGTGACCGCCCGGCGCGGCGACACTGCCTGCGGGTCCTTTTTCAGACACCTCCCTCACGGGAGTCCTTTGGCATTTCTCAGCACACAGGGATGCGTACCCTCATGCGAAACTCCAGCACGGATCTTGCCCGGATTCTGGTTGTCGTGACGGCTCTGCCCTTCTGTGCGGCCGACCCCGTCGACGCGCAGGCCTTCATCCGCGGAGACGCCAATGTCGACGGCATGGCGGACATCTCGGACGGGGTGTTCACGCTCAACTGGCTCTTCCAGGGCGGCGAGGACCCCCTCTGCCTGAAATCGCTCGACGCCAACGACACCGGAGACGTCGATCTCTCCGACGCGATCTTCGAGTTCAACTTCCTGTTCCTCGGCGGCCCGGCGATGGCCGAGCCCTATCCCGATTGCGGCGTCGACCCGACCGACGACGAGGTCTCCTGCGACTCCTTCGAGATCTGCGGTCCGGTCATCGATCCCGTCGGACAGATGTCGCTCCTCAGGGAGTCCGCGGACGGTGCCGTCGACATCGAGGTGCCGGGTGTCGTCGTGACCTACCTGCGTCCGGGTGTCGATACGACGCCGGCGGGCTTCTTCGTCCAGGCGTCAGAGACCGGACCGGCGATTCTCATCGAGGCGGACGCCGGTGCGCAGAGCCCGCCGCTCGCCGTCGGCGACGTGATCGAC
>CAYMLL010000047.1:0-32125 GCA_964390645.1 uncultured Planctomycetia bacterium | reverse complement strand
AACGGCGTCCTCACGGTAACGGTGTCAGGCGCATCCCTCGTGGGCGGGGGCGGCCGGTTGCCGGAAAAACCCCCTCGATTGACCTGGACGTCCAGGTACTCGTCGGGCGTGGAGCCGCCGCGCCCGAGGTTGGTGAGATGGACTCTGCCCGCCGTATCAGAGAACGTCTCGCCGGGCCGGATGGAATGGTTGTCCTGCCCGCCGCCGGCATGGATGTCCACCATGACGGCCTGACTGCCCGCGCTGCGCTTCCAGTAGACCACGAGGCCCTGCCGGAGATCCGTGTTCCGCCCGCTCCGGCTGACGTTATTCAGCAACCGGGAGCGATAGCCGAGCCACAGCGTCTGGTCGAACCCTCGGCGCGACACCGTGATGGTTCGCCGCGCGAGGCTCGGATCGGTGTCTCTCTGGTCGAAGGTATAGAGACGGAAACGGTACTCTCCATCGGAGGTGACATTCCCTCGTCTCTCGATCCAGTCGCGCTGCCATTTCTCGTACGGCGTCGGATCATAGCCGCCGCCGCTCATGAAGTGGTAGTCCGCGGTACTGACCGCGCCGCCGCCAGAGAGTGGCCTGTCCGGATTGTCGGACACCCAGCGTCTCGCATGCCCCCACCCGAACGTATGCCCCATCTCGTGGAGCGTCGCGCCTCCGTTCGCGCCCTGGATCCAGAATCTCCTCCCGCCCACGGTGGCATGAGACGTCAATCCGATCGAGAGATAGTAGATGCCGATCTTGTGGTAAGCACCCTCGTTGTAGCCGGCATTACTCGCCATTCTCTCCGCATCGGAGGCCAGGGCGCCGCCGTTGTTTGCATAGAATGTCGACCTTCTCGGCATGGTGAACGCCTCGGTGGTGACCGTGGGGATGAGGTTGAGCCTCCCGTACGAGAATCGGTCGAAGAAGTTCGCCGCACCGTTCTGCCTGGCCCGAACCGTGGAGAGAGAGGGAGCCGACGGTCCGTCGGGGAATTGCACGCGAATGGCGAGAATTCTGCGATTGCCCACCTCACCCGCGGGCGCGGCCGGGACAAGAAGCAGGAGCGCGCCCATCAGGCTCACGAAGCGGCGAATCCGCCCGTGGCCGGGCGGTCGCGTGACGGCCGATCGCACGCCGGGGGAGTCCGAGGAGTCGTAACAGATCTGGAATCCGGAATTCATGTCCAGGTTACCGCTGTTCAAGATACCCGCTGCGAATTCACCCGGCTCCGCGTCACGACCTCCCGGACTCCAGCGCACGGAACACCGTCATCCTACCGCAGCGGCGTGACTCGGGGAACCTCGCCGTCGACCGTTCGCGTCTGAACACTCCGCGAAGTACCTCGTCCTGAACCACCGCTCCGATCATCGAAGCACGGAGGCCCGAAGAAACAGCACGGCCGTTACATCAGCCACGAGGGACTTGCGGGCGTTGGAGTCGTGATCGCACCCGGTGAGCCAGTCCCCGATGCGGCGAAAGACGTGACGCAGCGGGTCGAGCTTGTTTCCGTCGATCTCCCATGTGCCCAGCCAGCGGTGGGTCTTGCCGTCGTCGGAGATATGGCGGATTGAAGAACCCGTGATCTTCTTCCCCTCCCCGGTGCTGCCGGACGTCTTGTAGTGCCACTTGCCGTCCTTCTTGTAGATAAGGTGATTCCAGACGCTGCCGCCCGAAGACACGCTCCGATCCCTGATCTGCCGCGTGCGGACGTCGTAACGAACCAGGGTCGTGCCCGAGCCGGGGCCACCGTAGAAACGCCCGAGCAGGCCCTTGCCGCCTTCAACGACTCGCCACTCCTGGTAGGCGAAGACCCTTCTTGCCGAAGCCCGGCCAGTCCGTGATCCAGATGACGTCGCCGATCCAGCGCCCCTCCATCACCCGGCAGAACTCCTCGAAATCTTCCCGGCTGGATTGCAGTTCGTCGTTGTCACCAACGGCCAGCGTTGGTGCACGGATCGCTGGGGCCGGAGCTGCAATACCGTTGTGGACTTTCGATCTCATCGCGGGAGCCCGAGTGCGTGTCAGCCGTGAAATCGAGTCTCGTCCATCCCCGCTACAAGACAGAGTACCGAGTCCGCAACCGGCGGGAATACGAGCGATGGCCACGTGCTCGAGACGACGTGACGATCCGGTTCCGCGAGAAAGCGATAGCGAGCAGGATCCCGCGATCGCCTGGAAGGCGAGGCGGTCAACGGCTGTACTCGAATCTCGCTATCGAGACGTCGCTCACCCTCGGGGCCGTGTTCGGACTCGCGCTCGGACACCCGAGGGCTTCGTCGGATCACCGCTGCGCACGCTGGGGCTCGATCACCTGCCCGTTCCGGATCACAGCACGCTGTCGCGACGAGCTCGGTCGCTCGATGTCGCCCCGAAAGCGACGCCACCCGGTGGACCGATCGACCTGATCGTCGACAGCACAGGACTGCAGGCCCCTGGCGAAGGCCCGTGGGACGCGGCGAAGCACGGGACGAAACGGACGCGACATCGGCGGAGACTGCACACAGGAGTCGACGAGCGCGGTTTCATCGTGGCGCACTGCTTGACCGGTAGGGGAGTCGAAGATGCCAGCGTCGTGGGCGACTTGCCGAGCCAGATCAGTGGCGAAGTGGAGCGACTTACCGCGGACGGGGTCCACGACAGGACGACAGTCCATGGCCTCCTCACCGCGAGGGCGGCAGAGGTTGTCGTTCCACCCGAGAAGAATGCTCGGGTATCACGACACGGCCTGCCTGGTCTACGCGCACGAAACATCACCGTCGAGTCGATGCGAGAACTCGGCCCGAGGGAATGGAAGAAGCGATCGGGCCATCATCAAACAGGCACGAGTCGAGAACGCCTTATAGCGTCACAAGCAGCTCATCGGCGGCAGGCCGAGAGGTCGAAGCCAGGCGGCGCAGGCGACGGAGGCCGGGCTCGCCATCAACGTACTCGACCGAATGCTCGAGCCGGGAGCCCCACGGTCAGAACCCGGCCGCAACCGAGCGAGCATCGGGTAAGCGCGTTACGACCCGGGGAATCATGCAACAACGCCGAGAACGTTTCGATTGCCAACCCCTGGCCCGTTGGGTGGAATTCTGATACCGAGTACAATGACGCGCGGCATCGGCGCCACGTCTGACAGCTTCATCCTCAGGGCCCTGTCTTGATCTTCAGGAAGCTGGTCACATGCGGGAAGGTGGCAGTGAGCCTTGACGCGAGCATTCCGGCCGATATCGTTCTCGACCAGCACTGACATCCTGGAGAGGAGTACGTCTGCCTGCTCGCGAGGGAGGTGACGGCGCGAGTGGATGGCCGGTCGACCGGACGCAGCGTATGACGTCTTGAAATGGAGCCCAGCAAGAGATCATGGCCAGGCGAATCCGTTCATCCCGACGCGCGTTTCTCGGCAGCACCCTGACGGCCGGAGCCGGCGTCCTGATCTGCGACAGCCGGCTGGCCTTTGGCTACGAGGCCAACGATCGTCTGAACATCGCGGCCATCGGCGCCGGAGGACGGGCGGGCGAGAACATCCGTAAAGTCCGGACTGAGAACATCGTGGCCCTCTGCGACGTCGATGAGAGGCAGGCCGTGGGCGCTCGCAAGCAGCACCCCGGCGCCCGGTTCTACCGGGATTTCCGCCAGATGCTCTCCGAGCTGGACAAGCAGATCGACGCGGTCCTGGTGAGCACCCCCGATCACACTCACGCGGTGGCGTCCATCGCGGCGATGAAGCAGGGGAAGCACGTCTACTGCGAGAAGCCGCTCACTCGCACCGTGCTCGAGGCACGGGCCATGCGCCTGGCGGCCGAGAAGTACAAGGTCGTCACGCAGATGGGAAACCAGGGCTCCTACTCCGATGGCGTGCGCCGGGCCTCGGAGTGGTGCTGGGCCGGAACCGCCGGACCCGTCCGGGAAGCTTACCTCTGGGTGGGAGATGGCATTCAGCCGGTGACGCGTCCCACCGACAAGCCCGCGGTGCCGCTCGAGCTCGACTGGGATCTGTGGCAGGGGCCCGCCCTCGAGCGCCCGTACCACTCGAGCTACCTCCCACGGTCCTGGCGCCCCTGGTTCCACTACGGCAGCGGCGGACTGGGCGACATGGGCTGCCACACCGGGAACTTCCTCTTCCGCGGCCTCCGCCTGGAGCAGCTCTGGAGGGGCAAGGCGGCCGACGGCAACCGGATTCGCATCGAGGGCGAGGCGAAGGGAAGACATGAGGAGGGCTATCCGAGTTCAGTACGTGTCACCTTCCATCTTCCGGCTCGCGGCGACCTGCCCCCGGTGAAGCTCACGGTCTCGAACGGAAAGGACATGCGCCCCTCGCAGGATCTGTTGCCGGGCCAGTCCTTCGGGAGTTACGGTTCCCTCCTCGTCGGCACCGAGGCGAGCATCTACTCTTCGGATCCCTGGAACCGGACCTCTTCGCTTCACCCGCGAGAGAAGGGGAAGAAACTGAAGGAGCCGGAGGAGAGCCTGCCCCGCCGTGTCGGGCACTGGAACGAGTGGATTGCGGCCTGCAAAGGGCAGGGCGAGCCTTTCTCGAGCTTCGCCATGGGAGGCCCGCTGACCGAGCTCATCCAGCTCGCGAACATCGCCGGCCGCTTGGGGAAAACCTTCACCTACGATCCCATCAGCGGCGAGATCCCCGACAACTCCCGCGCGAGCGATCTTCTCCACCGCGAATACCGCAAGGGCTGGACGCTCTGACCGGGAGCAGGGGGATCATTCCGGTCCGCGAGGCGTCTGGGAAGGGAAAAGGTGGTGGAGAGACAGGGACTCGAACCGGCCCTGGTGCATGAATCGTCCCCGACCGAAGTGCGGCATCATTCGGTCTTTGCGGTACTCGGTCGTGTAGGCCGGGTGGACGAGACCCGTGGAACTCTCGCTCCGTGACTCGTTGCGGTCTCGCATCCCCGGCATCGGCTTGGCTCGGGACTCGTCCCGAGGTCTTGGAGAAGGAGACGCGAACCGGGCGATCTCGAGGCGTGGAACCGCCCACGACGTCTCGAGCTAACCGCGCCTCCCCGACTTCGCGAACCCCCGCCCACGCACGCCAAAGCGCGCCGACAGGCACCCTTGAACGTTCGCGTCAACTCCGCCGCGCAGAGCGTTCCGCCGGCACAGTGATGGTGGAGCCATCGTCACTGGCTCAGAAACATTCTTCTTCCACTGTTTCTGGTCCACAGAAACGGCCACGCGTGGGGACGATGGCGACAGCTCGGCATTCGAAGTCGTGGCCCACCCACCGCGAGCGTCGCGCAAGGGTGGTGCGAAACAGCCACCGTTCATCACAGGGAGGTCGCCATGAACTCGGTTCACTCTGGTGTGACGCTCATCGCCGCCCTGCTGGCCGTAGTGTCGGTCACGCCGTCCACCCGGTCCGGAGACGTGATCTTCGAGCTCTCGTTCGATGGCCCGGCCGCCCTGTCGCCGGGCGTGCCCGCCACCTACGACGTCGTCCTGACGCCACTGGAAGTCGCGACCGGAGGGGGCGCGTGGGGCTGGTCGCCAGGGATCGTCGCCGAGGGCTTACGCATCATCGAGGTGACGAGCAAGGACACCGTCGCCGGTGAGATCATGCGTCAGACCGGGTTCCTTGAGAGTTACACCGTCTTTCCGCTGGCCGACGACAGCGACGCTCTCCTCGGCGGCGTCTCCATGGGCGGACACGGAAGCCGGGCGCTGACACTCCCGGAGGACAGCCCGTCGACGATTCTCCGGATCACCGTGGTCGGCTCGCTGTCGCCGGGCGTCGAGTCGCGCACGGCAGCCCTGCGCTTCGCGACGGTGGAGCGACCGGACCGACCCGGCACGGTCGAGAACTTGATCAACCGACTCTGGGTTGACCGTCACGTGCCGCTCGTCGAGGATCTGGAGCTCTCCGTGGCCGATCTCCCGTTCCAGCGTGGGGACACGAACCTCGACGGTCAGCTCAACATCTCCGACAGCATCTTCGTGCTCGGCTTCCTGTTCCTCGGGACCGCCGCGCCGCCCTGCCTCGACGCCGCGGACTTCGACGACAGCGGCGTGCTCGATATCTCGGACGGCCACGGCATCAACGTCTTCCTGTTCGTCGGGTCCTTCGCCCCACCACCGCCCGGGCCGTTTCACTGCGCCACCGACCCGACGCTCGACGAGCTGCCGTGCGATCGGACGCTCTGCCCGTGAGGCGACGCGCGGATGTGGAAGAAGCTCGCCACCGGCTGTTGCGTGGTGGCGGCTCTCGGCGTGGTCGCGGTCGTCTCGATGATCTCGATGTTCCCGAAGGTCCTCGGTTTCGTCAGGGAGGAGGTCGGCGACGAGCTCGAGAGACAGAGCATCGCGGCGGCCTGGCTAGCTCCGGCTGAAGGTGCCACGCCGGAGACGATCTTCCCGGCGCGGGTCGACGAATATCGGATCGAGTCGACGGCCGAAGGGGTCAGCGTTCCCGCGCTTGGAATCGATGAGCGTGGCGCTCACGCGACGTACGCCTCGGACGCGAGTCGTATCGACGTCCACGCGTTCTCCGTGACGAAGCGCGAGGCCGACGTGGGCGGGAGAAGCTCCCTGGATCCTCGTGTAGCCCCACGTCGGATTCTCCCTGGCCGTGCGGACGACGAAAGCCGCGATGTCGGTCCTGGTTCGTGGGCGACCAGGCTTCCTGCGATTCGAGTAGTCCCACTTGCGAGCGGGGAGCCTCGGATACCAGGCGGGAATGGTGACCGGAGTGACGACCGTGGCGATCCTTTCGAGGACTTGTCGGCCGAGGGCCCTGCCCTTCGCAGCGAGTCGGCGACGTTCGTCATCGGTGAGGCGGAGCCGCCGGCCACGCAGCTGCCCCTCGAGGACACGGTTTCTCTCGACCAGGTACTCGATGATGTCCTGCTGATGGCGCTCGACCCAGCCTGCGAGAGTGATCAGCAGGAGCTGCCAGGGCTGAAGCGCGCTCACGGCAGGCGATGTCGATCGACCGGACTCCGAGATCCCAAACCGCCCGGATCGAGACGCTCAAGATCCGTTCAAGTTCCTGGACACCACGGCTTCCACGTCAGCCGCACACCGGCGAGGCGACCTCGCACTCGATTCCGTCGTCCGGTGTCGGGTCGACGCCGCAGTCGCTCTCCGTGATCGCCGCCTGCGCCGGCGCCGGGGGCGCCGGGCCGTCGCCGCCGAGGAAGAGCCAGTTGAAGACACCGATCGCGTCGCTGATCGCCAGGTCCACCCCGCCGCTGTCGTCGAAATCGCCGGCGTCCAGACAGGACGGCGCGGCCCCACCCAGGAAGAGGTAGTTGAGGACCGCGACCCCGTCCGTCAGGTTGATGCTGCCGCTGGAGTCCGCGTCGCCGCGCACGAAGCGAACTCCGTCCGGCGGATCGATTTCGCCCACGCACCAGATCTCGAGCAGAACGAAGTCACCGCCGTTGACGTCGTTTCCCGGCGGGTTCGAGTTCGCCTGAAGCTGGTGGAACCGGATGTATCCCTGCGTCACCTCCAGCACCGGGCTCTCCGGGCAACCGTTCGTCGGCAGACCATCGACATCCATGTTGATGAACTGCGGATCGGGGAAGACGCCGTCGCCCATCGGAGGCAGCTTGCCCTCGAATCCCACCCGGGCGAAGACACCCTCGCCCGGGCGATTGGCATCCACCTCTCCGATCGTGAACTCCGCCTGGTCATGGTTGCTCACCAGTACGACGTGGTTCGGACCGATCTCCGTCGGCGGACCCTCACCGCCGTCCTCGGCCACGAGACGATGCGCGTGTGGGTTGTCAGCCGAGCCCAGGGCTGCGACGAAGCGATAGAGACCGTTCGGGACGTCGGCGCGGAAGATGATGCCATCCGGGTCGAGCGGCGCAAGGTTTCCCTCCGCGCAGGGGACGTTTCGATCCGGCGGATCGTTGATCGTCGCCGTGCAACCGGTCTGATTGAGGAAGTTCTTCGCGCCGATGAACCCGTCGTAGATTTCCTCCGGCTCCGTGTCGGTGAACGCCTGGCGAAGGTTCGGCGATTCATCGAACGGCCCGAAGATCTCCCAGCCGCCTCGCCCCGTGTGAACCGGCAAGGGGAGGTCATCCCGACCGTCGAAGCCGTCGGTGTAGACCTGTTCGTAGCCGTATTCGCGAAGATCCTCGTCGTAGACAAGGTCCTGCACGGTTCCCTGCAGGACGTTCTCGTAGAAGAACCCGGCATCGTTGGGCGTCTCGATCTCGAAAAGCGGGGTACCAGCCGAGGCAAAACGGAAGGCCCAGACGAGATCCGCGTCCGCGGCGTCGGGAGGCGCGGGACAGCCGGTCGCACAGCGAATCGCGTCCGGACCCATCACCGCTGCCGAGTTCGGACAGCCCTCCGCGATCGTGGCCTCGCCGACGAAGGGTGCCAGATCGCCATCGGGACACGGGTCAGCGGCGATGAGAGTGTAGCTGACGTCGCCGTCACTCGTGACCTCGAAGGTAATCGTGTTGTCCTGCACCGTGCCGCCGCCGGCGTCCGTGACGGTGAATGACGCGTCAAAGGCCTCGGTGATGGTCGCGGATCCGAAGACACCCGTGGCGGAGAGGGTGATCGTGACCTCGCCGTCGTTGTTGACGACGCCCTCCGACAGCGAGCGCGTCACCGACGGGGGCCCCGCCGAGGACGGGTAGTCATCTGGCGCCTCACAGCCGGCGACGACATCGCCACCCAGAAGCGGTGAGTCGTCCGTATCCCGCACGACGATTCGCACGCCGGACCCACCACCGCGCTCGATCGTCGCGACCAGAAGGACGTTGGTGCCTGGCGCGAACGTCACGGGCACCCTGTCGCCTCCGCCGTAGCCACCGATGCCGCGGCAGACGGAGTTGACGTGCACAAGGCGTCCGTTGAGACGCGCCTTGACGGCGTCGTCGCTTCCGAGCTCGAGGACGGCATCGCGGCAGTCGCCCGTGTTGTTCGTGATGTAGACGAGCGCGTAGACCAGGTAGTCGTCGAGCGCGTCGATGTTCTCGGGTCTCTCGTAGTCGATGTACCCCGTCTCGTCGGCCGTCGCGCTCCACGCGGTGAGGCCGTCAGGCGCATCTGGATTGATGTCCGGGTTGATCGAGAACGCCACCCCGATGCCCCCTGCCTCGTCGCCGAAGTCGGGAAAGACCGTGTCGCCCTCGTTGACCAGCACCGAGGTCTCGTCACCGGTATCCTCACTCTTCAGGTAGTCCGTCGTCGCCACCGCACCCTGGTCGTCGCACTGCTGGCCGGCGGGGCGACCGAGATCGACGGGGCCGAGGATGAGCGCCGAAGAGATGCCGCCCGACGCGTAGAGGCCGCATTCGCCGAGGCAGTTGAGGAACTGATCTCCGCCAACCGCGAGGTCTCCCGGCGCGACGACGCCGTCGATGCTGCTCACTGTGCCACCCTCGCAGTCCTCGGCAGTGATCCCGTAGCGGAAGACGACCGGTGGCGCGCCCGCGGGAATGATCGGCAGATACATGTTGCGACCGCCGCCGTCGTTCTGTTCGAGGAGCTCGATGGGCTCCTCGCCGGGAATCTCCATGGCGTAGAGCGTGAAATCCTGATTGACGCTGCCGTCGTTGCCCTCGTCGATACCGATGACCTCGCCGGTCGACTCGAAGCCCATGTCCTCGACCCAGGTCATGACGTTGGTGAGGTCGGGCGGCGTGCCGCGGCTGTTGTCGCCCATGCGGTGATCGATGGCCAGAATGAGCATCGTGTCGGCATCCGCCGTCACGGTGAGCCTGTAGTCCCCGACCCCCTTGTCACTGTTGGAGACCTGGATCCAGGAGGCGTTCTCGACCGACGACCCGGCGATGTTCGCCCAGACGTGGTTGCGGTCGTTGTAGAGAGGCACACTGTCGAGGAGCCCGCCGGCCTGGATGACCGGGCTCGTCCCGGTCACGCCCGTGCCCTCCCTGACGACGTCGCTGAAGAAGGCCCGGTCGGCGTCGACGCCCGTGATATCGAAACTGAGCTCGCTGTCGTTTTCTGTCCCGCCACCATCGTCGGTGACCGAGAATCCCTCGGGAATGGTCTCGGTCACCGTGGCATCGGCGGAAAACCCGACTGCCGTGAGCGAGATATCGACCTGGACGCCGGCCGAGTAGTTGGGCGTCGAGATCCGACGGTTCACTTCCTGCGCGTTCGCCAGAGACGCGAAGAGGAGTACAGCCGCCAGGGACGTACAGCGTGTCATGATCAGACTCTCACAATGACGATTCCCGAGAATCCCCGGCGCCTCGCGCGGAGGTTGCGCCACGTCACCTCGAAACCCGAACCGCGTTCCAGAGTAATCGTGGTCACTCGGCTCGTCAACCCATACGCGATCGCTCGTCAACAGCCGGGTCGCTCGGGTCGCCGTTTTCAGCTCCTGCCTGGTGACGTCGTCGTCGCGGTTGAAGAGCAGCGCAGCTCGTCCTCGGTCGCGTCGTGCTCCTCCTCGGGATACGCCTGCTAACGGTTATTTTTTATTATTCACGCGACTGCCCTGCGATCGACACGTCGAGGCCGACCTGTCCGAGAACTCGAACGAATCACGATCGAAGTGTCTCGCGAGGTCTGCTGCCGGACGACTCGCTCCATCACCATCGGCTACCATGAACACGCTTCACCCATGGCAGCTGCTCGTGATCACGCTGCCCGGCCGGCTGAACCGCCACCAGCGAGACATCATCGACTACCTGGCCGGGAAGAATCGCGTCCTCGAAGGACAGCTCCGCGGAACTCGAAGGTCATTTCCGCCACGCCATAAACCAGGAATCCGGGCACCGCGAATTGCACTCGGCTGTCCGAGATGGTCGTGACCAATTCCTGAACGCCGTTTTTTTCCGGCGTGAAGAAGCGGATGTTCTTCAGCTTCTTTCCCTCCGGAATTGCCATGGAGCATTGAATGCCTTCCGCGGCGATGGGTTTCTCGTCGTGAATACCGCCGCCGGCGCTCCGAGGTGTCCTGGGCTCCGTGCGGTTGTAATTCACAAAATGCAAATGCAGCGCATCGCCCTCGGCCGGCCGGCTGAGCGAGGCGCGCACGGTGGTGGGCGCGGTGATCTCGAAACGGCTTGTTGCTGCCGGCGTTTTTCCGTCCACGCGATACACGGCCTCATATTTCGCGAGGGCCTCTTTCGTGGCGAGGTCGTCGGGCAGCACGTCGAAAAGCACGTGGCTGTCCAGCAGTGAATCGCCGAGCTTCAGGAACTCCTGCACGTCGGCCACATTGCCCGCGTGCACAGCTTTGCGCGGATAGAGCAGCACGCTTTCGGCGGCGGTCTGGTTGCGGTGAAAAATGGATCTGTTCCGGCGAATGAAGTGGTAATACTGCGTGATGACCTTTCGCGCCTCGGCGTTGGTGAAGTCGGTGTAGAATCCCATCGGCGCGCCGCCATTGGCGATGAGCTCGGCGATGGCCGCGCGGGTGCGGGTTTTTTCGTACTTGCCGAGCGTGAAGGGCTTGCCGCCAGTGGCACCGCGAATGTACCGCGCTTGCAACGTGCCTTCGCCAAGAAAGCCGTTCTTCAGGTCGGTGTAAAAGGCGCCGCTGCCGGTGCTGTACCAGAGATAGTCCTCGTCCTTCGCCCACAGCTCCTTGGGCAGCAGACAGCGCTCGTCGGTATTGATTTGGCTGAAGCGGCCGATGTGATTCCACTGGCCGACGATGAGGCCGGGTTTCAGGGAGCGGCCGTAGCGCACGAAGACTTCGTCGAAACAGTCCTTGGTGGCTATCTGAGAGAAGCGCAACTGCTCGCGCTTGAAGAGCGTGCTCTTGGCTGGATCATGCCACGCGCCGATTTCCGAGAACTCGTGCGTGGCAAGCCGGGAGATCTCGAAATTCGTTTTCAACTCCGCCGCCGTGAAGCGTTTTCCGAGATACGAACGAAAACTCCTCTGGCAATGTCTGCACAGGCAGTTGTGACGATAAAAATAATTGACCATGAACCCGTCCACGCCGGCCCGGATCCCCTCGCGCACCCATGCCTTGAGGACGACGCGCCAGTGCGGATTGTTCAGGCACGCCCAGTATTCCTTCATGCCGCCGATGGAATACGTGTTGTTCGTGCGCGGCGTGCCGTCGGCATTCTTTTCCAGCAACTGCAGCGGATCCTTCACCGGCTTGGGGCCGAGTTGTTTTTCGTCCCATAGCTCGTTGTAGAACTTGAAGAATCCTCGCGGCCCATCCTCGCTCTTCGGGTCGCCCACAAGAAACTCGATGTTGAAATGCCCGATGACCAGCACGTCGAGTTCATGCAGATCGCGATTGCGCTGCCTGAACCAGTCGCGGTTTTCTTTGAGGCCGATTCCAGGAAAATGGCCGGGATAGCCCTGGCCGAATTTCGTGTCGCCGAGGCTCCAGAAGTGCGCACCGTAAAAACCGATCTGCGCCAACTCGGGCCGCGCCTCCTTGACGAAGGGCAGATAGGCGGGGTCATCGTATTGATCCCAGTGCGCGATCATCGTGGTGAATTCGAGCGGTCGTTGCGGGGCGCTTTGGCAGGCGCTGCCGAGGGCGAAGAGGAGGAGCAGGGTTTTTTTCATGCGACTTGCGGGCGAGTCCGAGAGACAGGAGACCTCGCCTCGAGCCCATCCCGGACCGGAGCCATCGAAGGATGCTCTCGGCGATTCCCGGGGCCTGAACCCGTCGCTCGGGGCCTGAACCCGTCGAATGCCGCGCGACACGAGAACCCGAGTACCCTCAGGGTCCGCGGCCGCGCAGACGAAGTCAACACCCCCCGCCGGCGCACTTCCCGGCAACAGGGACACAAGAGCCGGTGTTCGCTTTCCCGTCCGAGTTTCCCTTTCCTTCTACAGGTGACGAACGGAACAAACCCGGATGGGACTCTCTCGAGGCTTTCTCCTGTGCTCCGCATCACGACATCCCGGGTTCCAGCGCCCGGAACACCGCCCTCCTGGCGCCGCAGCGTGACTCGGGGTACCTCGCCGTCGACGGTTCGCCTCGGAACATCTCGAGACGCACTTCGTCTTCGACGACCGGGCCGGATCGTCGCAGCATGGAAGCCCGAAGAAACAGCACGGCCGTTACATGAGCCGCGAGGGACTGGGGGGCGGTGGTGGCGTGATCGCACCTCGGGGGTGCCACGAACGGGTGGGGGGGTCCAACACGACCGCGATCCCGCATGGTGAGCGACCGTATTCCATGCGCGAGAGTCATGCAGGTGATGACACGGAGCAGTGCTGGCCGCCGCACGGCGAGAGCCCCGCGCGGGGAGGAGACAGACGAGAAGGACGACGAGGGACAGGAGGAGACGGAGTCCGGCGGCTCGTGTCGTGAAGATCACGGGACCGGAGCATCATCGCTGACCCGAGTTCGCGAAAGCTCCGAGGCTCGGCGCGACGGACAACCCGGCGGCGCCGAGACACAGCGCGGGCGTCAGATGCAACCCGAGCCGTCGGCGCAGCCCAGCGTGACGTCTTCCTCCGACTCCGAGAAGCCGCAGTCGGGAAACGGCGCGGACGGCGCACCACCGCCGAGGAAGAGGAAGTTGAAGATGTAGATGGCTGTCGTGACATCGAGCCGGCCGTCACCGTCCGCGTCGCATGCCGCGAAGCAGCCCGGATCGCCTCCCCCGCTGAAGAGAAAGGTGAGAAGCAAGATCCCGCTCGAGATGTTCACGTTACCCGCCTGGCCACAATCCCCGCGCAGGAACGGGCCGACCCCCGGTGGCGGCTCCCGTTCATCGAAGTAGAACGGACCGAGACGCACCTCGACGAGCCCGTCGTCGTCCGTATCGACCTCGTCGCCGACGATGAAGTACTGACGATTCGGGATCGAGTCCTCCCAGCCGACATCCAGACAGCCGACGTTGAACTTGTACTCGCCACGACCGACGATGACTCCCGGCAACTCGACAGTCACCTCGTATAGGCCATCGCCAACCGGCGTCATCGCCTCGGTACAGTCCCAGGCGTTGAGCTCTCCACGAACAACCACCGTCTCGCTCGCGGGATCGAAGAGACCCTCGCTCTCGAACACGCTCATGTCGACCTGGAAGATCATCTCGACGTCGAGAAAGGGACTCTCCAGAGCGTTGTAGAACGCCACCGCAGGAGTGATCTCGCCGAATCCGTCGCCGTCCTCGTCCGGCAGGTCATTCCTGACGACATAGGTCCGATCCTGGATATCCGGCTCCCAGCTTCCGGCCAGGCACCCGATGTTGAACTTGTACCTACCCGCTCCGAGCGGATGGGACGGAATCCGCAGCTCGATCTCGAAGATGTTATCGTCGGACTCGACGAGCTGCGCGCTGCAGTCCCAACCGTTGAACGTCCCACCGACGTGAAGAGTCATGTCCTCGGGAATGAAGCTCTTGTCCTCGATCATCTGCGTCATGTCCACGCGAAAGAGGATCTCGACATCAGGTCCCGGCTCAGCGTCGTCGAAGTAGACGACGGGAATCTCGACCTCGACGTAGCCGTCGCCATCTTCGTCGGGCTCATCACCGGTCAACGTGTAACGTCGGTTTCCGATACTGTCCTCCCAACCGGAATCCCCGCAGCCGATGTTGAACTTGTACTGCCCCGTGCCGATCTGGTGACCCGGAACCCTGATCTCGATATCGTAGAGACCGTCGTCGCCGGCCAGGAGGGGCTCGCTGCAGCCCCAACCGTTGAGAGAGCCGCGGACAAAGACCTCCTGACCGATGGGATCGAAGCGTCCCGAGACGATCTGAACGCTCATGTCGACCCGGAAGAGCAGCTCCACGTCAGCTCCGCCCACGGCATCGTCGAAGAAGACAGTCTCCAGAACGAGCTCGCCGAATCCGTCTCCGTCCTCGTCGCGCTCCGCGCCCGTGACAGTGTAACGACGGTTCGAGATCGCATCTTCCCAGCGTCCGATGGCTCCCTTGCCACAGTTGATGTTGAACTTGTACTCGCCGGCACCGATCACGTGATCGGCCACCTGGACCGACAGCTCGTAGACGCCGTCCTCCTCCTCGGACTCGAGCATCTGTTCGCTACATCCCCAGCCGTTGATCGTGCCGCGAACGACGGGATAGTCGACAGCAGGGTCGAAGCGGCCGAGGCCGATCTGCACGTTCATATCGACACGGAACGTGATCTCGACGTTGGTCTGAGCGTGAAGCGAGGCAGCGCAGAGAGCCGACACGGCGGCGAGCAAGACCGTCTTCATTCGCATTCTCCGATCCGGACGCGGTAGCGCTCGCCGGAGACCCGGCGCCAGCAAGCCAAGGATCCATCATAGCGGTGCAGCGCCGCCGGTAGAAGAGGAAGCCCGCCGCTTCCGTGAACTCCTCGTCGGTGCCCGTGTTCGCGTCGTCGGCCTGCCTGTGCGGTCGCCGGAGACGCGGACGAGAAGGTTCGAGGTCGCGAGCGACCTGGTGGGTCCCGAGAACCGGAGTCGGGATCGAACACGACGGCGATCCCGCGGGGTGGGCGACGGTGTTCCGTGCCGAGAAGTCCCGAGAGTGATGACGCGGAGCACGGCTGAGAACGGCCTCCCTCTCACTTACGGGACCCTATTCCTCGAGCGTCGCCAGAATCTCCAGCTGCGCGTCCAGGGGGGTCTTCAGGAATTCGTTGAACGCTCTATAGAACGTTCGCTTGTCATCCACCTGGGCGAACTCGACCAGGGCACGCTCCCATCCATGCTTCGCGACGAGCGGATAGAGGATCTTCGTCGTGTCTGCGATGCTCCGCCGCTTCGACTTGTGGATCATGAAGGCGAACGCCCATGCTCCGGCATCATAAGCAAGGTGACGGTAGTATTTCTTGACCTCAGGTGGAGCCTCGTCGACGTCTTCCATGTCCTCGATGTCCAGCTCGGGATCTTCCACCCGGTGCACGTTCCTCATGAACGCCTTCATGGCATCGTGGAACTTCTCCCATCCGTGTTTCTCGCCTAGATAGGCGGCGAAGAATTCAGCTCCTCCCTCCGCCATCCACGTCGACGTCCGAGGGAACGAACGCTGGAAGACATGCGTGTATTCATGAATCCCTCGCGTGTAGAGGTAAGGATCCCTGAATTCGTGCGGATTGACGAAGACGAGCTCGGCGATGGGAGGATCGGTCCTGTCAACGAACGAAAGGTACGCATCTCCGCGGCCGCTGAGCGCTTTCTTCACCAGCTCAGCGCCGGGAGCGGACTTGCAGGCTTGCAGCTCCTTCTTCGAGTCGCCGCAGCGGTGCCTGCAGTACGCGTCAACGATCTCACGGTGAAAGTCGTCACTGTTCAGGGTCTTGTCTTCGTGCCCGAGGATGTAGACGAAGACCGGTCCGTAGTTCCCGAAGTACTTCCGCGCTGCATCGATCCCATCGCGAATCATATCGGGCCACTTGGAGTCATCCTTCGCGTTTCTCACGTACGCCGGCGGTGCCTTGTGGAGAGACAGGGTCTTCGCCTTCGGCTCACGTTTCTCCTCGCCGTACGCAGCGCACGCAATGACGCCAGAAAAGGACCACACGACGACCCACTCGAAGAATGGAACAGACACTCTCACTCCCTGGTCCTTGACCGACGCTTCCGCCAAGAGCCGCTACCCAGCCGTCGTAGTACGATGTCCATCTCGGCCCGGAAATCCCCCCCCGGTCTGGCGGATTTCGCTCGCTTCCCATGGACACGATCCTCCCTCAGTGGAGTGTCCAGAGAGACTCTCTACCTGACCAGTCCTGACATGTCGGCCGACAATCCGAATGCCCTTTTCTTACGAGCACTCCACAGTCGCCTGCACGCGACTGTGGACAAGAAAGGAGAGGTTGCTCCGCGGCTCTTCTTACTTGATGCGGCGGCGGATGAGGAAGGGATCAAACTGATCGTTGCTGTCGTAGGCGAACGGCTCCCAGCCCGCCGGGATCTTTCCGGAGGATGTCTTGACCTCCCACCTTTGCTTGCTATCCCACTTGTCAGTCGTGCCCTTGGCAGCCACGCCGAGGAATATGGTTGAGGTGAGGAGTACGCCAACAAGGAGGGATTTGATGTCGGTGTTTTTCATCGCCTGGTCCTTCCGTCGTCCAGTATGGTTCCGCGGCCATGGGCGGGGTCCTTCCGTCAGCAACCGTTGCTACGCCGCCAGCCGAAACACCTCGCAGCGATCCCGGAAGGCGATACGGGACATCGTCGGGCACGACGTCTGAATCTGCGAGCAGAAAATGTCTCGGAGCGAGAGTCGGCTCCTCGTCAGCCCCGTCAGCATCGCCGGCGTCCGGATCTCATGGCCGGACCTCAGCGCTCGCCGAGGACGAACGAGATCGTAGTGACAGCGCAAGAGCTCTCGGTGATCCACCAGTCGATTCCTCCAGCGACGGTGAGATAGAACTCGCCGCGCAAGATACGCGGAACCATGTCGAACCGTCAGGTTGATCCGTTCCACGAAGCAAGCGTTCAGCGTCGCCAGATCCTCGGACTCGCTCAGCGCCTCTTCGAACTCGGCCCTGCTCCCCATGACATCCCGACGCTCGACCTTCACGACTCGATCACCTCGTCGCGTCTTGAGCACTTGCCCGTGAAGACACGTCGTGCCGAAGACCTCGCGGACGACACGATCGTGGTACTCGAAGCCATCGGTGACGATGAAGGCCAGCGAGGCACGACTCGTCCGGTCGCGAAGATCTCCGAAGACCTTACGCGTGTTTCCGTCGCTTCGACGACCGACGAGAGCGGCTGGCCATGGCCGGGACGTGACGTCGATGACTGTGAATATCCAGAGGGCGGGATTCCGTGATCCTTCGGAAGTTCGAACCCCGTCGGCCTGATTCTCCGACGTTTCGATCTCGGTGATCGCGCGATCGTCGAACTGTCGACAACACCCGGCCGCTTTCCATAGCCGGCGGTGGACGATAATCCAGGCAAGTCCCTCCACGCGAGCTATCGCGGACTTGCTGACTCCCTCGACGCTGAGCTCGGCAACCTCGTCGAACGCGCTGCGACGACGCTGCAGGCCGAAGCACGGTGTCCCCGTCGTCGAGCCGAAGGTCCACCCGCAGGATTTGCCTCGATAGCGTCCCGCCTTGCCTGACTTCGTCCTGGAGAAGCCGTGGCGGACTACTTTCGAGTTCCCGCACGTCGCACTCGGACAGGGAGACGTCTTCACTTCGGGTGCTCGCGGCCGGATCTCTGTCGGTCACGAAACGAGCCGAAGGTCGTATCGCTCGCGTAGACTTGCAATCGCTGTGCTGACCGGCGATTGCGGAAGCTCCCGAAAATCCCTGAAGGTGGTGACGTGGAGCAGTCCTGGCTCGCGCCGGCTGAATCCACGACAATGGCCGGCCAGCGAGGCGTGAATCCGGACTCCGAAGGCATAGATCTCGTCATGAAAACAGCCTCGCTCCGGTTGCTGCTTCGTGCCAGCGCTGACCTGATCCTTGAAGACTGCTCCAGCCCGAGCGCAAGAAATCGGTGCTGTTGAACCCACTCCGACTCGATGTCGCAATCCGAGCCCGGCGTTCGTAGATGCCGTCGATCACGACCCCTACAATCGACGCGCCGGGAGTCGACCGCGGAATCGCCGAATGTCGGCGAGCGACCGGGTGCAGGATGCGCCGTCCGGCAGCGCATCCTGCGCCTCGACAACTCCAGGACGAAGGTGAGTCGATAGTGAGATCCCTGTCCTTGCTCGTTTGCTGCACCGTCGCCCCGTTGTGTTGGGCGGCTCCCCCGGAGACCGTACGAGTGGGCCAGGCGGGCAATCCCGCGGACTCGACCGGTTTCGGCGCCGTCGATTACCTCTACCGGATCGGCAAGTTCGAGGTCACGAACGCCGAGTACTGCGAGTTTCTCAACGCGGTGGCCAGGACCGATCCCCACCAGCTTTACGACGGCCGCATGGCCGGCGGCGAGGGCGGCATCCGGCGTACCGGCGAGCCCGGACGGTTCCGCTACGAGAGCAAGCCGGGATGGAAGCGAAAGCCCGTGAGCTTTGTCACCTGGGAATCCTGCGCGCGGTTCGCCAACTGGCTGTCCCACGGCGACGTCGACAGGGGGCCCTACTCCTTCGACGGCAGTCACGTGAAGCTGCCGGATCACGCCAAGCTCGCTGGCGGCCGGCGCCTCACCTGGGTGATCGCCAGCGAGAACGAGTGGTACAAGGCAGCCTACTACGACCCGAAGAAGGCCGGAGGTGGCTACTGGCCCTTCGCATCGAAGGGCAACAGCGCACCTGCGTGCAACCTCAACACTCGCGCGATCTCGGACGTCGGCACCTACAGCTCATCGGCGAGTCCCTACGGCACCTTCGACCAGAACGGCAACCTGTGGGAGTACCTCGAGGACCGCAAGGGCGACAAGGTCGGGCTGCGTGGAGGGTCGTACTTCCACAACGACAACGAGGGCTATCTGCGCTCCTCGACACGTTACGACGTGCTGAGCGCCAAGTGGCCGAACTACGGAGTCCGGCTCGTCGCGCTGGGACCCGGGAAGGCCCGGTCACCTCGCCGGCCGGCCAAGGGCGGACCGACCCTCGCTCCCGAGGCTTCCATTCGAAGGAGCGTGAAGACGTTTTACGTCAGCCAGTCCCGTGGACGCGACGACTGGAGCGGCGACTCGGCCACCCGTCCCTGGAAGACGCTGGCTCGTGCGTCCATCAAGTATCGCTCCGGGGACCGGCTCCTGCTGAGGCGGGGGGACACGTGGAACGAGCGCCTCCATCCGCAGGGTAGCGGCACGTTGAAGCGGCCCATCCTCATCGGCGCTTACGGGAAGGGAAAGCGGCCCCTGATCGACCGGAAGGACTACAAGGTCGACCGCACCGGCCTGTACCTGAAGGATCAGGGCGGCATCAAGATCGTCGGCCTCGAGTTCCGTCGCTGCATGACCGGCATCTACGGTGAGTACTCCGACGGAATTCCGACCCAGAAGTCCATCTGGATCGAAGACTGCCGCTTCCTCGACTCACTCTTCTACCAGCACTACGAGGACTACCCGAAGCGGAAGATCGGCGTCGGCATCTGCTTCTTCTCGTACGAGCGGGACAACCGAATCGTGCTCGAGGACATCACGATCAAGGGCTGCGTCTTCCGCCGCCTGGCCTCGGGGGTGTGGACCAACAGCCCGGACAACTTCAACAAGAACGCCTCGTACGTCTACAACTTCAAGAACTTGAAGATGGAGGACTGCCTCTTCGAGGAAGGCTATCAGTGGCAACAGGGCATCCGCGGCGTGGACACCGGGTTGATGCGCAACTGCGTCACGCACGACATCGGTCGCGGCTTTCGCTCTTTCAACGGAGTGGCGGGATCGATGTTCTTCCGTTGCAAGGACTGGCTCTTCGAAGACAGCGAGTGGGGTTTCGTCTCCATCGGACTGGGCAGCGGCGACGGCCAGGCTTTCGATTTCGAGGGCAACTGCGACAACATGACGATGCGCAACTGCCTTTTTCACGACACCGATGGACCCGGATTCCTTCTCTGTTGCTACGCATCAGACGGTCACCCTCACACGGGCATCGTGATGGAGAACTGCGTGATCAACGGACGGTCCAGGCGGCCGATCGGTCTACCACGCTGCGCCATCGTCAATACCACGGACTGGAACGAGTCCACGTGGAAGCGATGTCGGTTCTATCTCTCCGAGGGCGAAGCCGTGATGCGAGTGATGGACCCCGAGAAGGAAAAACGGACCGCCTTTGTCGACTGCCGCGTCAAGGACTTGGTGACCGCCTGCAGCACGCCGAAGCTGGAGGCCCACGTATCCACCGACAAGCAGGAGAGGTGGATTCAGCTGGATTTCGGGAAGCGGGTCACGGTGAACGAGTTTCGCCTCGGAGAGAAGCCGACTTCTTCAGTGACCCGCTACATCATCGAGTGCTGGGACGAAAAGCGATCGAGATGGGCAAGCTGCTTCAACGGCAGGGGAATCGGTTCCACGTTCGTCGCTCCGATCGTTAGCCGGAGCACGTCGAAGGCGAGGCTACGGTTGATCGCGACGAAGAAAGGATCGCCGCAAGTCACCGAGTTCTCTGCGTTCAACGATCCGCCGGGCGAACCCTGGAACGTCGCCCGGGGCCGTCCGACGCCGAACCGGGTCGGCCGAGCCACCGCTCCGAAGCCGGCGTCGGCGTCGGTCGCGCCGGCCAGGCCAGATGTGCCGCGGTCGCGCGAGCGCAGCGTGGTCTGGGATCTGCGCGCACTGTTCAAGGCCCCGAAGATGCGGAAGACCGGGGAACGTCCCGCCAGAGGCTTGCGCGCTTTCTTCTACGAAGGAGCGGACTACAAGGGCAAGCCGGCCCGGTTCTTCGCCTACTACGGAACGCCCGAAGGGAGCCCTCCGGCGGGCGGGTGGCCCGCGGTCGTGTGCGCGCACGGCGGCGGCGGCACGGCGTATCCCGCGTGGGTGAGGAAGTGGAATCGTCGGGGCTACGCCGCGATCGCCATGGACCTCGAGGGTCATCTGCCGGGCGGGAAGCACTTCGGAGTGGAGGGTTCCTTCCCGGTGGGACAGCGGCACTCGCACGCTGGCCCTGCGCGCCTCGACTGGTTCGGTGACCGTGACCTGCCGGACCGCGAACAGTGGTTCTACCACGCGGTGGCCGGCGTGATCCGCGCGAACTCGTTGCTCCGAAGCTCCAAGTCCGTCAACCGCGGGAAGATCGGGCTGACCGGCATCTCGTGGGGAGGCACCGTAGTCAGCGCGGTCGCCGGGCTCGACTCGCGTTTCGCCTTCGTCATCCCGGTGTATGGAGGCGGGTTCATTCACGAGAGCGACAACCCGGGTCTGGCACAGTGGTTCCCGCCGAACAACATGACGGCGAAGCAGTTCGAAGACTACCACAGCAAGTGGGACCCGGCGGCCCACCTTACGAACGCGAAGATGCCGATGCTGTGGGTCACCTCGGTGGCCGACCCGGTCTTTCAGATCGATATCTTCGCCAGGTCAGCCGAGGCCGCCGGCGGACCGAGCACGCTGTGCATGCGTCCGTGGATGATCCACGGGCATGGGAACGGCTGGGACGACGCCGTGGAGATCGAACAGTTCGCCGATAGCATCGTCAAGGGCGGTCCACCGCTACCGAGGCTGGAACGGCCCGGAATCGAACCAGCCAGCGGCCTCGTGCGCACCAGTTTCAAAGGCAAGGACATCACCGAGGCCTGGATCTATCTCACGACGTCGAACGGCCCCTGGAAGAACCGCAAGTGGCAGTTCATCCAGTGCGCCATCGGCGAGAAGGAGCTGATCGCGACGAAACCGCTCCCGGGGGGCACCACGGCCTACGTGGTCTATGTCTTCAAGGACGTCGGCGGGCATCGCAGCAACCATTCCGCCTCGGACCTGATCATTCTCCCCGGTGGTTGAGGGTGCGTTGTCGCATGGTCTTTCGGGGCGTGGCTTCCCTACCCGACGCCCGGTCAGTCGCGGACCCGTTGCCGCTTCCGCCGGAGCAGGAAGGGGGCGAAGGCCGATGGAGGCAGGAAGCCACGACGGCGGCAGGGACCGAGGGCGGGCAACACGAGCCCTCGACAAGGGCGTGCTCGGAAAACCAGGCTGTAAGACTTTGACTTCCTGCGGGCGCCGTGATCGGCTGGTGCCAGGTTGGGTCTCGTTGCTCTTGGTCGACAGATTGAAGGCGGAATCCTATGAAACGCCGCAAAACTACAAGCGAGCGTCTCGCGAGCGGTCTGATTCTCCACCTCGGACTCCTGTTGTACTCGTACGGCTCGACGCAAGCCGGTGACGTAACGGGCTCCTGGCAGTTCGACGGCAACCTCGCGGCCGACGTTGGCCTCGACGGGACGTTCGTCGGCGCCGCCGGAACAACCGCGGGCGAGTTTGGCACCTGCAGCTCCTTCGGCGTACCGCCAGTGGACGGGACCGACGAGCAGATCTACTACTACAACTTCGCGACCGGCAGCCCCGGGGACGCGATCCGGTTCCTCACCAACGCCGCCGAGAATGGTGGCGGGTCCCGCCTCAACCAGTACTCTCTGATCCTCGACATCCTGCACCCTGACCACAGCGGCTGGGGCGCTGTCTTCCACGGCAACGCCAACGGCAACTGGGACGGCGACCTCTGGTTCCGATCGGGTAACGGAAACCTGGGGGACTACGGAGACTACGGGACCTCGAGTCCGGCGGTGAACACCTGGCATCGCATCGTCGTCACGGTGGATCTGACTCTCGCTGCCGACCAGCTGCAGGTTCACGTCGATGGCGTCCCGCACAACGCGATCAGCCATTCCTCGTTCACTGTCGACGACCCGAGCGCCGGGGCGATCCACCTTCCGACCGGGTCCGATCCCGGCGTGTACCTCTTCACCGATGACGGTACGGCGCAGCGCGACGGCTACATCAACAACTTCCAGATCCGCGACTACGCCATGTCGGCGGCCGAGATTGCAGCACTCGGGGCGCCCACCGCCGGGGCGATTCCAGAGCCCGGCGGCGTCGTCGTCGAAGAGGCGGAGACACGTTTCCTGGCCAGCTTCCCCGGGGGCGTGGCCGCCGGGCAGGTGGTCGCTCGACTGTCGAACCTCGCCGCCGGCGCACATTCACTCTCCTATGACCTCTCGGGTGACGCGGGCTTCACGCTCGGCGATGCCCCGGAGTCCATCGGCGTCGCCGCCACGGCTGACGTGACCGTCGTGTTCAACGCCACCGCCACCGGAATGTTCACTGCCACCTTGACGATCACGACCGATGAGCCGGAGACGAGCGAACTCACGCTGACGGCCCTTGTGACCAGGAAACCCGTGATCGTCGGCCTGTGGGAGTTCAACGACGCGGGCGACCTCACCTCGGCCTCTCTCGGTACAGACCTGACGCTGGAGGGCGTCGGAACGATCTCGGCGCAGGCGGGCGTGCCCGGCTTTGCCACCGACACCGGTTCGGTGAGAGCCCCCGACGACGCCTGGCTGGGCGTGGACCCGAACCTGCACGCCAACGGCGGCGGAGACCGGGCGAACCAGTTCACCCTGGTGATGGACTTCAGTCCCAGCCAGGTCCACCAATCGTGGAACCGGCTCGTGAAGGGTGGCGGCGGCTCCTACTACCAGCACCAGGATCGCGTTGGCATCTGGATGGCAAGCGCGAATCAGGTCTGGTCACCGCCAGGCTCCCTGGTGCCAGGGGACTGGTACCGTCTCGTCTACGTGGTCGACACGGCCAACGACAGGTTCGACACGTTCCTCGACGGCGTCCTGGTCGCCAGCGGCGGCGCCGGAGGTGTCGATGGTCCGGCGTCGCTCGATCCGGATGCGTTCACCATCCTCGGTGATGCGTCGGTCTATCAGGAGGAGACGGACTGCTCCCTGTTCGCGGTCTACAACCGGCCACTGGCCCGCTCCTACGTGGCAGCGAATCTCGGGACTCACGGCGAGACGATTCCGCTGACGTCCGAGCCGGAGGCGGCTCTCGGCGTCAACAGCCTGGCGTTTGCCGACGCGGGCGCTCCCGGGAACCCGAGCACCGCAACATTGACAGTTCGCAACAATGGCAACGCGGAGCTGATCTACTCGCTGTCGTTCACCGGTGATCCTGTCTTCAGCGCCCTCACCGAACCGGCGCTCATCGCGCCTGGAGACAGCCAGGACGTCCAGCTCCAGTTTGCCCCCACGAGCAGAGTCTCGTTCAACGGCACGCTGGTCGTCACCAGCAACGACTGGTCCTCGCCGACCTTCGAGGTCGAGCTGTCCGGCACCGGTGTGGAGCCCCGGCCCGACATCCAGTTGACGCCCGCAGCGGGTGATCTCGTGCTGCCGGCGGTGTTCGTACCCGGCGGGTGCTGCACGACCCGGCAGGTGACGGTGACCAACAGCGGCTTCGCGCCGCTGACCTGGGCCCTCGAGCTGACCGGTAACGGGGCGTTCTCCGTGGTGGGCACTCCGCGGACCAGCCTCGAGCCCGGTGACGACGAGATCGTCGCCATCGAGTTCGCCCCCGACGCCAGCGGTGACTTCACCGCCGAGCTGAGGATCACGACCAACGTCGTGGAGGCTCCCGAGATCGTTCTGAGCCTCAGCGGACGGGCCCTGGATCCGGCCAGCGGCCCGGTGCCTGCTCTGCGCCCGGACCTGGCGCTCTGGCTGCGAGCCGATGCGGGCACCGACAGCACGGGAAGCGGGTCCGTGGTGACGACCTGGGCGGACCAGTCCGCGAACGCCATCGACCTGGTGGACGGCGACGCCACGCACATCGTGGATCCGGCCACGCGCCTGTCCTTTCTGCGTATGGCGGGCGTCGCTGCCTTCCGAGGCAGCCTCGGCCAGACCCTTGCCGATGCCACCATCTTCACCGTCGGCAACCTGCTGGCGCCCAGCCAGACCTCCTCGGCGTCCTACTGGTACTGCTTTGGCCGGCGCAACGGCGGAGCGAGCCAGTACGCCCTGGCGCGAGATGACGGGGCGGGCACGTTCGACGCCTACTATCACTACGATGGCGGCGCGGCGCACAAGGGGATCGAGATACCCGCGGACCGGTTTCACTACTTCACGCAGGTGTACGACGGCAGCGCCGCTTCGACCCACCGCGGATACCTCGACGGGGTGGACTCGCAGGCCGGCGGACCAGCGACGCCCTACAACTCGGACTGGTCCCAGATGTCCATCGGCTCGTGGATCAACTCCTCCGGCGACTCCTCGAACGTCCTGACCGGGGATATCGCGGAGATCCTCGTCTACGATCGGGCTCTCACCGCGGGAGAGATCGCCGACGTGGAGGCGTATCTGCGGTCACGGCTGCCGGAGACCGTGCCTGTCGGTCCCGTGGAGCCGGTGCGCCTCTACGCGTTGATGGACGGCGGCCCGAACGCCGCGCACGGCTGGTTGCCCGACGGCGATCCGGAGGCCTCGGGGCACGCGGTCATGACCATCCGCCCGGGGAATAACTCGATGGACTTCAACATCGTGATGGAAACGGAGTTCGATGTGACCCAGGCCCACTTCTACGCCATCCCCGGCAATCCGGAGGCAGCGAACCTGGGGGACTCGGACATCTGCTGGGGGAACCGTTGGTCCAACCACGACCTCCTGGTGGGCGCGGACTTCGTGAACCAGAGGCTGGCGCAGGTGTCACGGCGTCCCGAGCGCTGGTTCTTGATGATGCACACCGGCGGCGGCCATTTCGCTCTCGACGAGGATGGTTTCCTGATCCCGTTCGATCCGGACGTCCACGCGGCGGCGCCGCCACGGGTCGACAACAGGACGGGACGCCTCGTCGATGCGGGAATGCTCGATCCGGATGGGGCCCCCTATCCCACGAACGTCTCCTACCTGTTCATGCTGTACGACGACCAGGGCCCGTCGGCGGACTACGGCGGCCCGGGCGGCGCCATCGGGGGCGTCCTGAGTACCGTGCCGGTGGCCTACTGCCAGGACGTCACGGTACCGGCGGAAGCGGACTGCGAGGCGACCGTGGCGCCGGAGCTCGTCTACGCCGGGTTCACGCATCCCGAGGTGGCCCTCACCTTGACGCTGGATCCTGCGGGGCCCTTCCCCCTCGGCAGCACGGAAGTGACGGTCACGGTGACCGACGACCTGGGTAACGCCGACTCCTGTACGGCGATGATCACCGTCGAGGACCGGTCACCACCCGAGATCACCTGCCCGGCGGCTGTCTCGGTGGAGTGCGATGACGTGGACGGCGCCGCGGTGGATTTTGTCGCGACCGCAACCGACAGCTGCGACACCAGTCCGATGGTCTCCACGGAACCGGCTTCGGGGAGCTTCTTTCCCGTCGGCACCACGACGGTGACGGTCACGGCGGTGGACGCCACCGGCAACACGGCCAGCTGTACGTTCGACGTGACCGTGACCTGCAGCCCCCGGTTCGTTCGCGGCGACGCCAACGGTGACGGAGACGTCGATATTTCCGACCCGAGCCACACCTTGTACCATCTCTTCTGGTTCGGTCGCGAATCGACCTGTGAAGATGCCGCGGATGCGAATGACGATGGAGACGTGGACATCGCCGACGCGATCTACACCCTCAACTACTCGTTCCTGGGTGACAGCGCGCCTCCGACTCCCTTCCCGGATTGTGGATTGGACGGTACGGCCGACGAGCTCGGGTGCCTCACCGCCACCGCAGGATGCGAATAAGGACCGATCGAGGAGTGACCGGCCCCCTCCACGAACCGCCTCGGCGATCCCCGGGTAAATCGGAAAACCAAACTCCTTCGCACGACCACGACTGAGGACACCCTCGGCCTTCATCGGGAGGTCCTGAAACTACGACAAAAGGCGGTACCGTCCGTGGGGGCTGGTCACCGACGGGTGCGTGACTCTCTCGGTGTGCTTCTTGCCAGCCGCGATCTCGAGCTTCCAGTCCTTCCCCCACTTCTCGCCCACATCCGAGGTGCTGCGCAGTCGGACCTCGACTTCACGGTCCTCCTTCGTCGTGTTCTCGAGCTCCAGCTGGTACTCGGCCTTCTCGCCCGGAAATGCGACCCCGCTGTAGGCACCGGGCTTGACACGCAATTGCCACTGCGATGGATCGGCGGCGACGTCCCGTCGGACCAGGGCGATCATGAAGGAGACCGCGAACACGGCAGCGGCGGAGCCTGTCCGGCGTCTCATGGCAAGTCCCGTATCCCGTTGGAGATGAGCTGCGATGGAGGCACGAATGACGAGCTCGCGGTCCCCGTATCCCCCCGAACCGGAGCCGATTCGCAGCGAGTGCGACGAAGCCGGCGCCCCGGGAATCACGGCTTCTGCCGCAGAACGATGCGATATCCCAGAAAGTTCCTCGCCCTGCGTTTGTCGAAAGAGCGTCGCGCGGACGAGCAGCAATCCCTCGGGACACTGACCCAGCTTCCACCACGCCCCACCCACTCTTCGCCGCCCGACTCGACCCACTCACAGAGATTACCGTACATGTCGTGCAGTCCCCATGGATTCGCGCGGTACTTCCCGACCAGCGCGAGCTGTGGCGTCTTGTCATCCAGCGTGTATTCCGTGTAGCTCCAACCGAGCAGACTCTTGTCGGCGAAATTAGCGTAGCGCGGAAGAGCGGCCCTATCGTCACCGAAAAAGAAACGTGTTCTGGTGCCCGCTCGACAGGCATGCTCCCACTCGGCTTCCGTCGGTAACGAGTACTCCCAACCGGCCGGCAAGCGACCGAATGCGGCCTCGGATGCGTTCAAGGCCTTCAGACAGGCCTCCATCTCGCTCGGGTGAATCATGTCCATCGGGTGATTCTTGTCCGAAGCCATCGCCTTCCGTGAAGCCACCCTCGTCCGTGCCGCGCCGTGGTCACCCGACAGCGCCGAGGCCATCGCCGACGTCAGCTCCGACTCTCGACGCGTCAGCTCGAACTTCGCGAGCCAGAATCCCCTGCCATGAGGCGCGGGCCCGCCCTTCTCCGTGTTCTGCCTTCGAGGACACCAGCAAAAGACCATTCCCCGGGCGTTGACCCACTCGTCGCCGGCCCTGGCGCCGGGTCGAAGCTCGCAGGGTGAGGAGACCGCAACCGACGCCACGGCCGGGGCCCCGCCTCCGGAGGCGAGCGTCTTCGTGGACCAGGCAGATGCCGTCTCGACCGCCTCGATCAGCCCCATGGAATCGTCCAGGATTCGCGTCCACCGCGACTTCGTCGAGGCTGCGGTCGCGCCGCGACCGGTTGCCCGCGCCGGATACGAGGCGAAGCCGAGCAGCGAGTTCGGAGCCAGCTCCTCCGATCGCGACAGGGAGGGGGAGGGCCCGGGAATCCGGTCGGGGTGGGACACGCCGTCCACCAGAACGATCTGGCGACCGGCACCGCTCTTCGTATGCAGCAACGCGGGTAGATCCGTGACACGGTAGCCACTCTCGCCGATCTCTCCCGGGCTCCTCGCGCCGGCATCGACCGGGAGAAGGAAGCTGGCCTTCCTGCCCTCCCTCTCGCCCTCGAACGCGTACCCGCGGTAGTAGACTAGCGCCGTCCCCCGTGTCGGAACACCGGCCGCAAATCGCTCGAGCGCCTCTGCGAGACACCGGGCTCCGAGATCCCGAAGGACGGTCGTGCGAAAACCCCGTCGGGCCAACGCGGCTCGAACAGCCTGGAGATCAGGGTGCGGAGACGTCGGCGGCGCGGTCCGCTCGTACGCCGCGTTCCCGATAAGGAGCGCCACCCGGTGCTCCGCCCATAGCGGCCTTGTGAACAGCACCGACAGAACGATGATCAGGGTGACTCGAGTCAAGAAGCGGGCTCCTGGTTCGTCATGTGACCACCCCGACTCTCGCACACCGAATTCCAGAACCTTCCCTTGCCGAGGGACCTTCTCGTCAACACTCCGCATACGACTCGCATCCCGGATCACCAGGGGACTCCGGAGCGTCCGGGTCAGCGCCGCGATCTCGTGTCCGGGCGAACCCGGGGGCCCACCTCCGAGGAAGAGGGAGTTCAGCGTCACGATACCATCGGTGAGCTCGATCCGCCCGTCTCGTTCCCCCGCACTGAAGGAGTCCGGTCTCTGCGGTGGGCCTCCAGGGTCGCGAGCAGCCAGACCGGGGGCCTCGGCGGTCCGCCTCCATCACCGAGCAGGGCGGTCGGTACCCCGTAGCCACGCCCGGGCCCCCCGCTCTCGGCCCGCGAGCTCCGTGGACAGGCCCGAGCGCCGGCGCGCGGCGCACGCAGCTCGAAGTCGGTCGTCCCGGGAAAAGAGCCGGACGCCTCGCCGTCCACCTGACGACTGACCGTGGTGTCCACCGGACCGAGCGCGCCTGCCGGGCGAACGACACCGGGCCGCGAACAGCAGCCGACCCCGCTCCGCGTCCGCTCAACTCCTCCTCGGTGGCACCCTCGGCTTCAGGTGCTTGTCGAAGAATGCGTCGACCTCGACGTCGACCTTCTCGCGCCCGCGAAACCCGTGGCCGGCCCCCTTCACCGTGCGAAAGGTCACGTCGACACCGGCCTTCTCGAGCGCGTCGTGCAGGATGACACTCTGGTGATGCGGCACGAGCGGGTCCCGGTCTCCGTGGAAGATGATGATCGGCGGATCGTCCCCGGACACGAAGGTGATCGGATTCGCCCGCGCCACCTTCTCCCGGTTCTCCTGGATCGGTCCGCCCACCAGCCGCGACTCGGGCGAGTCCGGAGCGTCGTGGACGATCGGCGCGCCGGGCTTCGAGTGCGCGTCCATCTGCAGGAAGTCCGTCGGCCCGGAGAAGTCGCAAACCGCCTGCACACGGCTCGAGATGCCGGTGACGCCGACCTCGCCCTCGAGCTCCTCGACGTCCCCGGAGGTTCCCAGCAGCGCCACCAGGTGTCCCCCCGCCGAGGAGCCCCAGACTCCGATACGCTGCGGGTCGATCGAGTACGCCGACGCGCTTTTGCGCAGCCACCGGATGGCGCCCTTGCAGTCATGGATCTGCGCGGGGTAGATCGCCGTCTGGCTCAGGCGATAGGAGATGCTCGCGACGACAAAGCCCCTCTCGAGAAAGCGCAACGCCGGGCAGCTGCTCTTGCTCCCCGCCCGCCAGGCGCCTCCATGGATCCAGACGATCAGGGGAAGCTTGCCCACGGGCTCCTTCGGCGTGTAAAGATCGAGCTTCAAGGAGATGTCGCCGACCCTGGCGTACTCGATATCACGACGGGCGACGAATCCCTCGGGGAGCTCGCGAGAGCGCTGCCGATCCGCCTGTCCGTGCGTGCGCTGGCGGCGGTAGCGGATGTCCTCCTCGAGCGTGACGAGACCGTCTCCGTCCGCGTCGACGCGGTCGAAGACCTCGCGCAGGCGGCGCGGAAACTCCCCGCGTGAAAGCTTCCCATCGCGGTTCGCGTCGTGCTGCTCGAAGTAGCGCCTGGCTGCCCGCCTCGCAGCGCCACCGGGCTCGGACGCGGGCCTCTTGTCGTCCCGAGCGAGTCCCTTCGACGACCCCCGCAACGCAGTCCCCCGGAAAACCGACGCCGGGACCAGAATCGCCGCGAGTGCCACCGCGACGAGGAGACGGAAGCGGACAGCGCTCATGGTCATCTCTTTCCTCCGGAGAGCCGGCGGTCTCTCGAGTTCCGGAACGCCCCCGCGTCAGGCCGCCGGACGCACGCCGGACGCACGCCAACGTCGCCGTAAGTCTAACGCAAGAGCCCGGGCCCGGGAACGAGCCGTCGCGAACTCTCACGGCAGGCTCTCGCGGTGAATCCACGTGTGCCTCCAGCCCGCGCGCCGTGCCCGGAAGGCATCGCGCCCGGATCCGCGTCGACGCGCGATCTCCTTGCGCTACAATCAGCGGTCCGGAATCCGACAAGTGAAGCTCGAGAAGGAAAGGAGTCTCATGCGACCGACAACCGTCTGCTTGCCGGTGATCCTCGTGGTCCTGTCGTGCGGCAACCCGGATGCCAGCGGACCCGGACAGCAGCCCGGGCAGCCCCGCAACGGAGCGAACCGGAAACCGACCGGGGCATCGACGGCCGGCCGGCCGGACAGAGCCGAACCGTCGAAGACTCAGGACTGGCGTCGGTTTCGCGGTCCCGGCGGTCAGGGGCACGTCGAGACTTCGGGCCTGCCGACCCGCTGGAGCGAGTCGAAGAACGTGTCGTGGAAGACGGCGATTCCGGGCAAGGGATGGTCGTCGCCCGTCATCGAAGGCGACGAGATCTGGGTGACCACCGCGATCGAGTCCCCGCTGTCGCCGCAAGAGAAGAAGCGCCTCCTCGCGGCAGCGAAAAACTCCCAACCCTTGAACACTGCCGGCAAGCTGACCTTGCGAGCGGTCTGTGTCGACAAGAGAAGCGGCGAGCTCCGACATGATATCGAGGTGCTGATCCGGGAGAATCCGGATCCGATCCACACGCTCAACAGCTTCGCGTCGCCGACGCCGATCATCGCCGACGGCAAGCTCTTCTGTCACTTCGGGACGAACGGCACCGCCTGCCTGGACACCCGCACACAGGAAGTTCTCTGGCGCAACCAGAAGCTGCAGATCAACCACGAGAACGGCCCTGGCAGCTCTCCGGTCCTCTGGAAGGACCGTCTCATCATCCACTTCGACGGCAGCGATCGACAGTTCATCGCCGCGCTCGACACGCGAGACGGATCCGTGGCCTGGAAGACCGACCGCAGCGGAGAGCTGCGCGAAGACATCCAGAAGCACAAGGCGTACGGGACACCGCTACTCGTCGAGATGGACGGCAAGACGGTCGTCGTCTCGCCGGCGGCTGACTGGGTCTACGGCTACGACCCGATGAGCGGCGAAGAGCTCTGGAAGCTGAACTACGGCGTGCTCGGCTTCTCCATCGTCCCGAAGCCGGTCCAGGGTCACGGAATGATCTACATGTGCACGAGCTTCATGAGCTCGCAGCTGCTCGCCATCCGCTACCAGGACGAGA
>CAYMLL010000046.1:0-32246 GCA_964390645.1 uncultured Planctomycetia bacterium | reverse complement strand
TGGTGACCCCGGCAGGACTCTAACCTGCGACCTGCTGTTCCGGAGACAGCCGCTCTATACAACTGAGCTACGAGGCCACTCTCGGTCTCTTCCGGCGCTTCCGCCGCAGAGAGCCCGGCATCGTAGTGCGTCGGTTCTCCCAAGTCAACGGTACCGCGGCTCCCGCTGACGCCCTATAATCGCCGCTTTCCCGGTGACTTCCGTCGTCCACCGGCGGTCGCGAGCAAGGACTCCCGATCCGGTTGCCCCCACCGTGAACTTCCGTCGCTTTCTGCATCCTGACTCCATCCGTCTCGACCTGCACACCCGCGGCGTGCCGCCGGGGGGATTCGAGGATGGGGACGAGCCGGACAGCCCGCGCAACATCAAGCGTGTCCGCCGGGAGCTGTTCGGCGAGCTCGGCGAGCTCCTCGATCTCGGAGGCAACGTGACGAACCTTCGACGACTCGCCCGGGACCTGCTCGATCGCGAGCAGATGACGTGCACGGCACTCGGTCAAGGGCTCGCGATCCCCCACGCCCGCACCCTTCAGGTACGGTCCTTCTCGATGGCCTTCGGACGCTCTGACGACGGACTCCCTTTCGAAGCCCCCGACGGCCAGCCTGTTCGCCTCTTCTTCGCGATGGCCGCGCCACCCCACGACGATCGCACCTACCTCAGAGTCTATCGCTCCCTCGCCACGGCGCTGCTCGACCCGGAGACCATCGACGCGCTGACCAAGCTCGACGAGCCCGGTGAGGTCTTGCGGGTCCTGCGACAGTTCGGCGGCTGAAAGCCTCGATCCCGGATCCTCGTTTCTCCACCTCGGACCTCGGACCTCGGACCTCGAATGTCAAACGACCTCGCCCGCCGAATCATCGCCTCACCGCGGAGCGTCGCCGTCGTCGGACTGTCGACCGATCCCGCGCGAGACTCCTTCACCGTGTCACGCTACCTCCAGCGCAACGGCTTCGACATCGTCGGCGTCAACCCCGCACACTCCGAGGCCCTCGACGCGGCTTGCTACCCTTCTCTCGACGACCTTCCGGTCGACACGCGCGACCGCATCGACACAGTCCTCGTCTTCCGCCGCCCCGAGGCAGTCCCCCGGATTCTCGCAGACTGCGCCCGCCTCGGACTGTCTCGCGTCTGGCTGCAGCCCGGTGTATCCTCTCCTCGAGCCGTCGAGATCGCCCACGAGCTCGAGCTCGAGCTCGTCCACGATCAGTGCATCCGCGTCGTCCACAGCGTTCATCAGCACCACGGATAGAGAAGCCTCCACCCCGTGGCCCCCTCCCGCAAAGACAAGGGCAAAGCCTCGACCTCGGTCGGCGCCCAGGAGCTCATATCGCGCGACGAATGGCCCGCGCTGCCGGGTGTCACCGTCCTCGCGGGGGACGCGCAGCTCTTCAAGGATCAGATCCTGACGCGCTTCAGCGACGAGCTCTTCGGCGACCGTCCACGTGAGATACGTCGCTACCAGGGCCCCACCTCGGACAGCAACGAGAGTGACCTGCCACTCCACGTGGTTCTCGACGATCTGCGCACACCGAGCTTCCTGTCCCCACGCCGGCTCGTCATCGTCGAACGCGCCGACGTCTTCCTGCGTCTCCACAAGGAGAGCCTGCTCCCCTTCGTCGAGTCCGGCTTCCCGAGCGGCCACCTCGTACTCGAGCTCTCCGGCAAGCTGGACAAGCGACTGAAGATCACCAGGGCCCTCGCCGCCGGGGGCTGGATCGTCGACTGTCCCCGGCCTTACGACCGCCCGCCGCCCTGGGACTCGCGCAGTCCCGTCTGGGACAGCGAGCTGTCCCACTGGCTGACACGCCACGCTCGCAGCAAAGGGCTCGACCTCGGTCCACAGACCGCGTTCACGCTGCACGACCGCGTCGGCTCCGACCTCCGGGTCCTCGACGAGGAGCTCGAGAAGATCAAGACCTACCTCGCCACGGACGGTCGCGACGCCATCGACGACGACACGGTGCTGGCCGTCACGGGAGACTTGCGCGAGGACAGCATGTTCTCCGTGGTGGACCTCGTCCTGGAGCACAGAACCGGCGAAGCGGTTCAGGCCACCGAGCGGCTCTTCGACAAGGGCCATCACTCAGGCAGCGGCGCCTTGATCCTCGAGCCCTCCTCGATCGCCCTGCCGCTGATCGGCTCCTTCCTCTCGCGCCTGCGCTCGCTGCGACGAGCTCATGCGCTCCGGACCACCGGCGCCGGCCCGGACGACTGGGTGCGAGAAGGACTCGTCAGGAAGCCCTTCCTGTCACGCTTCGTCCGCCAGCTCGAGTCGACACCGCTGCCGCGTATCCGCCGACTGCTGAAGCGCCTCTACGACGCCGACCTCATGATCAAGACGGGCGCGGATGCGCGCCGCTGCGTCCTCCTGCTCGTCGCGGAGTGAGCCACCCCGACATCCCCCCTCGAAGAACGCCCCGGACTCAGAACGGACTCGCTCCCAGCTTCCCTCTCGAACGTTTCCTCTTGCTTCCCCTCGAACCGACACGCTCGACCGCGTCGCCGACATTTCTCGGCAGCAAGATGGCGTGAAACGTCTCCGAACGAGCCTGCGCCTTCTGCTGCCACCGGACGATGATGCGCGCGAAGAGCTCGTCCTCGCTCCACTGCTCCCCACCATCACCGATCTGACCGTCGCGGTGCGTCGACTGGTGCCCCGGATGAAAGAGGTAGACCTCCCACGTGTAGTTTCCCCACTGCTGCAAGACCTCGCTCTCGACGAGATCCGTCAGCTCTTCGGCCGTCATGTCGGGCTCGTAACGTCCCTGAATCTCGGAGAACATCCTCTCGGCCAGAAGCGCCGAGTGTGTTCGATCGACCGAACGCTTGTGCGTGCTCGCAGCCGCGGCGAAGAGCGCCAGCACGCTCGCAGCACCGATCGACAGGATAAACATCGCGATCAGCACCTCGAGCAGCGAGAAGCCACCATCGCGCATGCGAGTCGCCCGCGAGAGAGACATCACGAGCTGCGCCTCCGGAGCTTGCCCTTCTGACCCACGGCCCTGTCACGACCACGCCGACTCCCCGGCAGCTCGACGACGCGTCGAAACGTCGCTCCGACGTCAACTCGTGCACCCACCTTGTGGGACCTTGCTCCGGAGTCACGCGCGCCGCGCCCATCTCGTGCGACCATCACCGTGCGACCGACGATCAAGTCGACCGCGATCCACTCGTCATCGACCAAGACAAAACGGTCCCGCTCGTCATCCGGCAGCGACACGACCCGTGACAGCCGCAGAGTCTTCGCGGCCTTGTTGATCGCGCCGGCGAGGAACAGTGACTCCCGGTCGTCGTCCCGCAGCACGATCGTCACGCAGACACGCTCGGGAAAAATGTCGTCCGTCGAATCCGTGAGCGACTCCTCCCGTGCCCTGAACGTGAACTCGCCGTTCTCACCGGGGTAGTCGAACAGAGCACGGGTCGAGTCCCAGTGCAGAAGGGGACCGCTCGCCTCCGCGGCCTGGGGTCGCGCCTGCGGCAGCTCCGCAACGTCCCACGTGTT
The DNA here is from genome assembly GCA_964390645.1 of uncultured Planctomycetia bacterium. Taxonomy (GTDB): domain Bacteria; phylum Planctomycetota; class UBA8108; order UBA8108; family UBA8108; genus CAYMLL01. Next base: position 28,744 of record CAYMLL010000046.1, on the reverse strand, counting down.
CGTCGTCGGCCCCCAGAATCGGAAGTCGAGGTAGAGCACGCCGACCGTGAGCTGTCGGGTCACCGCGACGAAGGGACCGCTGCCCTCGGCCTCGTCGTCCCTGCCGTCGCTCTTCGCCTCGTCCGCCTCGTCGGCAAGGCGCGAATCGACGTTTCCATCGTCGAAGAAGGTGCCCGAACCCCCCAGAGGGGCTCGAACCCCACGCCAGAGGGTAGCGCGCTCCGGTCGCGGGTCGCGAGCGTAGAATACCTCCATGAGACCTCCAGGCGCCGCCAGGAGCCCCTCGCGGGCCTCGAATCCGTCGTGAAGACCATCGTAGGTCGCCGGCGTCTTGACGCCGAGATACTGCCCGCCCTCACGCAAGATGGGATCCGCCGTCTCGCCGGAGATCGTGCGCACGAAGCGCAGCCGCTGACGGTTGTTCTCATCATGATCACAGAGAAAGCGAAGCCAGGGACTGTCCTGGTCGGCAGACGAAACTGTGACCGTCGAGCGCAGATCCTCGGCAATCTGATCGAGGAGCATGCGCGCCTGCTCGTAGACGCGACCTCGATTCTCCGCCCGCCTCCAGATGGACACCCCCTGTGTCATGATCGTCGCCAGCCCCGCTCCGAGCATGACCAGAATGCCGACGGCGATGAGGATCTCGAGCAGCGTGTACCCCGCCCGCCGCGATGCCCTGCGTCGTGGACGAGAGATCCTCAACGCGGAAGCTCCTCGTGGCGCACAATCGCGCCATCCTTCTCGTACTCGATGATCAGCGACTCGAGCACCGGCGTCTGCTTCCAGTCATCGCGGTAGAGATCACCCTGAAGTCTCATGTACGCACTGGACTTGTAGCGGAAGTAGACACGAATCTCGAACTCGTCGGCCGGACGATCGATCTCGAAACGCGGCACGCTCCCCTTCGTCTTTCGACCGCGTGCCTCGAAGAGATAGAGGCCCTCGCTACCCCGCTCGTCCGCCTTGACGTCCCAGTCCGGCTCGCCGTCGAAACGCCCGACGATGATCACGTCCACGAGGCGCTCCTTCTTCAGACGATGGGCCCGCTCCCGCCACTCGATGCTGCGCCAGTAGGCGCCGGGAACGCGGAACGACTTCTGGAGAAAGGCGAGTGACTCGCTCTCGACCTCCGGCTCGTAGCGGTCGAAGTAGCGAAACGGCAGCTCATACGCGAACATGTCCGGCCCGACACGCAGCGGCTGTGTGCCGAAGCGGGCGCGCAGGCAACGCTCCCCGCGCTGGTCGAGAGGCAGGAGCAGCTGCCCCTCTCCGAGACTGCCGGTGTGGGTGACGATCTCCTTCGGTTGCCGGGCAACGCCGGAGTCGATCAGCACGTAGCCACCACCGTCAGCGAAGAGCTGCGGGCGCTTCACCGGAAGCCCCGAGTCGGTGATCGGTCCGGTGATCGGCGACATCGTCAGGTACGGGACCAGCGCCACCGGAGCGCCGACTCCGTGAGTCCGGGCCTCGGTGCCGAGGAGCGAGCGTCCGATCAGACGCAGCCTCTGCGTCACGTTCCGGATCTGCCCCGCAGAGCGGCTCGAGGTCTGAAGGTAGGGAGTGTTGAACTGGCCACGCAGACAATCGGTGAAGCCGCCGCCCTTTCCTCCGTAGTAGAAGATCTCGAAGAAGTCGGCACGCTCGGGGTCGGCATCGCGCAACGACGCGAATCCCTGCGGCTCGAAGTGGCCGCTCATGGCACTCGTCTGGATGCGCTCGTACGTCATCCGAGACTCCCCGAGGCGCTCCTTCAGAGGCGCGAGGAGCTGATTCGTGGTCTCACCGGCCAGGCTGGGATCGTAGCCGCCCTCTCGCGTCGTGCCGCGCGTCGCGTTGCCCGGCTGACCGCTGCCCTCCACCGACTCGAAGAAGAACAGCTCGGAGCCGATGCGCAGAACACCGTCGTCCAGGCCTCGCGCGAAGATCGTCGGCCCCCTGCGCTCGGTCGAGACCGTCACGACGTAGATATCGACGGGACTCGAGCGCGAGATCGACAGCGTCTTCGGGATCGCGCCTCCGATCGACATGCGACCGGCGCTGCCACCGACCTGAACCCGGCCACCCTTGAGCGGAACGAGCGCGAAGCGCGCGCGTGTCTTGAAGATCGGGTCCGCCGCGATGCGGCGGTTTTCGAACCGACGAACCTCATCGATCGTGATGCCGGTGGACTCGTCGTCATCCTGCCGTGCGCTCATGTCGGGACGGTTGCGCTGGTTCACACTCCCGCCGGCGCTGCCGCCACCGCCCTGCACCCGGATCGCCTGCCCGTCGCCGAAGAGCGTCAGGTTGCCGGTGCCCATCTGCGGCAAGCCCCAGGAGGGGAACTTCACGAGTCGCGGATTCATCGCGCGGAAGTACGCGTTGCGATACGTACCGCGAGAAATCGACATCTCTTTTCCGTTCTGGTCGACGTCCACGAGAGAGACGAAGAAGCGCCCGTCCTCGTGCTCGAACGCCTTGTAAACACGGCGCATGCCCGGCTCGTAGACGTTCGGATCGTTCGTCACGATGGTGACATAGTCTCCCCAGCCGGCGCCGCCCTCGCTGAGCTCCATGACGAGCCGCAGCGGCTGACCGCCGGGATGGTCGAGCTGCTTCTTCAGATAGTTGTAGCGCTCGCGCACCGGGTAGCCGCGGAAGTTCGAGTCCTGCGACAGCCGTCCGACAAACAGGTTTTCCTCGATCGCGACGTAACGCAGCCACTCGACAGTGTCGTCCGGATGCTGCCCCATCAGCGGACCGCCGAGGAGACTCGGACGTCCGGCCTGAAGCTCCCACGGAGACGGCACTCCACGCACCTCGAGAACGCCCGTCGACGGATAGCGCTGGGTCGGAGCACCGTTTGCCAGCAGCGACAGCTGCAGCACGGGCCCCTGTTCACGGCCCTCGTTGTCGACCGGCGCCTCGCCCTGGTTGCCCCCGACGGTGAGCCCCTGCACTCCCCCGACGCCGCCGGGATAGGGCCCGACGAGCCGCAGACCGACCGCCGGCGGCTGCTGGACCTTGGGGTCTTCCTGCAGGAGTGCCGCGTACTCGGCCGGCAAGGCCTCGCGCTGATAGCGCCACGTGCGCCCCTGGAAGAAGACGACGCCCTTCGACTGGAAGTAGTCGGCCGTCGTGCGGGCGAAGTCCGGCAGCTGACCGGTGTAGATGGGTCGCGGAGCGCCGCCCGGCCCGGCCCCTCCCTCGGCGCCCGGCACACCCGGGACGCCACCGGGAATCTCCACGCCACCGGGCAGATCGACGCCGCCCGGAAGCCCGGAAGCTCCCGCCAGCTTGAACAGAGGCACGATCACCCAGCCGCGCGCCGGGATACCACCGGCCTCCTCGTCGATCTCCCCGGAATCGCCAGGGCCCGTGTTGCCGCCTCCGGCGTTGCCGCCGCCGGGAATGCCACCCGGGAGCCCCCCGGGATCGACGTTTCCCGGCGGACGACAGCTGTTGCCGCCGATACCCGGAAACGGACTCTCGCTCTGACCTCCGAAGCGGCAGAAGTAGTGCACGACTCTCGACTCCACGGAGGTCGGAAAGCTCCACGCATGGAGCGGCTCGGCGAGGGCGAGCCCACCCGGTCCCCAGACCATCGTCTGGGCGTCGCCATCGCCGACCTGTCTCTCGACACTCGGAGCCCCCTGTGCGACCTGCACGGTGGAAGGGCTGATCTTCCGGCGAATCTCGAGGGAGTAGCCGTGAAGCGTGACGAGCTCGCCGGGCGCGTGCGCAGTAGGGGCCGAGCCGCGGCCATTCTGCACCCGCAGGTCCCGCTGCGCCGTCTGGGGAGAACCGGCGCCTCCGCCGGTCGCGCCGCCGGTGACACCACCAGGAGCTCCAAAGCCGCTGCTGTCGCCGCTCCCGGCGCCGGATCCCGGCAAGCCGCCGGCACCCGAAAACCCGGTCATGGGAAGAGGCTTCCAGTGACTGGGCGGCATCTGCCGCAAGCGTAGAGTGCTGCCGCTGCGACCGACGTACTCGAAGATCTCGGCGCCGACGCGAACGGACCCTTGCGGCGGAAACTTGCTCGCGTCCCTCACGCTGATCGAGTTGACCGTCCCGGTGGCGGGAATCGCCCCCGTCAGCTCCGACGACAGGTTGTCCTTCCCCACCGGCACACCGTCGACGAAGAGCTGCGCACCGCCCCCGAAGACACCGTCCCAGACGAGCTTGATGTGATACCAGACGTCGAGCTCGAGTGGACGCAGGGCCTCGATCTCCAGGAAGGAGCCGCTCTCCCGGTCGTTCCTCAGCAACGGGTCGGGAAACGCGCTGTCGTAGATGCGGAACAGCACTCGACCACGCGAGTCGTCGTAGAGAAGAACGAGGCGGTTGCGTTCAGGATCGCCGCCACCGGAATCGACAAGCTTGTAGAACCCGTCGCGCGAACGCGCGACCGGATAGGTCTTCATCCTCACCCAGAACTCGAACCCCGCCGGCACCGTCGTCAGGTCCGCGCTCCCTTCGCTATCGAGCCCACCCACGCCGCCCCCGGCTCCACCCGACTGGCTCGGGATCTCGATCACGTACGGCTCGCCACGCTCGAGCTCGAGCCCCTCGTACGTGTCCTCGAACCGCATCACCTCGCCCGAGGTGAACTCCTCGAGGCTCTTCTGTGGCGTCTGCGACGTGAAGAGTCGAAGCGAGCTGACATCAGCGCCCGCGAAAACACGCTCCTGACGATGAAGGAGCAATGGCCGGGTCTGCATCAGATGCGAGAGGCTGCCGGGAAAGCGCAGCAGGAAGCGATGGTTGACCTCGGGAAAGCGAGGGGAGTGATGCGGACTGCGCAGGTAGACGCCGGCGGTGAAGTCCACCTGACTGACGAGCCCCGTCTGACGAACACCCGCCGGGGAGACGTCGACGATCTCGCGGAAACGCGCGTGCGCGACCTCCTTGCCGGCCGGCGACCGCAGGACCGAGCGCGACTCGATCGTGTACGAGTCGCCCGTCGCGTAAACGAAGCCGGTCGTCGAGGAGCCCAGGAAGTAGCTGTTCGGTTGCACCGCGTTGATGAAGAGAGGGTCGACATCGATGTCGTCGATCACATCCGAGCCCGCCGCACTGGTGAAGACACCGAGCAGCTGCTCTGCGCTCTCGATGGGTCGAGCGGCGTAGACGACACCCGCGAGCCGGTCCGCCTCGTAGGGCGTCACCACCGACTTCCTGTCGAGCCCGCGCACGCCGGTGAAGACCGCGCGCAGCACGCGGCGCGAAGCGGAGTTGACGTTGACGAAATGACGCTCCAGCGCCTCGACCGTGCCTCGATACGCCTTGTACGAGGAGCGTGGCGGATATGCGAGTTCGATGGAACCGGTCTGCGCGCCTGCCGACTTGGTCACGACGTTGAACTCCGATCGCTCACGCGAATCGTGCCGCCGGAGGCGAACGATGGTCCCGGGGCCGAAATCGGAGGCTCTCGGCACGCCGACGGAGTAGGTCGGACCCGTCGTCGAGAGGTCGCCGATGAGCGCCTGCGGCTCGCTCCACCGGGTCGCCCGTCGTGAGCTGACGGTGAACGCGTCACGGTGATACTCGAGGTCCTCCGGCAGGATCGTCTCGATGCCGGCGATCTCGTAGACTTCCGCGAGGTGGTTCAGCACCCGCTTGGCGTGCCTGGAGTCCAGATCGAGCTTCCTGCGCGAGCTCTTCTCCTGCGCGAGGAGGCGCTCGACGTCCTTCTCGACCTTCTTGACCTCACGGCGCTTCGCACCACGCAGACGGGTGGCGAGCTCTAGCACCTGATGCGGGCCGCGTCGTTCCTCGAGACGCTTGAGCAGGCGACTGTCGAAGCGCTGCTTCGCCAGCGCGCTCTTCGCGCGACGGTACGCGCTGCGCTCACGAACATCCATGCGCTCGATCGGGTCGTCGAAAATCGACGGATCGAACCCGACCTTCGCCAGCCCCTTGGCACGAACGCCGGCCCGGGCGAGGAGGTCCTTCGTCAGACCGCCGCCGTGAATCCGGTTGAGGAACAGCGACGCCAGCTGCCAGTGCGCGATCTCGCGCATCGCCTCGACCGAGCGCATCTCGGTCAGTCGCTTCGGATGGAACCCGCCGTATCTCGGCGACCAGAACCGGTGATGCCCGAGCTTCCAGCCCTTGAGGTCATACACGAAGCTGCCCGCCGGGAGGCCGCCAGAAGACACCGGCGAGAAGAACGCGCCGCGGAAGATCCCGGACAGCGAGTCACCCTTCTTCACGCCGTAGGTGAGCGCCTCGGCGCGACCGGTGTCACCGTTGACGACGACGACCGCGCCATCGATGGTCAGCGGGTCATCGTCACCGCGGAACATCGACGCGTCCTCGAGGTGAATCGTGTCCTCCCCGGCCTTCAGCGCCCTGGCGAGCTGACCGACGCCGAAGACGTTGGCGATCAGCGTCGGTGGTGCGCTGTTGAGGTTGATCTTGCCCTGCTCATCGGTGACCTCCACGGACGCCGTGATGCCCTGCGGATCGCGGTAGCTGACAATACCGTCATCACCGGCGTTCGGGTCGGACGGCGCATCGTCCGGCAGCTCGATGGTCGAAGGAAACGACACCTTCATCTCCTCCGGAGAGTCGTGATGGACCGCCGAGGGTCCCTTGCTGGAGACCCGCATGCCCTCGGGGAGCTGCCGACCCCTCTCCTCACGGCCACGGTCTCCGCCTCCGACCCTGCCCTTGCTGCTCGTCGAACCACTCGTTCGTCTACCGATGCGATTCCGGGAAGTACCTCCGCCAAGGAGCCGCGTGCGTCGCGAGCCGCCCTGCTCCCGCTCCTCCTCGAGCGCATCCTTTTCCGCCTCCCACTCCACGGAAGCGTGCGAACGCTCCAGACGAGCCCGCGCGTGATTGCGGTAGCTCTCGGCAGCCTGGCGCGCCTTGATGGCGCCCGAAAAGTTCTGGCTCGCTCGGTCATGGAGCATCATCGAAACGACGAAGGGAGCCCCGATGATCGCCAGCGCGCTGATCACGAGGATCACCATCACCAGAGCGATGCCAACCGCCCTGCGAGACGACGCTTGCACTGATTCCGCCCACGTGCTCGTCCAGATCATTGAATCACTCCAAGGCGATCAATCTCGATCGACAACTTCTTGGCACTCCCGAGCGACCCATCCTCGATACGTCGCTCCGCGGTACGCTGGTCAATATCGAGCATCTCCTCACCGGCCTCGGTATCGAGCCACTCCTCGTAGGTGAGCGAGAAGTCGGCCGTCCCCTCGCTTCGTCGACGCCGTGCCTTTTTTCCCGCCGCTTCGTCGACGCTCTCGAACTTGTCGTCGCCGAGTTCCGCCAGCACGATGCGCACCGTACTCTCGTGAAACGCCGCATCGAGGTGACCGCGCCGGTCGAAATGGACGATTTTCTTCCATCCGATGATGCGGTAGAAGTCGGGAATCTCGTAGACGAGGGTATCCATCCGTCCCCGCAGACGCACCTCGTCGATGTCGCCGCGAAACGACGTCTGCGGCGATGAGATCGTCACGGGCGACGCGGTCACGGGGATCTCTTCCGGCAGCTCGTGGCGACGCCTGCCCACGAGGCGCTCGGCCGATCGCAGCGCCCAGGTGGAGCGTTCGACACCGTCGGCGACGAGGTCGAGGGCTCGACCATCGTAGCGCAGCGACACGAAGACCCAGCGCCCCGGGGCCACGACGTCGTCCTCGGTGATCACCACGTGGTCGCCGATGGACCCGACCAGCGCGCCCTCTTCTGTGAGCTCCAGCGAGTACGACCCCTTCTTCTCGAGAATCGTGAAGGATCGTTCCTCGTCGACGACCGACCTTCGCTTGCCGGTCAGACGGGGCCGCTTCCGGCTGCGATCGGAGCGAGGAGGCTTCACACGGTGCTCCATGTGGTGGCGTACCCACGCCTCGATGACGACTCCCGCACGCAGGTCGTACGCCGGACGGACGCCACAGTCGACGTGGCCCCCCTCGCCCTCGAAGTTGACGCCACTGCCGAGACGCCCCTCGACGACGGAGCCGCCGCTCATCACGAAGTCGCGAACCTCGCCGTCACCGCCGACGGACTCGAAGCTCCACTCGCCAGCGGTCTCGAAGCTCTGCGCCCAGACCCGCCGAGTCGACGGATCGACGACGACGAATGACGGCGTCCCCGACGACACGGACGTGTTGCGCGCCGCTCGCAGGAGGCCCTGAAGCTCCCCGGCGGCGGCGGCGAGCCGGTGATTACGGCGAGCCGTGAGAAACGCGCCCGCCGAGAGCCCGGCCAGAAGCGAGATGATCGCGATGACCACGAGGAGCTCGATAATCGTGAATCCGCTCCGGGACAAGGGGATGCTCCCTCCACGCATTCAGCTCTTCCAGTGACAGATGTCGTCTCCGTCCCCGCCGTCGAAAACCTCGTCGGAGCCCAGCGAGAAGAGCTGGTAACCGGTGGGCAGGAAATAGCCGCCGGTCTCGGGATCCTTCGCCGCCCGGACCTCGACGATCTCGCCATCGACCTTCTCGATCCTGAACGTCTTGCCGTAATCACGGTTGTGAATGTAGACGACCGGGTTTCCCCACTGGTCGTGGTACTCGAAGAGCCGGTCGTTCTGCCGGGTCCAGTCGATCTTCCTCCTGAGCTTCTTCGCGGCGGTCTTCGACAGCGCGTCGGAGTCGGTGTTGGATCGCTGCTCCGGATCGAGGTCGCCGAGAAACGGGCCGTTGCGCTTGCCCGTCTGCAGCGACACGAGCAGCGTCTCGATCCCGTCATTGAGGCCGTTGCCCTTGAACCCCAGGGCCTCCGTCGAGCTCGGCGGGTAGTCGCCGTGCTCGGTCATGTACTGCTCGATTGACGACTTCAGCGCGATGAGGTTGGTCTTCACCGCGCCCTCCTTTCCGCGCACCCTGGCGCGCATGAGCCCCCAGGCCGACAGCCCGGCAAGGACCGCGATGATCGAGATCACGACGAGGAGCTCGATGAGCGTGAAGCCCCCGGAATCCCTGTCTCCTCGCATCGATCCTGTCGCCGCTCGCATCAGTTCTTGCGCCTCCCCCGGCGGTTGACACGGAAGACCTTGAAGTCGTCGACCGTGATCGAATACTCGTTCTCGAGCGCGTCGGTGCGCGCGTAGACGCCGAGCTCGTACCGGGTCGAGATCCCGGCAACCGGCACGTTCTGCGCGACCGACTCACCGTCGAAGAACACGTCGAAGACGCCTCGCTTCAACGACGCTCTCTTACCCTGCGCCCGACGGATCTCGAGCGTGTGGAACTGCTGATCGTCGGGCCAGGGCACGCCACCGGTGTAGACCAGCTCGTCCGCGTTCACCGACACGCCTCCCGTCCCGTCGGGATCCTCCGAGGCATCCGGCGTCTCTGCCTCGATCCACTCGCCGCGCGAGTTGCGCGCGCGGAACTTGACCTTGCCGTCGAGGTCGCGAAAGACCTCGAGCGCGGCGAGCGAGGTTCGCGACCCCTGCGGACCGCCCAGTCGCAACAGCGGCGACACGATGCCCGAGTCGATCCTCACACGCACCGAGACACGCTCCACGTCCGAGCTACGGTAGTTCCGCAACAGCCGGATACCCGTCTCGCCGTCCGAAGTCTTCTGCTGTCGTCCTTTCAGCTCGACCCGCGACTCCTGCAAGGAGACCTCGATACCGTAGATTTCGACCTCCTCCCATCCGTCGACCGGTCCGCCATCCTCGCCCTCGAACTCATCGATCCACACCTGCAGGACCTCCAGGTCCCGGATGAGAGCCCGGGCGTCGGTCGCATAGGCCTTCAAACGACGCCGGTCCGGCGCATCGGGGCCGCGGGGCTCCCCCCTTCCGAGCGCCGTCAGCGACTCGTCGAAGAGCTTCGCCGACTGCTCCCGTGCACCTTGCTGATAGTGGTAGTAGCCGAGCCCGCTGAGAGTCGCAGGCCGTCCGGAGTCGAGCTCGTTGGCGCGAACGAGATACCCGAAGCCGCGATCGAGCTTGCCCTCGCGCAGCAGCTCGACCCCGACCATCTCGAGCACGCTGGCGTCGTTCGGTCGAGTGTCCGCCGCAAACTCGAGCCGCGCAGCGGCCTTCGCCCCGTCGCCGCTGGATTCATCGACGAGAGCGAGCAGAAGAGAGCAGGCCCCGAAGACGGCTCGGCTCTCGGCATGCGAAAGGAGCAACTTCTCGAGAATCTCGCGAGCGTCATCGCCTCTTCCCTGGCGAACACCGACCGTCGCGGCAAGCAGGCCTGCGACGACATGATCCCCATCCAGCGCAAGCGCCCTGCGATACTGTGCGGCCGCGACGTCATCGTTGCCGCGGAGCTCGGCGATGGAACCCAGCCCGAGGTGCGCACGCACCTCGGTCTCCCCCGCGACGTCACCCGAGACCAGCGCCGAAAGCTCCTTGCCGGCGCGGTTGAGCTTCCCCAGAGCGATGTGGACGAGGGCCATGTCGACCTGCGCGCCGAGGTCCGAAGGAACCTGTGCGAGGTAGCGCCTGAGGCGCTCGGACGCCTCCTTGTAATCCCCGCCGGCGTAGTCGAGCGCCGCGAGCTCGAGCTCGATCTCGGCAAAATCCGGCTGCAGCTTCGCGGCGAGCGCGAACCGCTCCCGCGCCAGTGCGATGCTCTCGGACGTGCCGACAGTGACCAGTATCTCCCCGGACTCCCGGAGAGCGACGAAGCTCTCCGGCGCCGAGAGATCGCCACCGAGATCCTCGGCGTAGAGCGCGAGAGCGTCGTCGTGACGCCCCAGCGACACCAGGATCGAGGCCAGCGTCGCTCGCGCCTCCCGCCGCTGTCCTGAGTTCGCCGAGCCACCCTTGCCCGGGGCTCGCAGCACGCGCTCCAGATACGGAGTCGCCCGCTCGGGAACCCGCAGCCGACGCGCCAGAAGAAGACCGAGACGATGGTCGATGTCCGGACTCTCGTAGCCGGCCTGGATCGCGGACAGGTAAAGGGTGACCTCTTCGTCGAGCTGCTCGTCGCTGATCTCGTCGACCCCGACGCGGAATCGCAGACCAGCGATCACGTGCGGCCAGACGCCGGCCAGAGTCGGGTCGGCGGTCGCGGCCTTGACGCGGTGCTCGAACTCCGCGTCCGGCATCGGTGGCTCACCTCCGAGTTCCGGATGGGGCGTGCCGCACCAGCTCGCGAGTGCGGTCTCCGCCTCGGCGCGCTGACGCAGAGTCGACACCGCGCCACCCTCGCGCCGAGCACGACGCAGCCAGCGGACCCAGTTCGCATAGGCCTGTCCGGCCGTGCGACGTGGGATGATCTCCTTGAAGGTGCTGGCGTCGAGATCCGTCGTCACGGTGCGAATGCGAACCCGGATCTTCTGACCGACCTGTGGGTCCGGCGTCAGGATCCTGCACTCGACGATCTCACCGTCGACGCGAATGACCCGATCCAGGTGCCGGATCCTCACCTCGTCGGCGGGAGGACGCAGGGCCTCGGCGAAGACGGTCGTCATCGACGTGCAGATGATCGCGATCGCTGTGGGTCGAACCATCATGATCCATCTCCCGTGTCGATCACATCGGATCCGGCCCCGGTCCCGGCTCCCGCATCGGATGGTCCACCGTCACTCTCCGCCGGCGGCTTCGACTCGAAGAGCAGTCCGCCCTCCTCGGCCGGGACACTCGCCGAAAGCAGCGGCAAGACGCGGACGCGTCTCGGCAGTGGCGGCCCGGGCAGTGGAACCGTGTCGAGCGGCTGCCAACCCTCCGAGAAGCTGAAGGGACTGCGCTCGGAGCCCTCGACCGCAACATAACGACGATATTCGGGCGCAAAGAGCTCACGCTCTCCACGAGGCAGCTCCACCTTCGGGATTCGCACCTGCTGAGCGGGGCTGACGAAGCTCACGACGACGCTGTAAACACCGCCCATGAAGACCAGGACGGCGATCGCGAACGCGACTTTCTCTCGATTGAAGCTCATCGAGTCACCTCGCTCTGCGCCTGTTACCACGGCGGGGTCTCCGTCCCCCGCTCTCGCCGGGCTCCTCCTTCGATTCGACGAGGGCGATACCGTGAAACTCGATCTCTCCGCGCAGCAGCCTCTCCTCGGACTCCCGTGAGCCGATCGCACGCAGATTCCGCAGCCGTGCCTGCAGGAAGCTCCCGTCGACCTGCACGAGCTCGATGACCTTCAGGATGCTCGCGTAGCTTCCACGCACACCTATCTGCACACCGTGGTAGACGCAGACGATCTCGCCATCATGGTCTGCCACCGGGAGAGACTCCGGCGGGATCACCTCCGGCTGCTCGATCTCGGTGACACGCGCCTTCACGAGAGCCTCGAGAGCCAGCTGCACGACGCGCAGGTACGAGTAATAGACGCGATACTCGCGAACGCCATCCTCCGAGCCGACGACGAAATCGTCCTGCGAGGAGATCGGCGGAGGCAGACGGATTCCGGCACGGTTGGCGTCCTGCTGGACCGCTTGCCAGACTCGAGAGATCGCCTGGTCGAACTTGACCCGAAGTTGATCCTCGTTGCCACCGTCGAGCCCGTCCACCTCCGCCATGCACAGTGCCTTCTTCAGGTTGGTCTCCTGCTTCTCGTACTGCTCGACCTTCGCCTGCTCGACCCAGTAGCTGTTGCGCAGATCCTTGTGCAGCGCGATGAGCTCGCGCCGCTCGCTGCGGCTGGAATTGCGCATGCGATCGGCGTCCTCCATGAAGCCGACGGCGAAGTCACGAATCGCCAGGAAGACGACGAGCGCAGCGCCCACGGCCAGAAGGAACTTCTTGTTGTCGAGCCAGAAATCCTTGAGATTCACGTCGTTTCCCTGCGACCCTTTCTCGGCGCCTCAAATCGATACGTACTGCGGCTCGATCAACAGCTCGAAGCTGTACCAGGCCGAACGTTCGACGCGAGTGTTCTGCACCTTCGCGTCCCTCACCCGCTCCTCCTGCTTGATTCGGGACTGGAGATCCAGCACCCAGTCGTGAGCACGCCCCTTCTCGTTGTTGGCCCGCCCGCGAACCAGCAGCACGTAGCGGTTACGATAGCTGCCGGCCTCCTCATTCTCGACGGTCTCGACCTCGAGATTGACCAGCTCGAGCTGGATCTCGGGACGCAGATTCCTGGCGAAAAAGTCGAGCATGAAGGCCTGAAATGCGCTTGGCTCCCCCTCCCGCAGCATGCGGTTGATTCGCGCGCGCGTTCGGGAGCTCGTCGCTATCCAGCCATCCCGCTGTGCCACCTTGCGATCGAGCTCCTCGCGACGCTCCCCGATCCGCGTGCGAGTCTCGGCAGCACGCCCGCGCACGGTCCAGCCCTGCACGAACTGGGCGACCAGAACCGCCACCAGGACCACGGCCGCGGCGATCAACCAGCGTGTACGCTCGCGGAAGACTCGTTGCCGGCGGTACTTCTCCGGCAGGATGCTGACGCCGGTTCCCGCCTGCGCGTCGCGCGCCGAGAGCAGGCCGATCGCGCTTAGCCCGAGCGGCATGCCGACGCACGCCTCGCTCACGCCGTCCTTGCCGTCAGAGACCGAGACCGAGACGCGCCCACCGTCGGCGACTGCCGGGTCGAAGACCTCGAAAGGTTTGCGTCCGAGTCCGCCCGACAAATACTCGGGAAGCCCGCGCAGGCGCGCGCCGCCGCCGGTGAGCCAGAGACGCGTCACCGGAGGGAGACTGACACCCGTCTGGCTGCTGCCGAAGCGAATCGACGACTGAACGAAGCCCAGCAGCTGCCCGGCCGTGCTGCGAAGAGGCCCTACGGTGCGATCGTCGACCCCGCGGCCGGAGTCATCGAGCCCTCCCCTGGCCACCTTCAAGCGCTCGGCGTCATCACGCGAGATCCCGAACTCGCTCGCCAGCGCCTCGGTGAACAGCTCGCCGCCAAAAGACCCGGAGCGCGCGAAGACGAGACGATTATTGAGAATCAACGCGACGTTGATTCCCGATCGGCCGAGATCGACGACGAGGACGTGGTCGTCATCGGGCGAGTCGATGTCCATCTTCGTCGCGAAGAGATCCCACGCACCGAAGAGGGCGAGCGGCGCGGGTACGGCGGCAGCCACCGTGACGCCGGCGCCATCGAACGCGTCGAGGAACTCGGTGAGTGGATCCTCCTTCGCAAGGGCGAGAAGGACCGTCTGCTCACCATCGTCGCGCATCACCGGCAGGACACGACAGTCGCTCGCGAGCGACTCCCCCATGCGCTCGCCAATCGACTCGACCTCCTACTTCATGATCACCGAGAGTCTCGACGCCGGCATCGGCGGCACGTGGTTGTAGCGAATGATCGAGTCTCGCGCGTCTATCGACAGCACGATCCGCTTCGTCGGTATTCCCGCCTCCACCATCGCGTCGCGCAACTTTCGCGCGAGCTGCGCGACATCCTCCCGGGCGAACTCGTCCCCCCGCGGAATCGAGACAACGCTGTCGATCCTGGCCTCGTTGCCCACCACCCGTACACGCACGGCCTTGATGGTGTCCGCGCCGAAGTCCACCCCTACCGCGGTCTTTTGAATCGCCATGGTCAGCTCCCGAGCAGGCGCTCCCGCGCGGTTCCCTGTCGCGTCTTGATCCGCCTGAGCAGGTTCTCGGCACGTGTACGCAGCTCGCCTGACGTCGGCGCCGTGTCCAGAACCATCTTCAGGTAGAGCTCCGCCATCCCGAGCTGTTGATTCTCGAAGTGCTCGTTGGCCTGCTGCAGCAAGTGAGCGAGGGCCGCGCGCCGTGTGCCCCTGTCGGCTGCATCCCTGCCGTCCTCGAGCGCTCGGCCCTTCGCGGCGATCGAGTCCGCCTTCGGCGTGCCACGATAGCGAGCCGTAAGACCGTCGATCCGATCCAGCAGCGACGCGAAGACCACGCCAGACGGATTCTCCCGGTAGGTACGAATCGCCCGGTCGAGATCCTCGACCACCTTGTCGGCCTCCGCGTTCCAGCGACCGACACGCTTGGCGGCCTGAGCGATCTCTGTCTCCTGAAGCGGGTATCGCCGCGCCAGACTGTTGAGCTCGGCCAGTGCCGCCGCGTGCTGTCCCTCGCCCAGAAGACGCTCCGCCTCGCTGAGCACGAGCCGCGCAGACTGCGCCTCCCTGCGTGAGCCGTGGGAGATGACGACGCCGAGCGTGGAGGATCCGTCGGCCGGCTCAATCTGCATCAGAGAGCGGCCGGAGAAGACCGGATGGGGCGAGGTGGTGATCGTCACCGGATCGGAGAAGTCGAACGATGTGCGCGACTCCGCCTCTGCGAACACCAGCTCGACGAAGGGGCCGCCCTGCACGTCAGCAAAGAGCATACGCGTGCTGGAGGTGCCACCGTGGGCGACGACGGCCAGTCGCGGGTCGAGCGACTGGACGTGCACGACCAGCGCGCGATCATCCTTCGGCGCCTCACCATCCTCGCTCTCCGGCTTGCTCGCGGACGCCAGACGCCAGCGGATCGAGACACTCGACGCGTCGGCTCCCACCGACGTCTCATAGGACACGAAGTCACGGGACTCGAAATCCGGAGCGTTGGTGTCCGAGACGATGCGTCCCCCGTCTCCCGGGCGCAACGCGATCTCGGACAGGTACGGCCCGATCGAGTGAGGATCGTTCTGCAGCGAAAGCCCGGCCCAGAACTCCGGGATCACCAGGCGCGGACCACGGCGAACGTGGAAGCCGCCCCCGCCTCGCAGACCCACCAGAATGGGCGTCGCGTTCGTCACGACCTCGAAATCGAGGTCACAGTGCTCCTCGACCCGGTCCCCGCACGCCCCGGCGAGGTCCCTGGAATCGCGGTCAGTCTCGAGCCTGGTCAACGAGATCTGATCGAAGATCGCCGTGCCGGGACCGGCCGCGTAGCAGAAAAGCCGCCCGACGGTCGCGTTCGACGGAGCCTCGACGATCTGGCTGATCTCGAGCGACTCGCCGCGGTCGCGTGCACCCGTCGACAGGCTGCGCCCCACGGCAGCCGAGCGCTCACCATCACCGCTCGACCACTCGACACCAATGCCCGAGAAGAACGCGCTCCGGTTGACGACGAATCCCTCCAGAAGAAACGCCCGACCGCTGCCGACGTCAATCGTACGAACCTGCTCCGCGACACCGAGCCCGCGGTTCTCACCATCCACGGCGGAGACGTTGAGCATCAACGCGGCGGCTCCCGGCTCCCTCGCGTCCTCCGACGTGATCGACAGCCCGGCCGGCGCTCCGACCTTCGACCTCCATCCAGGTGTCGCACGATCTGGCCCCTCGGGGAGCGGAGTCTCGAAAGACCAGTTCTCCACCAGGTTGTTCTCCCCGGCCGGATCGACGGCATCGTTCGACAACACTCGCACCGAGATATCGATGACGAAGTACGCGACCACCACCACGATGACAACGAGCCCCGCGACGGACAGCAGCTGAGAGAGACGGTCGGAGCGAAGCAGCGATTCGACGTCGACACTGAGCTTGCCGGCCTCGACCGCCGGCTCGCCTGAGACCGCGACCGGAGCGGCGCCGGAAGACGAGCCGCCCGACCTGGCGATTCGCTTCGCAGACTTCACCGCGGTCGCCGCCGCGATCTTCGGGTCGTCGAGGTGAGCGGTGAAGAGATGGTTACCGAAAAGAACCTGCGAGCCCTCCGCGAGGATCGCACCCTTCTTGACGCGCCGGTCATCGACGAAGGTGCCGTTCCGGCTGCCGAGATCGCGGACGACGAGGTAGTCACCCTTGCGGACGATGTGCGCGTGCGCGTTCGACACGCGCGGATCCTCGAGCGTCAAGTCACACTTCGATGCCCGACCGACGGAAAAAGGCACCCGGGAGATCTCGACGATGGCGCTGTCGAGTCGTCCCTCGACAAGCTCCAGCCGCGCGAGGACGCCGGCCGCCGAGACCGGCTCCGCGGCGGACGCCGGCTCGACCGGCACGACGTCGGTCCCCCCGACGCCGGAGCCGTCCTCCTCGAGAAGCGGTGACTCCGACGACGACGTCTCCGACCCGGCGATGTCGAACTCGAGGACTCCGTCGTCTTCCAGGAGTCCTGCCCCTGCCGCCGCCTCACCGTCCACCGCGACCTCACGGTCACTCTCGCCCGTCGGCACGGTGGATCTCCCCGCCTCCGGCGTCCCGGTCGCACTCACGCCCCTCGTCTGGAAGTGGAACTGTGTCTTGCCGATGCGGAAGACGGAACCAGGCTCGAGCAGAGCCCGCTGAACCGTCTCGCCATCCTTGACAGTGCCGTTCGAGCTGCCCAGATCCTCGAGAACAGCGCCGTGAGGAGTCTCCGAGACGCTGCAATGCTTGCGCGAGCTCCGTGCGTCCGTGATGACCACGTGGTTCTCCGGACCGCGTCCGATGAGAACGGTTGGCTCATCGAACTCCAGCTCGCGAAGCTCGCCATCTTCCTCCTGTACGTACAGTCGAATGGACATCTGTCTGTCCCGGGCAGGGTCCGGCGCCCTCAGCGGTTGCGCCCGTTCGTCGGTCCCTTCTCCGTCTCGATCTCCCTCGTGATCCTGTACTTCTGAATCTTCGCGTCCAGCGTCGGACGAGAGATCCCGAGCAGCTCGGCTGTTCGGGACTTCGTCCAGTTCGTGTCGAGGAGAGTCGATCGAATGACGTGCTGCTCCACGTCCTCGACAGTCCGTGCGACGACATCCTTGAGCGGCTTGCCCTCGAACGAGACCCCACCCTTGAGGCCACGAGCCTGGATATTCGTGCTCAGCAGGTTCGACTCGATGCGCTCACCCCCGAGCGCCGACAGCCTCTCGACTTCGTTCTCGAGCTCCCGGATGTTTCCCGGCCAGTCGTACTGGTAGAGAAGCTGGAAGGTCTCGCGATCCAGCGTCTTCTTCTTCTCTCCGCCACGCTTCGCGACCTGGTCCAGGAAGTAGTCGATCAAAATGGGGATGTCCTCACGCCGGTCCCGCAGCGGAGGCAGCGTGATCGTGATGACGTTGATGCGATAGAGAAGATCCTCCCGGAAGCCGGACTGCCGCACCATGTCGAAAATATTCTTGTTGGTCGCGGAGACGACACGAACGTTGACCTTGATCACGTCCTTTCCACCGACCCGACGAATCTCCCCTTCCTGCAGCACGCGCAGCAGCTTGGTCTGCATGCCGGCAGGCATGTCCGCTATCTCGTCAAGAAAGAGCGTGCCCTCGTCCGCCACCTCGAAGAGGCCACGCTTGTCTCGAGTCGCTCCGGTGAACGCTCCGCGAACATGGCCGAAAAACTCGCTCTCCATGAGATTGACGGGGATGGCGGCGCAGTTCTCGCTGACAAACTCCTTGTCCTTGCGCGCGCCGTTGTCGTGAATCGCCCGCGCGATCAGCTCCTTGCCCGTACCGCTTTCGCCGAGAACCAGCACCGGAACCGCAGACTCCGTCACCTTGTCCAGGAGCCGGAA
Organism: uncultured Planctomycetia bacterium; assembly: GCA_964390645.1. Classification (GTDB taxonomy): domain Bacteria; phylum Planctomycetota; class UBA8108; order UBA8108; family UBA8108; genus CAYMLL01. The sequence goes on along the minus strand of CAYMLL010000046.1, from coordinate 10,482 downwards.
AATCTCGTACATACGCGGACTCCGCGTGATGATACCGCCGTAGTCGTACTTGAAACCCGTAGGGCGCTCTCGAGGGATCAGGTTGATGGCCTCCTCGAGCTGAAGAGTCTTCGACAGCACCTTCTCCTCGAGATCGAGGTTGACGCGTTCGAGCCGCCCCTGAGCCTCCTCGAGCTGCTTCTGACGATCTCGGTTCTCTTCGAAGAGGCGCGCGTTTCGAATTGCCACGGCCGCCTGATGCGACACCAGCTCGAGCCAACGGAGGTGGCTCTTGTTGAATGCACCCTCGTCGAATCGGTTGTCGACATAGATCGCTCCGACGACCTTGCCCCCCGTCGAAATCGGCACGCAGAGCACGGATTTCAGGTTCAGCTTGTTGATACCCGGGAGTCCCTTGAAGCGACGATCGACGACCGCGTTGTCGGTGAGCACCGGACCGCGCGAGCCCAACACGTCCTCCGCAATCCCCCTGCAAAGCTTGAACTCCGGCTCGCGCACGTCCTCCCTGTCCATGTTTCGAGCCGCCTCGACCTCGAAACTCTCGTCCCCGGAGAGGATCAGAAAGCCGCGTTCCGCGTTGGTCACCTCGACGACGGTGTCGACGATCAGATCGAGCAGGTCGCTGAGCACGACCCGCGTGCTCAGATCGCGATTGATCTCCAGGAGCTTCAGAAAGACCTCCCGCTCCTTCTTGAGAACGTCGAGCTGGCCGTCGGCGTCGATCTCCTCCACCGGCTCCAGAAAGTAGCCCGTCGTCAAGTCGATCGTCTCGTCGGAGTACTCGCGCGAAACGTGCTCGAAGAACATCCGCGTCTTGCCCACCTCGATACAGTCACCCGGACGTAGGTCCTTACGAAGGACAAGGATACCGTTGACCAGCGTGCCGTTGCGGCTCTTCAGGTCGACGATCTCGTACGCGTCCGTGACCCGCTCGATCTGACAGTGGTGCCTCGAGCTGTTGATGTCGTCGATCTCGATCGTGTTGTCGTGGGATCTCCCCATCGACGTGACCTTTCCGGTCAGCTCCACGATCTTCTGTTGATCCCCCTTCAGGACAATCAGTTTCGGACGAACTCGCTTCTGCCGACCGCAGCCCCTGGCGGAAGAGTTCCCGGAAATTTTGCCCATTCTCTTCCTTGACAATGACTTCGAGGACGACAAGGGACGCTCCAGGAACGGCGAAAACGCGCCGATTGGTGAAGCGCTGCGAACGTGGTCGTCAAGCCGACTTGACAGCTACAGACGAGATGTAAAGTGATTTTAACGCTGCGGTCGAGGCCCGCAAACCGAAAAACCACCGCCGGGAGGCCTCTCGACAGGCAGGAAACGCGGCCGATGAGGACGCTCGACGCTCAGCGACCCGGCATCGACTGGTAGACGAGGTCGACGATGCGCTCCTGCAGCGCCTTGGCCCCGCCGAGCCCCTGACTCGTGAACGCGTTGATGAGTATGGAGAAGCTCCAGACGAATCCGTCGCGCTCCACGTAGCCACTGAGAGCTGACACCGACGCGACGTAACCGGTCTTCGCACGAACACGCCCGACGAGATGACGAAGCTGCTTGAAGCGCCGCCTCAGCGTGCCGTCGACGCCGGCGACGGACAGGGAGCTGCGAAACTCCGACGCGCTGTCATGAGAGAGCATGGCGTGAAGCGTCGACGCGAGCTGACGAGCCGTGACGCGATTCTCGTAGGAGAGACCCGAGCCATCCGCGACCCGGAGCCCCGTGGACGACACCCGGATCCGGTCGAGGAGCTTGGCGATCACCTTGCCTCCACCGACGACACTGCCCTGACCGACAACCGTGCGGCCGAGCGACTTGAGGAGGATCTCGGCGTGGAGATTCTGGCTACGCTTGTTGATGACGGGGAGGTCGAGCAAGAGCTTCGAGCGGTGCTCCAGAAGCACGACAGGCGCCACCCGAGCCGCGGCCTTCGCCGCGAGCTCCTCGGAGGAGATCCGTCGCGCCTTCCCGGCCACCACAACGCCCTCAGCCTCGAACGTCTTCTTCAGCGTGTGGGCGAAAAACAGGCTGGGGTCGACGACGGCGACATGGTCGTACCAGTTGGCGACCCGCGAACCGATACTGCCGGAGACCGTGATGCGGTTCGAGTCGGGCGCGCGGTGGATTCGTACTCGGGCCTTCCGTCCCGCGACCGTGTCCGGTGCGCCATGGACGCTCACAAAGGGACTCGACGGCGAAACCTCCACACGCGCCTTCTCACCGGGTCGGCCCGGGTGGACACGGATGTCCACGCAGTTGTCGTTGAGGCTCAGCGGACTCACCTCGGCCCCGAACCACCGGCCGACGAACTTCCGGCTCCAGCCGGAGAGATAGCGCTCGTCGTCGAAGAAGGAATCGTCCGCGACCAGATCCCCGTCGATCCGCCGCAGTCCGACCTTCTTGAGCCGCGCGGCCCAGGACTTGAAGACGGCGAGAGGCTCGTCGTCGTGAAAGCGCCCGGAGATGTTGGGATCACCGGTGCCCTCGACGACGACGTCGCCGGCGACAACGCCACCACGCAGTGGCGTCCGCGCCGTCATCCGAGTGATGTACTCGTGGTCCTTGCCGAGGAAGCTAAGCCCCGCCGCGGTCGTCAGGATCTTCTGGTTAGAAGCCGGCTTTAGCGCGGTGTCGGCATTGAGCAGCACACGCGCCTTGCCCCGGTGGTCAACGACGGTGACGGCAAGTTTCGACCGATCGACGCGGTACTCGCCGAGCAGACGAGCAACCTGCTGCTCGAGATCGGCGGCCGCACACCAGCACACCGGCAGCGAGCCCGCCCAGAATCCGATCAGGAGCCACAAGCGGGCCCCCGCCCGAGCCCCGATGATCCCCTCACATCGCCTCACTCTCCCGTCACTCCTCACGATCCTGAAGTCTCCTCACACTCCTCGCGTCTCCCGGAACTCCCCGGTGCGGTATTTTCGGGCCCGAGTTTAGGTGTCGCTCGCGTCTTTTTCAACGCCCTGCTACACTCGAATTCGGGGCCGTCCCCACCTCCGCACAGAGCCGGCTCATCGGGAAGTCAGCCGCCTGGAAGTGAAGAACCGTGAAGCCCGAACCTCCGTCCCGCCGAGCGATTCGTTTCGTCAAGGAGCCTGACTCCGGCGAGGACGACGAGATCGCGCAGCGGCTTCGCGGCATCGAGAAGGATCTCGCCGAGATCTTCTTCCGGCTCGTCAAGCGCCGTCGCGAGAAGACGGGCATCTCCGGGAAGACACCGAATCGCTCGATCGTCGGCGTGAAGCTCGAGCTCCCGGCACCGGACGCTCCCGCCGCGTCGAACGCGCTCGACGGCCAGCTCGAGGAGCAGTTGCGACGGACGGCAGAGCGCCTCGCCGACCATACCGCCGTCTTCCCGAGCGGCAAGGTCTACTGCTACTGGTGCCGCTCGTTCGAGTGCGAGCACGCCGAGGCTCGCGAGTGCCGTGAGGTCTTCTACGGCTACAGCGCGACCGGACAGCCGCTGTGGAGCGAGTTTGCGAGCGTGCTGCTGGAGCGGCGAGACCCCCGCGTCGACCTGCTCTACCGGGAGCCACCAGCTCGACTGACGCTGACACAGCCCGGAGATGAGCTCGCCGGCGAGCAGTTGCAGGTCTACGGACGCGGCTCCGGCATTTACCGGGTGCTGGGGCAAGTCGCCGTCGGCTACCTCGGAACCGGCGGGCTGCGGCCGGACCGCGGTGCGGCGACGGGTTCCCGCGAGCACTACGCTCTGACTTTCCAGGCCGTGCAGGGGGGAGACGGTGCCGGCGGCTTGCTCCTCAACGTAATCGGTCGATTGCCGGACGGCAAGCCGGCGCTCGAGGTCATCGAGGAATCCGCCGACCCCCGCGTCGCGGACGCGATCACGACGACACGCCGGCGCCTCGGCGAGGTCATGCTCGATTCGGTGCCGCGACGTCGCCGCAGCCGCGAGCGAAAGCGTCGAGCACTCGACATTCTTCGACGCCTGGCGAAGAACCTCGATCGAATCTTCCGCCAACGCACGCGACGTACGCGACACTCCAACGACCGACGTCGCAACAAGGCTCGACCGACGTCAAAGGCCCTCGCCGACGCGATCGACGCCAAGCGCGGCTCGATCTACCGCGACGTCGAGGAGCACACGTGGATCGTGATCGGCCCGAAGGCGCGAGTTCACGTCTTCAACGACGACGGACTCCATATCACGAGCGTGGTCTATCCGGGAGAGACCGTGCGCCATCGCACGAGGAAGGGAAAATGGCTGAAACCTCGCGATGAGGAGCTCGACGCCTTCCGGATCGCACTCTCCAAACGCTCCAGCGGTGAGTTCGAAGAACCCGGTGAGTTCGAAGAGCGCGGTAGCGACGCCGCCTCTTGACGATCAGCGCAGCATCGCACCGACGAAGGGCTCGAGCTCGGCCCTGGAGAGCGCGTGCTGCCGATCGGTGATCTCCAGGCGCATCGCGAAGACGACCGGATGTCCGTCCTGCTCCCGCGCCAGCGTCGCGACGATGCCCTGAGCGGGAAGCGGCTTGCCGGCGGCGCCGCGCTCCGCGGAGAGAAACCCGTACGAAACGAAGCGCAGACGAGCACCATCGATCTCCTCGGTCGCCTCCTCGCCGAGGCGAAACTCGTCCCGCAGGTCGCGGATCACCGTCAGGTGGGAGTAGACGTCCTCGAGCGCGACCGGCTCCTGTTCGCCGGGCTTCCGCGAAAACCGCAGCATCCAGGCCTCGGCGCGGCGCTGCCCGGCATCTCGGTAGTAGAGCGTCACCGTGTCCCGCTCCGCCTCGACTCGCTCCAGCTCGTAGAGATCGGACTCGACCGCAAATCCGGCTGCGTCACTCGCCGCGTTGATCACCCCCTCGTTGCCGCGATAGGTGGTATCCGGCCCGACGAGCACAGCGCAACCCGGCGGCACGAGAAGAGCCCAGGCGACCGTGACTCGCCCCACGAGGGGAGAACTTCTCATTGGGAATCGTCCTTGCTGGGCAAGTCCGGGGAGCCGTTCGGTTCGATCTCTTCACTGTCGCGAGCCTCTCCCCCGTCCTTCGCGGACGAAGGAGCCAGACCGAAGCCGCCGTCATCCCGTGGCACACTGGCCAGGAAGCGGGCACGGGCCGCCTCCAGACGAGCGATCTGCGACGCACGATCTGCGCGCGTCGTAACCTCACGGCCCCTGGCCTCGGCGTTGCGGATGACATTCGACACGTAACCCATCTCCTGTACGCCGAGAAAGACATCCTGAAGGCTGCGGATGATCGAAGGGTCGTGGACGAGCGACCCCAGGGAGCCCTCGCCCCGAGCTATCTTCCCGAGAACAGCCTCGAGCGAGAAGGCGCCGCCTTTCATGCGACCCACCATGTCGGCGAACTGGTTGCCGAGCTTCTCGTCCGTCAACAGCCGCATGGCGATGGAGCCACGCGTCTCGACCTTCGTGGCTATGCGCTCGAGAGTCGAGATGAGCTTCGTCGACTCCGCGATGGCACCGCCGATGTTCTCCTCGTACTTCTTGGAGAAGATCAGCTTGCCGAGCGCGCCCTTCTGCTGCTTCACGTCGGTCACGATACCCTCGATATCCTCGGCCACCGTGTTGAGCGTGCCGGCGAGCGTATCGAGCGACTTCGTGAACCCCGCGAGGTTGTCGTGGAGCTGCGGCTCCTGCAAGAGCTTGCCGATCGAGCCCTCGCCCTTCTTGATCGTCCGGAGGATGAAGACGAGCTCGCGCATGATCTCGGTCGCGCTACCGGTAATCTCCTCGCCGACCATCGAGCCGAGAAGAGACGTTTCCGCGAACTGGATCTCCTCGCCCTCGGGCAGCCCCTCGGCGTCGTTAGCCCCCGAGGAGAGGATGTGGACCGAGACATCGCCGAGCAGTCCCTCACTCTTCAACTCGACGCGCGAATCACGACGTATACGCGAAGCGACGTCCTGGCGAATGGAGAGAGCCACACGGACGTCGCTGACGCTGAGCTCGTCCTCGAAGTCGATGCGCTGGACCGTTCCGACGGGAACCCCTGACAGATAGACCTTCGAGCCTTTCCTCAGACCGCTCGTCGACGGACAGAGCACGAAGTACTGCGTCTTCGGCTCGAAGATCCCGTCGCCGGAGCCTACCCAGAAAAGGCAGGCAATCGCCAGCAAGGTCGCGACGAACAGCACGAAACCGACGCTGAACTCTGTGGCCAATCCGGTGCGTCTCATGGGCCCTCCTGTCCCTGGATCATTCCCACCGGCCCTCTGGCCGGATCAAAGTCAGCGAGAAACTCCCGAACCTCCTCGGCACGGCTCGCGAGGACCTCTCGTACGCTTCCATCGGCGATAACACGCCCTTGCGACAGGTAGCACCAGCGTCCGGCGACCGTCCTCGCGCAGGCCATGTCGTGCGTGACCACGATGGACGTCGATTCGAGTTTCCTGTCCAACTCCTGGATCAACGTGGACACTCGCCGTCCTGTGAGCGGGTCGAGCCCCGTCGTGGGCTCGTCGTAGAGAATCAACTCCGGGTCTACCATCAACGTTCGTGCCAGAGCGACGCGCTTGCGCATTCCGCCGGAAAGCTCCGACGGCATCTGATCGGCGGTGCCGGTGAGGCCCACCCACTCGAGACGCTCGGCGACGATCGCCCGGAGACGCTCCTCGGAGACGCCGCCGATCTCCCGCAGTGGAAACGCGAGGTTCTCGAAGACGCTGACCGAATCGAACAGGGCACCGGACTGGAAGACCATGCCCAGACGCCGCCGCAAAGGCGCCATCTCGCTATCCGACAGCGAGCTCGTCGGCTGCCCCCAGAGGAAGATCTCCCCTTCGTCCGGACGCAGCAGCCCGATGATGAGCTTCAGGAGCACACTCTTTCCCGTGCCGCTGACGCCGAGGATGGCGACGTTCTCGCCGCGCTCGATGCGAAGATCTAGACCGTCAAGCACCGTGGTCGAACCGAAGCTCTTGCGAACGCCCTCGAATCGCACGACGCAGTCAGAGTCGCTCACGAGTAGCCTCCGACAGCGATCAGGAACTTGGCCGCGATGAAATCCATGACGAGCACGCCGATCACGGAACCGACCATGGCCTTCGTCGTCGACTCCCCGACGGCCTCGGTGGCACGAGGGGTGCGGAATCCGTGATACGTGGCAACGAGCCCGATCAGTAACCCGAACACGAAGGATTTCGCAATCATCGCGAAGACGTCGTTCGGGCCGATCGCGGTGCGAGTGTACTCCATGTACACGGGCCCGGAGATCCCCAGGTCGGAGACCCCGAGCAGATAGCCCGCGAAGATGCTGACGAGGACGGCGACCGTCGTCAACGCCGGCAGCATCACACCGGCCGCAAGCACGCGTGGCACCGCGAGACGGCGAATCGGATCGACGCCGAAGGAGCGGTACGCGTCAACTTGCTCGGTGACGACCATGGAGCCGATCTCGGCCGCGATGCTGGTCCCCACCCGACCGGAAAACATGATTGCGGTGAAGACCGGCCCGATTTCGCGAACGAAGGACGCGCTCATGATAGCCGCGACCTGCGTCTTGGCGCCGAACTTCGCCAGCAGGTACGACGTCTGCAGAACGAACACGAGCCCGATGAAGAACGCGCAGAGGTTGACCACCGTCAACGACTCGACGCCGACGCGGTGCATCTGGCGGACCAGATCCTGATATCCGCCACGACGGATGGTGAAGCGCTTCAGGACCGCGCCCGAGAAAAACCCGAAGTCGCCAAAGGACGTGAGGATAGCTCTCATCTGGTGTGATTGTAAGACTGGCGACACGGGATCGCCAACGACGAGATCGCCGGGAGACGGGTACCGATATTGTCAGGGACCCCGGTCCCGGGCTTCACGGTTACCTGTGGAGCCCACGAACGCGAGGACGATCCCGATCGAGGCGCGACGACGACGCGATTCCGGGTGGACGTGCCGGAAAGCGGTGGCGACGAGGATCCCGACGATTCTCGTCGCCGCCGAAGGACAGGGGGGGACCTTCACCCCGAGGAGAGCAGGTCTCGGAGCGAGAACGCATCGAGAGGCGCAAGATCCGTGAGAAAGACCCGAGCGGTTCGACCAGGCTCTCGGAAAATGGCGAAACCCGAGGGTATAGTATCCGGTGGCATGACTACCGTCGAAGAGTCCTACGCCCACGCCGAAAGGCTGACACGGGCGCAAAAAACGACCTTCTACCACACGTTTCGCTTCCTGACGCCGCCGCGGCGTCGCGCGATCTACGCGGTTTACGCGTACAGCCGTCGCCTTGACGACGCGGTGGACGCCGTCGAGGAGAAGGCGGTGCCCCCGGAGGATGCGCGCCGGGAGCTCGCGTTCCTGGCGAGCTTCCTCGACGACGACCCGCCGGAGGATCCGCTCGTACCGGCACTGCGCGACACGATCGAGCGGTTCGATATCGCCCGCCGCCACTTCGACGACCTCACCGCCGGCATGGCGATGGACCTCGACGTACGCCGCTACACCACATTCGACGACCTCTACACCTACTGCTACCGGGCCGCCTCGGCCGTTGGCCTCGTCTGTGTCGAGATCTTCGGATACGAGGGCCACGATGTCGAGGCGCCCGCCGAGGCGCTCGGCATCGCGATGCAGCTGACGAACATCCTTCGCGACGTCGCCGAGGACAGCCGCCGGGACCGCATCTACCTGCCGCTCGAGGATCTCGGACGCTTCGGCTACGCCGAGGAAGAGCTCATGCGTGGCGTCCTCGACGACCGATTTCGCGATCTGGTACGGTTCCAGGTCGACCGCGCCCGTCACTACTTCCAGCTCTCCGACCCTCTCTTCCCGCTCGTCGTGCCCGAGTCACGCTACTGCCCCGAGCTGCTGCGGAGCTTCTACTCGACGATCCTCGATCAGATCGAGCTACGGAACTACGACGTCTTCACGAGACGTCCGCACCTCTCGCCCTACCGCAAGCTGGCGATTCTGGCGAGGATCTGGTGGAAAGCGAGAAGCTAGCCGGACCGGCAGACCGAGCTCTGCCGATCTTCGGACGCCTCGTCGGGCAGCGTGGGGCCATCGCGAGACTCACGCCGCGAGACTCGAGGTCAGACCATGAACGACGTGATCCAGCTCGCGAGCCTGACAACGAGAAACACGACAGCGTTCTTTCGATGCCCGCTTCGCCCGTCCCCCGTCCTGTGAAGCCTCCTTCCGGTGTATACGGCGATCCCGTAACAGACCAGACAGAGGACCGAGACGAGGATGTGGAAATTGAGCACCGAGAACAGGTTGCTGGAGAACGAATCGATGCCCTGGGCGACGGCGCCGTCCCCGTCACCGACGCGAGCACCGATCTCCACGAGGCCGACGTTGATCACGTCGACGACAAAACACGTGATCATCACCTTCATGTGGATCTCGGGTCGGCGGCGCATCTTGAGGCCGTAGGCCAGCACGAAGAGAACCAGGGTGTTGATCGTCATCGCGATCATCGGGATCGAATCCACCATCTGCTCGAAAAGCCCGTTCACGGTATCTCCTTCACCATTCGTCGAGGTATGCGACGTGCATCTCCTCGTCACGAAAGCTGCAATGTTCGCAACGCACTCCCGGTTCGCCACGCCGGATCTTGACCAGGCCCTCCCGGCCGCACCCTGGACAGTCGCGTCTGGGGATCGCCGGAGACAAGGTCGATATCAGGACCCACAAGACGGCGCCGACGGAGATCATGCCGATAACGAGCCCCGGAATCCACTCCCAGCAGAGGACGGCCAGGAGCACGCCTGCGACGATCAAGGCGAGCCAGAGCAGGGGGAACAGGGCGAGCATGGGCCGTCGGCAGCGCTCAAATGGGCCATTGCTTGGCGCGCGGGTCCCGACGACGGATCTCGCCGGTGACGTTGCGCGTCTTCAAAGTCGACACGTAGATGAACACGAGGACCGCCCAGAAGACGATCTGTGCGAGAACGACGAGCCAGGGCGGGATGGCATCGTGGTAGCCACACGCCTCGTAGAGTCCACCGAGGCTCTTGTCCACTGCCTCGGTGTAGATTCGCAGCCCCCAACCGCCGAGCAGCCCGAGGAACAGCCACAGGTAGTTCGCGTTCAGACGACGCGCGAGAGCCTCCAGCAGGCTGATCTTGTACGACGGCAGCAGCAGATCGTTCGCGAGGACCTCTCGCCAGTCGCCCTGCAGGATGTCCTTCTCGGGATGCAAAGCCGGCACGAGCAGGTGCACCTCGAGCATCCGCACGCGGGTGTGCCAGACGTCGTAGTGACGGTAACGACGCGCCTCGATCCACATGAGCAGAAACACGAGGTGGCTCGTGAAGAGAAAGGTGATGTGGGTCGGATCCTGCGAGGGCACGCCAAGCGTCACCGAGAAGGCTGCCGTCGTCGCCAGGATGGCCCAGTTCGTCGTTCGATCGAGCCGACGACGCCAGTCCGTGGCTCGCTGAACCTCGCCACGATAGAAATGCGTCAGCGAGTTGAGATTTTCGGTGGAGAATTTCACGCGCTCGTCAGTCAATCGAGCAACCTTCGGGCGACGGCGTCACGCAGCACCC
>CAYMLL010000045.1:28248-32321 GCA_964390645.1 uncultured Planctomycetia bacterium | reverse complement strand
CCGCCTCGAGGAAGACCTGGCGGCGCTTGACGTCGATCTCGCCGAGGATGTGGAGAATCTCCGCGTAGTCTTCCGGCTCCGCCTGGACGATCAGCGAGTTCGTCTCCTCGTGGGGGACGATCAGCGTCGGTATGAGCCCGGCGCCGGCGGCGCCACCGCCCGCCACGCCGCCGGGACGCGCGGAGCTCGTCGGCGAGGTGACGCTCGCGCGACCGGGCACGCGGTTGCGGCTGCGTGCGGATGTACCGAGGCCGCGGGTACCGGAGCGGGAGCCACCCGACGATCCGACGATGTCGGAGATCACCGGGGCGACGTCGATGGCCTTCAGATAGCGCATGCGGTAGATCTGCGTCTTCAGCCGGCGGATATCGAAGCGCGTGTCGAGCTCGCGAACGAGCATATTGATGTCTTCGAGGTCCATCTGGTCGTAGGTGGTGACGATGATCTTTTGAGTGCGTGGGTCGGCGATGAGACTGGTCTCGAACTCGTTGCGTCCGAACCGCGAGCTCGTCGGTGACGATACTCGAGCCGAGCTCGAAGTCCGTGTCGCCGAGCTGGTCGTCGGACGGCCTGGGGTGCTTCGTGGGCGCTGGGACTGCTGGAGGAACTGCTGGATCACGTCAACCAGCGCCTGCGCTTCCGTCTCCTTCGTCTCGATGATGTGGACGATGCGCTGCGGCAGATCCTGCTCGATGTCGATGATCTTCAGCAGCTTCAGGATGAAATCGAGGAGCCCGAACTTCGCCGTGACGATCAGCGTCTGAGTGCCCCTGACCTCGACCGCGGTGAAGGTCGAGCCGCGCGTCGGCGTCTTGCCTCCCGCCGGCCCACCGACCAGCTGGTTCAGCGACTGGATCGCGTCCTGTGGAGCGACGTGTTCGAGCGTGAACACCATCGTCGCCAGCTCGTCGGGTTCGACGCCGAGGTCCTCGGCGCTGAGCTCGTTCTCGTGCAGCTCGGCACTGTCGCCTGCCACGTCGATGACCTTCATCTCCTTGATCTCGCCACGCTGTTGCTGGCCGGTCGTCGAGTGGATGGTGATGATTTCCTGGCCGTTCTCGAGCTCCCGGATCAGCACCTGGAAGCCGTTGGCGTCGAGGATCGCCTTGACGATGTGGTAGTCCGCGTTCTTGATCGGCGCGGTGATGTTGATCGTCTGAGCCTGTCGCGTGCTGGCGCCGGCGGTGGTGCCAGAGGAGAAGATGACCGGCAGTCCCTTCTCGTTGTAGTCCGCGAGGAAGCGCATGAACTCCTCGACGGGAATCTGTCCCGGGGTGATGTCGACACGCTGGCCGCGCAGGGATGGGTTGCCGCGGATGATCTGATCGCCGCCGCCCGCGCGGGGGTCCTGCGCAGGTAGCGGTAGAGAAACGTCAGCAGCAGCGTCATCGCCGCCGCCCGCGCGGGGGTCCTGCCCGCCGCCGGGATCCTGCCCACCGCCGGGGTCCTGCCCGCCGCCGGGGTCCTGTCCGTCATCGCCGGCGGCGTTGGCGCCCGTCTCGCCGTCGTCCTGAGGCGCGCCGAGTCCGCCGTTGGCAGCGTTGCCGTCGTCTTGCGGCGTCGCCTGGGCGAGTAGCGGATTTCGGGCCTCGCCGCCGCGGGGAGTGGTCGCCGTGCGTTTGCGGGAGGCCGCTCGCGGGTCCCGGCCGTCGCGTTCGTTCCGACCCTGCGCCCGGGCCGGGTCAGCCGACAGCGCGAGGATGACGGCGGTGGCGACAACGGCGACAAGGTGTGCGCGGACGACGTTCGAGTTCTCGTATGTCATGGGAGTGCTCACGAGGTCGTGTCGGTCAGGCGAGGCGAATCGAGTCGACGGTCGAGCACCGCTAACCCGAAGCGGCGGCAGCGAAACGATCCAGGCTCTTGCAATGCGAATGCCACTCCGGTCACGATCCTCTCCCTCTGTTCCAATTCCCTACGTATCATATGCTTAAGAAGGGCGCCTCGACGTTCGTGGCAAGGCATGAACTCGCCACGAACGTCGATCGAAGCAGCCGGGTGTTTTGGCATTGAACACTCCGGCCATGACCGACCTCGGGCGTACGTGCATCGTCGGTCGTCTTCCCGGCGGCTCTGAAGCGGTCTCGGAAGTCCCCGCAAGAGGCTTGGATCCGTGTCGTCACGGAGCCATTCCGGAAAACTCGCCGGCGGCGTCAGCGACCAGCCGGGCGGTCGAGCTGCTCGAGGATGGCCCGGACGCGTTTTCCGAGCTCCCGGTCGGTCCGGAAGAGGAGGTGATTGCCCCAGTGGGCGATCGTCAGGTGGACGCGGTCCTTCTCGCCGTCCGACAGCTTCTTCAGCAGTCGGCGCTCGAGGTTCGACGCCAGCTGGTGGCGCCCCCTGTAGGAGAAGAGGTGGGGGTGGCCCGCATCGCGTTCCGTGTGGATCTTCTCGGGGATCTCGCCGAGTTCGTCGAGCCACTTCCGTTTCGGCGACCAGAGGAAGATCTTGCCGGTCTTGGGATGAGGGACCGCGATGATGCGTCGCCCTCCTTCGGGCACCCGTGCGTTATGGGAATTGACGGAGCTCTTCACCGAAGCCCACGTCGGCGCGAACTCGTGCTTGCCAACCTGCAGGATCTTGCGGTACGTGACGCGGTCCGGAGTCCAGTCTCGACGTCGTGACGCCACCAGCAGCTCGCCCTTCTGCGGATGGTCCCAGACGTGGAGATAGAGCGAGTGTGCGGCGAGGAAGAGCCGCATGTCGTACTCGTTGAACGGACGCCGCGCCAGCGGCGGGCGGATCTCGATCTCGATGCGGTTGATCGTCTCGGACTCGACGCGCACCGGCAGGTCGTGGAGCCGGGCGGCGAGGCGTAGGATCGCGGGCGCACGGTAGATACCCGGGTGTGGCAGGACGACGGTCTTCGGGCGAGCGGCGGCCTTGCGCCGAGAGGGTTTGCGGCGCTTCTCGCCCTCTGGTGCCCGTCTGGCAGCCTTTCGCGCCTGTCCCGCACCGCCTCGCGCGGGGCGGTCGCGCAACGAGCCGGGTGGCGTGCCGAGACCGCCTACGGGGTCGGCGTGGCTCCCCGGGTCATCTTCGGCCGGGCTATCGACGCCAGCGGCGGCGCCGAGAAAGACCAGCAGAGTGACAAGAAGGACGCGCATCTCAGACTTCGTAGTTCTTCAGCTTCGAATAGAGCGTGCAGCGCTCGATGCCGAGGATCTCGGCGGCGCGCTTCTTGTTGCCCTTGGTGAATTCGAGCGTGCGCAGCACGTGTCTCTTCTCGATCTCTTGCAGGCTGATCGGCTCCCAGCCCCCGGCGGCCGCCGTCGAGCGCTCCGGCAGCACGAGGTCGTCCGCACGAATCTCGCGACCTTCCCCGAGTACCAGCGCGCTCTCGATGACGTTGCGCAGCTGACGGACGTTGCCGGGCCAGCCGTACTTCATCAGTTTCTTCTCGGCACTTCTGCCGAGTTTCTTGGGGCGTCCCCCTTCCGCGTGCATGGCGAGAAAGTGCTCTGCGAGCATCCGGACGTCCTCCGGCCGCTCTCTCAGCGGTGGCAGCGTCAGCGTCAGCACGCCGAGGCGATAGAAGAGATCTTCCCGGAAGGTCTTCTTCTCGACCTCGGCCGGCAGGTCCTTGTTCGTCGCGGCCACGATGCGTACGTCGACCTCGATCGAATCGACCCCACCGACGCGCTCGAAGCGGCGCTCCTCGAGAAGTCGCAGCAGCTTTCCCTGGCATGCGAGTGTCAGCTCGCCCACCTCGTCGAGGAACACCGTGCCGCCGTCGGCGAGCTCGAAGCGCCCCTTCTTGCGGGCTACCGCGCCGGTGAACGCCCCTTTCTCGTGGCCGAAGAGCTCGCTTTCGATCAGCTGCTCCGGCAGCGCCGCGCAGTTGATCGCGACGAAGGGCTTGCCGCGACGTGGGTTTCCGTAGTGGATGGCCGACGCGACCAGCTCTTTTCCCGTGCCGGTCTCACCCTGTATCAGCACCGTTATCGGGGTCGGCGCCGCGCGACGGATGAAGTCGAGAACCTCCTGCATAGGCGCGGAGTCTCCGATAATCTTCCGCGTCTCCGTGATCGATCGCATCAGGTTGCGGTTCTCGTCGACGAGGCGACTCTGCT
>CAYMLL010000045.1:1625-28238 GCA_964390645.1 uncultured Planctomycetia bacterium | reverse complement strand
GTGCGGGGTTATACCGGCGCCGACCGGATCGACCGCGACGCGCAGCAGCTCGAGGGCATCCTCCGCAAACGGTGTCTGTCGTTCGCAGCGGTCGAAGTAGACGACGCCGGCCACCTCGTCGCCGCAGATCACCGCAGCGGCCACCGCGTGCTGCTGCGCCCCATCGTCCTCGCCAGTCGTCGCAGATGCGGAGGAGAGCAGCGCGTTGCGTTCCTTGGCGGCTCGTTCGACGACGGTGAGGCTCGCGTGCACGCGGAGATCGGATCGCTCGTCGGCCGACTGCGCCCTGGCAATCCAGCGGCCGCTCTCGTGGACGAGGAAGGAGCCGTGATCCGCTCCCAGCGCCGGCACCATCGTCTCGAAGAACTGCTCGAAGAGCTGGTGCAGCGACTTTGTGCCGGCGATCTTCCTGGAGAGTTCCAGGGCCTTCTCCGTGTTACAGAGCGCGGTCTTGAGCTCGTCCTGGTCAGCCTCTCGACCGTCGGGCTCGTCGACGAGAGCTCCGATCAGGCGCGACGGAGCACCGTGCGCTGTGCGCATCTCCTTGATGATTGTCGAGGCGATGCCGTTCACTTCGATCGGTGGCGCGTCATCCTCGAATCGCAGCTCGGAGTCGCCGATGACGACGACATCGCCGTCGTGCATCCAGCTCGAGTCGATCGGGTCGCCGTTGAGGTAGGTCCGGTTACGGCTGCCGAGATCGGTCAGACGACAGCCTGCGGGCGACAGCTCCAGTCGGCAGTGCTCGCGCGATACCGCGTTGTCGTTCAGGGAGACCGCGACACGAGGATCACGTCCGACGAGTACTTGTGAGGTGCTGTCGTCGCCGGCTCGTTCGAGGTCGTACTCGTTTCCCAGGTCGGGTCCGTCGATGACGATCAGTCTTGCCATGGCATCTGCTCCAGAGGAGATCCGATCGGGCTGCCGGAAAGGACCAGCTCGCGCACGGCGAGGGTGAAGGCAGCACCTGCGCAGGAGGTCTTCAGGACGACGGCGCCGGCCGCCCAGTCTCTTCCCGCAAGACGACCCTCGTGACGGTACTTCTCGGCGTTCGTCTCCATCTCGATGATCTTGACGACGAGGCGAGTGGTCTCGCCCGACGGCTCCAGCTCGAAGAAGACCTTGACGGGAAATCGCAGCAGCGATGGGATCGGTGGCGGCTGCGGCTCGATCAGCACAGGATTACCGTGGCGCTCGGCGATGACCGGAGAAGGCGATTTCTGGGAGGCGCTGAGACAGAGCATCAGTCTCCGGCGCTTGCTGCCGAGCGGATCAACGACCGAGACCGTGAGGTCGAAGCGTCCCGACATCCGCTCCAGGAGCATCTGTACCTCGTCGACCTGACGGAAGGGATAGCGGCAGGCGATCGGCTCGCGGTAGTTGCTCCAGACGAGCGCGCCGCTGGCAGGGTCGATGGAGGGTGGCTGGATCTTTTGCCCGTCGGTGGGGGGGATTTCGAGGAGCTCGGAGAGCAGCCCGGCCGGCTGTTCCGGAGGATTGGCGAAGTCGATGGCAAGCACCACTCCGCCGTCCTGACGCGGGCGGTACCAGTCTCCCATGCGCCCGGCGAGCGGGAAGTCGGGTGAAGGGGGATGTCGGAGGCTGCCGTAGACCCAGCCTCCCAGGATGCCGACGACGAGGAGCAGCGCAGTCAGAAGGGCCAGAGAGCTTCGGCGTGCTCGGCGGTGACCTGCGGCCGGGTCGCCGAAGCGGCCAGCCTCCTTGGTCGCAAAGCCGGGCACAGTTCCCTCCACGAGGCTCTTCAGGTCGTCGATGAGCTCCGCGTAGGACGCGTAGCGGTCGCCTGCGTCGCGCGCCATCAGTCGTCCGATGACCGCCGTGGTATGCAGGGAGACCTCCTCGCGTACCTCGTTCGGCGATCGCGGGTTGCCTTCGACATGGGAGATGATCACGGCGATTTGCGACTCGCCTTCGAATGGTGTCGCGCCGGTGACCATGTGGTAGAACGTCGAGCCGAGCGAGTACATGTCCGATCGCTCGTCCACCGGCAGGCCGCGGCCCTGCTCCGGGGAGATGTAGTGCGGAGTACCGAGGACGATTCCCTCGTCGGTCATCGTGTTCTTGCCGGTGAGCTCCTTCGAGAGACCGAAGTCGACGATCTTGACGTGACCGTCGGGTCGTACGAGGAGATTCGACGGCTTGATGTCGCGATGGATGATGCCCTTCTCGAACGCGGCCCGGAGGCCTTCCGCGATCTCGAGGACGAGAGCGGTTGCCTGCTCGTCGTCGAGTGCCCCGTCTGTGCGGAGCACTTCGTCGATCGAGCGGCCTTCGACGTACTCCATGACGATGTAGAGCGCGCCGTCGTCCGTCGTGTCGATCGCGAAGATCTGCGCGATCGACGGATGCGAGAGGCTGGCGAGGGTCTGGGCCTCGCGTCGGAAACGCGCCTGATAGTACTCGTCCTTGCTGAACCGGTCGTGAAGGACCTTGATCGCTACCGAGCGCTTGAGCGACCGATCGTGGCAGCGGTACACCTTCCCCATACCCCCCGCGCCGACCTTCGCCTCGACGAGGTAGGGTCCGAGACGCTCTCGCAGATCGGGAATCGGTCTCGTGGCGGCGTCGACCGACGCCTTTCGCGCGGCCTGTGCAGCGCCTCGAGACGGCTTTCGCGGGGGCAGGGTTTCATCCATAAGTATTTTTTTTAAATAATCTTAGGGATATTCTCGGGACGGCGAGGGTGCATGGTTTTCAAACACCATGGGGAGTGTAACGCGAGCCGGCGGAGGTTCGTAAGAAAAAGACACTTCCAGCTCGGGCTGACCGGGGCTTCCGCCGGTGGGAAATCAAGGTCCCGAGATTGGATGTTCGAGGACGGGCGGCCGTAGAATCTCGCCATGGACGGAAGCGTTTCGGTGACCGCCGTCGTTCCGACCCTCCAGGAGGAGGAGGTCGTCGCGGGCTGTCTCCGGGGACTCCGTGCGGCCGGTGTGGACGAGCTCATCGTCGTTGACGGCGGCAGCCAGGACCGCACGGTCGAACGCGCGACGGCGCTCGCCGACAGGGTCGACCTCGAGGGGCACGGGCTCTTCGCCCAGATGAACCGGGGTGCCGAGCTGGCCTGCGGGGACGTGCTCCTCTTTCACTTTGCCGACGCGGTCCTCGATCGTGGCGCGGTGGGCGTGATGCGCGAAACGCTCGCGACCCCGAGGGTTGCCGGGGGGGCCTTTCGCCTGCGATTCGATTCGGAGGCGCGATTCTTTCGCATGGTCGCGACCTTCGCGCACTGGCGAAATCGACTCGGACTCGGGCCCTTCGGGGATCAGTCGATATTCGTGCGGGCCGATGTGTTTCGCCAGCTCGGAGGCTTTCGGCCTCATCGCCTCTTCGCGGACCACGAACTCGTGCGGGCACTGCGCCGTCGCCGGGTCTTTCGACTGCTTGCCACACCGGTGACGACCTCCTCGCGACGCTGGGATAGCCTTGGTCGCTGGAGAACCTTGGCAACGCATTGCAGGATGTCAGTCGCCTGGGTGCTCGGCTCGCGCGGCGATTCGCGCCGCTCGCTGAGGACGCGGGAGACCGTCGATGCCTTGCGGCGCGTTCGCTGAGTCTGCAGCGGCTCGGGTCGAATCGGTCTTGTGGGTGAGCCGGATTCACCGTCGAATCGAAGACCAGAGGCGAACTCTCGACGGGCGAACTCGAGCTAGTCGTCGCCGTGGCTTCGCTGTCGTAGCAGTCCGTAGACAATGCTGTCACGCAGCGCTGCCCACGATGCTTCGATGATGTTCTCGCTTGCGCCGACCGTTCCCCAGGAGTGCTGGCCGTCGCGATCGGCGGACCCGATGATGACGCAGACGCGCGCGTCGGTGCCGGCGGAGGCGTTGACGATGCGCACCTTGTAGTCCTTCAGGACGATCTGGTCGACTTCGGGGTAGAAGCGGCGGATTGCGCCGCGTAGCGCCTCATCTAGAGCGTCGACGGGACCGACACCGTCGCCCGCAGCGAGGTACTCCTGGTCGTCGACGCGGATCTTCACCGTTGCTTCGGTAAAGGTGCCGCCGGTGCGCCGGTGCTCGACGGCGGTGCGATAGCGTACCAGATGGAAGAAGTCGGGTAGCTGCCCCATGTGCCGGAGCATGATCAGTGTCGACGAGGCCTCGGCCCCCTCGAAGACGTACCCCTGGTTCTCGAGCTGCTTGATCTCGTCGACGGCCCTTCGCGCCGCATCCGGATGCGTCTGGAGGTCGAGGCCCTCCGACTCGGCGAGATAGAACATGTTCGAGCGGCCGCTGAGCTCGGAGATCAGCACGCGACGCGAATTTCCGACCCGTTCCGGGTCCATGTGCTCGTAGGAGTCGGCGACCTTCATCACCGAGTTGACGTGCACGCCTCCCTTGTGCGCGAAGGCCATCTGGCCGACGAAGGGGTGGTTCTCCGGGAAGACAAGGTTGCCCACGGCGGCGACGTAGCGCGCCGTGTGAGTCAGATTCCGGAGCGCCTGATTGTCGACGGAGAGCTCACACCCCATCTTCAAGATGAGGTTCGGGATGACGTTGGTGAGATCGGAGTTGCCGCAGCGTTCACCGAGGCCGTTTATCGTGCCCTGGACGTGCGTCGCGCCGTTGCGCACCGCCACGAGCGAGTTCGCGTCAGCCGTGCCACTGTCGTTGTGCGTGTGAATGCCGATTCGCTCGTCCGGGAACTTCTCGCAGACGTCTCGTACGATCTCGCCGAGCTCCTGAGGGAGTGTGCCGCCGTTGGTGTCGCAAAGGACGAGACTCCGGACGCCTCCCCGTCTTGCGGCGGCGAGTGTTTCGAGGGCGTACACGGGATCGTCTGCGTAGCCGTCGAAGAAGTGCTCGGCGTCGTAGATGACCTCTCGATCGGCCGCGAGCAGATACCGCACCGAGTCCTCGATAATTCGCAGGTTCTCCTCGAGGCTGGTGCGCAGCACCTCGGTGACGTGGAGCTTCCACGACTTCCCGAAGATCGTCACCACTGGTGTCTGGCACTCCAGAAGGGCGCGCAGATTGGCGTCGTCTTCGGGTGCGGTTCCCGCTCGACACGTGCTTCCGAACGCGGTGGCTCTCGTGTGCGACAGCTCGACGTCTTTCGCCGCCTCGAAGAATTCGACGTCCTTCGGGTTCGAGCCGGGCCAGCCGCCCTCGACGTAGTCAACCTTGAAGTCGTCGAGCAGCTTGAGGATCTTGATCTTGTCGTCGCGAGTAAACGAGACGCCTTCGCCTTGTGTGCCGTCGCGAAGGGTCGTGTCGTAGATCTGGACTCTGGTCATGTCGGTCTTGATTCGTCGAGCGTCGATCGCTGTGAGGGTGGATCAGCTGGAGGTTTGCGTTTCGTTGACGTTCGACGTGCTCTTCAGCTTCTTCGACCCGTGCGTGCGCTTCAATCGGCTCAGCGCGCGATTGGCGCCCTTGAGCAGTGCGTGGACCGAGGCGAGGATGACGTCCTCGCCGATCGCCTCGCCGCGGAATCGCGTGCCGTCCTGGTCTGCGAATCGAATGTGGGCGTGGGCGAGCGCGTTGGTGCCACCCGTAATCGCCTTGAGGCCGTACTCGCAGAGTTCCAGATGCGGACCGACGTGAGCACGTAGCATGTCTTGAAGCGCGTGTGACGCGGCGTCGACGGGGCCGACTCCGGTTCCCGTGCCGATGACCTCCTTGCCGTCGATCTCGAGCTTGATCGTCGCGCTGGGTGTGAATCCGTTGCCGGTCATCACCGAGACCTCCTTCAGGAGAATCACGATCTCGTCCGGAGTCAGCTCATCGAGAACATCTCCGGCGAACGCGACGACGTCCTCTTCCTCGATGATCTTCTCGCGATCGGCGGCGTCCTTGACGCGCAGGCGCACCTCCTGCAGCTGCTCCCGGGACAGGTCGTAGCCGCGTCGCTTGAGGACCTCCTCGATCGCGTGCACGCCCGAGTGCTTGCCGATGACCAGTTGCGTGCCACTCCAGCCGACGTCCTCGGCGGACATGATCTCGTAGGTGCGGCGGTCGCTGATGACGCCGTGCTGGTGGATGCCGGCTTCGTGCGCGAAGGCGTTCTCGCCGACGATCGCCTTGTTTCGCTGCACGTCGATTCCAGTCAGATTCGAAACGAGTCGGCTCGTGCTCCAGATCTCGCGCGTGTTGATGCTCGTGTCTGCGTTGTAGATGTCTGACCGCATCTTGAGCGCCATGATGATCTCCTCGAGCGATGCGTTGCCCGCGCGTTCGCCGATTCCGTTCACCGTGCACTCGATCTGCTCGCATCCGGCTTCGACCGCCGCGAGCGAGTTCGCGACCGCCAGGCCGAGGTCGTTGTGGCAGTGGATACTGAGAGTGACCTCTTCGACCCTGGGAACCTTTTCTTTTATGTAGGCGATGCGGGTCGAGATTTCCCCCGGTGTTGCGTAGCCTACCGTGTCGGGGACATTGATCGTCGTCGCGCCGGCGTCGATCGCAGTGGCGATGACCTTGCACATGAAGTCGAGATCACTGCGCGACGCGTCCTCGGGCGAGAACTCCACGTCGTCCGTGAACTGGCGTGCGCGCTGGACACCCTGTGAGGCCATCTCGAGCACACGGTCCTTGGTCATTCGCAGCTTCTTGTCCATGTGGAGCTGCGACGTCGCGATGAAGACGTGAATTCGCTTCTTGTCGGCGGGCTCGAGCGCCTTTCCGGCTGCGTCGATGTCCTCGTTTCGGGGACGGGCGAGACCACAGATCGTCGGCTCTTCGAGTTCGCTCGAGATCAGGTGGACGCTTTCGAAGTCGCCGGCGCTCGTGATCGGGAAACCCGCCTCGATGATATCAACACCGAGCCGCTCGAGTTGCCGGGCGATGACGAGTTTCTCCTCGACATTCAGACTCGCGCCCGGGCTTTGCTCACCGTCCCTCAGGGTCGTATCGAAGATGCGTATGTGTCTCATGGGCTTGCGGGTCCCGAGTCGGTCGGGGTTGACGGGGTCGAGAAGTTCAACAGGATGTCGG
Organism: uncultured Planctomycetia bacterium; assembly: GCA_964390645.1. Taxonomy (GTDB): domain Bacteria; phylum Planctomycetota; class UBA8108; order UBA8108; family UBA8108; genus CAYMLL01. Next base: position 21,279 of record CAYMLL010000045.1, on the reverse strand, counting down.
ACAAAAAAAAACCGCTCACCGTGTCAGGTGGGCGGGTGGTGATCTCGAACTTGGCGTTCTCTACGGACCACCCGCCGGAGTACGAAGGAGAATCAGTCGAACGGCGGTGATCGCGCGACGTACGAATAACCGGCACTCGGAAGCCTGGGGCCTCTCGGTCTGGTCCTCGAAACGGCAGATGATCGGCGTATGGCTTGTCATGAGGTGGAGTTCGGTCATCGAACAGAAAAACTTATGTTGTTTCCGCGGGACTGTCAAACACTAACTGAGCGGACCCGTCCCGACTCATGCCGCCACGACTATCGGAAGAGCTCGCCCATGAGGTCCGCAAACTGTGCCGAGTCGAGGCTGATCGGGAACTTCGGTAGCGTGTTGTCGGCTTCCTTGCTCGTGCGCAGGTGGGCGAAGACGGCGTTGGCGCCGAAGGCCCGGGCGGCCCGGGCGAGCGGAGCGATGAGCTCAGGGCGCTCAACGGCGTGACACGGGTCGACGAGGACGGGCAGATGCGTCATCTGTCGCAGTGTCGACAGGCTGCCGAGATCCAGGACTGTGCGCGCCGCGGGCCCGGCGGTATGCACCCCTCGATCGCACAGGAGCACCTGCTGGTTGCCACCGGCCAGCACGCACTCGGCAGCCTCGAGCAAGGTCTCGATACTGGCTGCGCGACTCCGTGTCAGCACGACCGCGCGTCCCGCCTTGCCGAGCTCCTCGAGGAGGCCGAAGTTCTGCATGTTGCGTCCACCGACCTCGAGGATGTCTACCGCGCGCGCGACGGGCTCGACGTCGGCTACAGCCTCGATCGGCGTCAGTACCGGGAGCCCGAACTCACGACCCGACTCGATCAGGCGTGAGAGAGCCTGCATGTCGACTCGTCGTGACCGGAACGCGCTCGTCGCCGCCTCCAGACAGCTCGCTCGCAAGATGCCGCCGCCGTACTCGCTCACCTCGCGCGCGACGGCGCGCACCTGGTCGGTGAAGACGACATCGGAGGGGCCGGCGATGACGACCAGATCCTTGCCGCCGATCTCGACATCTCGCACGCGGATGCACGTGTCGGCGGCCTTGGTCTCGCGCCGTCCCAGCCGATCGGCGTCGAGCCGAGATCCGACCTCCGGAGTCGAGGTTCCTTCGGCTGGCAGGCTCGCCGGTCCTACAGCGTCGTTTCCGCCTGGCTCGTCGCGTGCTTCCGGTTTGTCGGCCGCTCCAGGAAGCTCGGCGAGCTTGGACTGGATGCGCGGCTGGGTACGCTCGTGTCGCTGTCTCGGATAGGTGCCGAGCACACGCAGGTAGCTGGTGCTGCCGCTGAGGCGTACGAGGGCCTCCTGGATCTGCGCGTCGTTCGCGTTGCCTTCAAAGTCCAGGTAGAAGATGTACATGAACGGTGAGCCCTGCATCGGGCGGGACTCGAGCTTCGTCAGGTTGACGTTGTACTCCTTGAGAATCGACAAGGACTCCAGCAGCGCGCCTTCGCGGTGCGCGGTCGACATGACGAGCGAAGTCTTGCACGGCACACGAGGGTCTACCTGGCTGGATCGCGGTGCGACGACGACGAATCGTGTGTAGTTCTCCGGCTGGTTCGCGAGGTTGCGTTTCAGCACTTCGAGCCCGTAGATCCGGCCCGCTTCCTCGCTGGCGATGGATGCTTGCTCCGCGTCGTCGTCCTCGGCGACCTTCCGGGCGGAGTCGGCGGTGTCGACGTAACTCTGCTGCTCGCAGGACTTGAGGCGTCCGATAAAGTCGGAGCACTGAGCGAGCGCCTGGTAGTGCGAGTAGATGCGGCGGATGCTCGAGACCGGCACTTTTTTCGGTGCCAGCAGGCAGTGCTCGACGCTGAACACCTCCTCGCCGACGATGCTGAGCTTCGTCGACAGGAGGAGGTCGTAAACCCCGTTGATGCTGCCGGCTGTCGTGTTCTCGATCGGCAGCATCGCCAGATCCGCCTGGCCGTTTTCGACCGCGGCGACGACGTCGGAGAAGGTCTTGTAGCCCTCGAAGTTGCACGAGTCCAGCTGCTCGGCGAAGAACTTCTCTGCCGCCAGGTGACTGTATGCGCCCAGGATGCCCTGAAACGCGATGCAGAGGACCCGTTCCGTCGTCGGATTGAGGTTCTCTTGCAGGACGGACTCCTGGTAGCGGACCGAGTCCTCGATAATTTCGTGAAAGACGCGCGTGACGAAATGGACGTCGAGTCCGATCTTGCGTCCGTCGCGGATCAAGCGATCGAGGAGGTCCGCCTCTCGCACCGGATCACGCAGCGGAAGATCCTGGCTGACCTTCGTCTCGATCACGGCGCGGACGATCTCTCGGCGCTTGAACAGCAGCTCGAGGAGATCGTTGTCGACGCGATTGATCTCCTCGCGGCAGCTTCCGATGTTCTCCTCGGGGTGGCTCATGGGCATGACGGAGCCGCTATACTTCGTGGATCCAGTCGAACGGGTCGTCCTGACGGCCGGTCTGAATGCCGCGGAGAATCCGGAACACCTCGTCGCGGACCTTGAACTGCTCGAAGGTCTTCTGGGTCTCGTGGTGGTCGATCTGGCCGACACTGAGCAGTGTCCATGCGGTGCCGGTACAGAAAAACTCGACGCCGTCTTCGATCACCTCCTCGACCGAGATACTCCTCTCCTCGACGGTCAGTCCGACGATCTCCCGTGCGATGCGAAGGGTGGAGTCGCGTGTGACGCCCGGGAGGATCTGCGAGTCGAGTGCCGGGGTCACGAGTGTGCCGGACCCGAGCACGACGAATGGATTCGAGCCACTGGTCTCCGTCAGGTACTTCAGGTGGTGTGAATCGAGGTAAAGGACGTCGTCGTAGCCCTTTTCCTTCCACTGGGCCGCGACCCAGATCGCGCCGGCGTAGTTACCCATCGCCTTGGCGTATCCCGTGCCGCCGGGAGGACAGCGCCCTTGTTCGAGCACGCGTAGACGCACGGGTTTCACCGCGCCGCTGAAGTAGCTGCCGACGGGGCTGCCGAAGATCTGAACCGAGAAGAAGTCGCACGGCGCCAGACCGAGCTGGGCGTCGATTCCGTGCTGCGTCGGTCGCAGGTAGAAGGAGCCGTATTCCGCGGGCGGGACGAAGCGGCGGTTCCGGCGCACGACTTCCGCGCAGGCCTCGACGAAGTCATCGACCGGGTAAGCCGGCATCGTCAGGCGCTCGGCCGACCGTCCGAAGCGCTGGCCGTTGGCTTCGGGACGGAAGAGGAGCACCCGACCGTCCTCGGTCTGCTGCGCCTTGAGGCCTTCGAAGACCCCGACTCCATAGGACATGAACGCCGCGGCCGGCGAGCACGAGACATTCGAGAAGGGGACATACTCCCCGTCGGTCCAGATCGGGTCGGCATTCCTGTCACCGCAGGCGCGGAAAATCAGGTCCGTCTCCGTCAGGGAGAAGGTGAGCTTCGACCAGTCGGGAAGGGGGCTCGTTTCCGTGCTCGCGGTTTCCTGGGCCATGATCCTGTCCTCGATGGGATGAGAGGAACTCGGCATTATACGATTCAGTTTCCGGAACTCGCAAGAGTGCGGGGCTTCGGGAGCCGCCTCCGGCCACGATGTGTCGATAACGGGGCGGCGCGACAGGGTTCTCACCGATGAATCGGCATTCGGGGCAGGAGGGTGAATCCCCCGGAGAAGCCGGACTCGGATACGGAGCCGGAGGGCGCTTGCAATTCCCCTCGGCACCGCCAGAATCCAGGGGATGGAAGCGATCGAGGCCGTTCCCGCCGTGACTCGTGCTCTTCGGCAGGGTATTTCCTGGGGACTCGTGCGCCACGTCAGCGTCGAGGTTCTCAGGACCTCCCTCTTCGTGTTCGTGGTCCTCGAGCTCAGCTACTCGCTGCTCGTCGCCATCGCGGTCGCTCGCAACTACGACCTCGACCTGCCGCTCGCGCTTCCCGTGATGTGGTTCACGGCGCTGTCGATGCTCAATGACAGCATCCCACTGGCTCTTCTCCTTGCGACGAGTCTCGTCTACGGGCGCTTCATCGCCGACCGTGAGATCATGGCGTACAAGAGCTTCGGCGTGTCTTACGCCCAGTTGCTCGCTCCGGTCGTGCTGCTCGCGCTTCTGTTCACCGCGGGAGGTTATTTCATCAACGCCTACCTGGTGCCGCACATGAAGCACCAGCGTCGGGATATCGGCGCTCTCCTGGTCGGTCAGTTTCGCGCGCTCGGTGAGGGGCGCAACCGGGACTTTCGATTCGGCAACTCGAACCTCTGGATCATGCGCCATGACGGCCGCCGGTTGCAGGGGATCTTCGTCGCCCCGCGGATCGGGAAGGGCGCGGACGAGATTTTCGGCATCGAGAAGCTCGGGGGGCTCGATCTCACCTCTTATCCCTACTGCATTTACGCCGAGCGCGGGCGCGTGCTCTTTCCCGGTGAAATCGAGCTGGAGGCGACGCCGACGATTGCGGAGGACCCGCTTCCCGACGCCGTTCGCGAACTCGGCATCGAACTGTCCTTGCCGACGCGGACCCGGGAGCCTTCCGAGAGCCAGATCTACATCGAGCTCGAGGACATCAGCCTCTTCTGGACGAACGAGCTCCATCCGGGCGGTACGGCCTCGTTTTTTCAGCGAGCCTACATCGGTCGCTACTACTTTCCGTTCGACCCGGCGGGTTCCAGCCGTCGTGATCCCGGTCGCAAGGAGCTGACGAATCCGCGCCTGCGCGAAGCGATCGAGGATGTGACGGCGGTTCTCGCGCGCGGCGGACTGTCGAAGAAGTCCGCGGAGCTTCACCGCGGTCACCTGGCGAAGTTGCGAACGGAGTACCATGACCGATGGGCGCATATGTGCGCGTATTTCCTTTTCCCCGTGCTTGCCGGGCTCGCCGCCCTGCTCCTCAATTCGCCGAATCGCCTGCTGCCCTTCTTCGTCTGCGCGGCGATCGTGCCGACGATTTACTTCTCGTCGTTGATGGTCGGACAGATGCTCGGTCACGCGGGAATGCCGGCAGTGATCGTGATGCAGATCGGGAACTTCACTCTCGCGGTGATCGGCTTCGTGGGGTTCTTTCTGCTCGAACGCAAGCTGCTGAGGTAGCACCGCGATGCGAAGAATTGTCCGGTGGGCGCGATCTCGGATCGGGACGCTCGACGCGTACGTGCTCGGGCGCTTCCTCCTGGTCTACGTTGCCAACCTGTTCAGCTTCGCGCTGATTTTCGTGCTGCTGGATCTCGTCGAGAATCTGGACGAGTTCAACAAGGACACCGACGGGGCCGGCGATTTCTTCGGGCTCCTCGTGCGCTATTACGGCGTCAATCTGCCGATCGTCTTCTGCCAGATTCTCGGGCCGATCGCGTGCCTCACCTCGGGGCTCTTCACGCTGACGCTTTTCCAGCGTTCCAACGAGCTCGTTCCGATGCTCGCGAATGGCCGCAGCTATCACCGCGTGTTCTGGCCGATGATCTTTGCAGCGTCGATGATCGCGCTCGCTACCTTCGGGGTCGAGGAGCTGTGGATCCCGCGAACGCGTGATGTTTTCCGTGAAGTCTCGGGCAAGCGTGGCGGCAAGCTCGAGACGCGCGATCAGAAGTATCGTGATCCGGAGCGCGAGATCCTCGTCGTCATTCCTCGGTATCTGATCGCCGCCCAGCGAGCGGAAGGCGTGCTCGTGTTGCCGACGAATCCTCGCAAAGGTCGTGACTCGATCATCCGCGCCGCGTCGATGGAGTGGGTGAAGCCGGAGCTCGAGGATGAGGGCTACTGGTTGATGCGAGACGGAAAGATGCAGACATACGAGCCACTGGCTGGCACGAACCGCTCGCGTCTCGTGACCATGACGCAGTCCGGTGCTACGGACAGCAGTGAGAAGGTCATCGAGACATTCATCGAGCGCCGTTTCGAGACCACGTTGATCCCGGAAGATCTCGAGGTCCGAGAGGCACAGGTTGTCCACATGACCCTTGCTGACCTTCGCCGCAAGATCGAGGAGTCGGACGATCGGGGGTGGACGATGAAGTACTGGTCGCGAATATTCCATCCTGCGAACAACGTGATCCTCCTTCTGCTCGGCCTACCGGTGATCGTCTTCTTCGGCACCCGCAACATCTTCTTCGGAGCGGTGATCGCCGCTTGCGTGTCGACGGGGTTCTTTGTCGTCGTCGCTTTCGTACAGCAGCTCGGATCCAACGGCATCGTCTCCCCCGCGCTCGGAGCGGCGCTCGGACCGTGCTTCTTCCTGGCCCTGGCGATCTCGTGGATGCGGTTCATGAAGACATGAGCGATTCTCCCGCCCGCCCGCTTCGCGACAGCGATGTCTCGGAGCTGATGGACAGCTTGACGGACGCTGATCTCGGTGCGCGTCGTGCCGCCGTCGACGAGATCGCGGCACGAGGTGTGGAGATCTTGCCGCGCGTCCTCGAGGAGGTTCGCTCGATCGATCCGCGCCGACGTCGATGGGCGGCGACCGCGATCGGCAAGATGGGGTCGCAGGCAGCCGATGGAGCGACCGCCGCCCTCGTCGAGCTCGTTGTCGATCGGCACGAGAAGGTCTCGAAGGCAGCGGTGCGAGCGTTGCGACGTTTCGGGCCCGCGGCGCGCGCCGCCTCGTCGGTCCTCGTCGAGAAGCTCGACGATCGGGACTCTCGCCACGCGGCGTTTCTCGCGGTCGTCACGATCGATCCTGCGGCGAAGGTCGGGCCGGCGCTCTGTGTCGAGGGGCTCGTCCACCGTCGTTTCGAGGTGCGCAGCTGGGCCCGGCAGCGGCTGATCGAGATCGGGGATGAGGCCGCCGTCTTTCTCGAGATGTCGCTCCAGACGGAGACCCGAGCGCGAGTTCGGACGGAGATGGCCAGGGTGCTCGGGAAGCTGCGAGCGGTCTGACGTGGGCGTGCACGCGCGTGCAGGGATCAGTCGCCGCTCGTCGTGACCGCCGCGACCGCCGCGTCGACCAGCCCCTGGACGGAGGGATTCCCTGCTTCCGCGGTGACGTTGACGCCCTCGTCCCGTACGGCGCTGCTCGTCGTGCGGCCGATCGTGATGACCCGGAGGCTCGGCTCCCTCAGGAGCCGGGCGCCTCGCTCGCCACAGATCGCCAGGAAGCCGCGTACGGCGGAAGGGCTCGCGAAGGCCACGATATCGACGAGGTCGCCGCGATCGAGCGCGTCGAGCAGGCTCGCGGCCTTTCCGGGGTCCTCCGGCTCGGTCGTGTAGAGAGTCAGTACGTCGACGCCGGCACCGGCTTCCAGGAGAAGTAGCGCGAGCTCGGGGCGTGCGATCATCGATTGCGGCAGCAGAACGCGCGATTCCGGTCCCACGCGACTGCTTGCGACCAGCTCGTGTGCGAGGTCCGCGCCTCCGCTTCCCGCGCTGACAATGTCCGCGACGACTCCTCTCTCCCCGAGACACGCGGCGGTTCCGGCGCCGATCGCGGCGATCTTCGCGTGCTTTGCCCAGCAACTGAACGGGGTGTTTGCCCGCTCGCAGAGATCGGCGAAGATGCGCACGGCGACCGGGCTCGTGAAGACAGCGTGAGTGTACGTGGACCGTCGGTCCAGCGCGGCGCTCCATTCGTCCGTGTCGACGTGAGGGACGAAGCGGATGGAGGGCGTCACGATCACTCTTGCTCCTGCCGACTCGAAGGCTGCAACGAGCGGCGGCGCCTGCGCCACGGCGCGTGTGACGACGACCGTTCGTCCTTCGAGGGCGCTCACGCCGTTCACTGCGCGATCAGATCCGCGAGAATCGCGTCGCCACCGCGGGACAGCAGGTCGAGTGCGGCTTCGCGACCGAGTCTCTCGCCGTCCTCGACCTCGCCTCGGCACGAGGTCCGCAGACAGATCGAGCCGTCGGGCTTGGCAAGGGCGGACTCGATCGAGATCTCGTCTCCAGCGAGTGTTGCCAGCGCCCCCGCAGGGGCCTGGCAGCCGCCGCGGAGCTCGCGGAGGAACGCGCGCTCCGCCGTGACCCGGCGACGAGTCTCGAGGTGATCGAGTCGCGCCACGTGCGCGTTTGTCGTATCGTCGTCGCGACGGGTGGCGACCGCGACCGCGCCCTGTCCGACCGCCGGGACGAGGACGGCCGGCTCGAAGGCGTGTGTGATGACGTGCTCCAGCCCGAGCCGGCGCAGTCCGGCCTCAGCGAGAATGGTGCCTGCCAGCCCTTCGTTCGTGATCTTGCGCAGGCGCGTCTCGACGTTTCCGCGCAAGGGTACGACGTCGAGATCGGACCGGCGTGCGAGGATCTGCGCCTTGCGACGGGGGCTTCCGGTTCCGATTCGGGCGCCTGCCGGAAGCTCATCGAGCGCCGTGCCGTCGGCCGAGACGAACGCGTCGAGGGGGCTCTCCCGCTCGAGAATCGCCGTGATGCAGAGAGCCGGCGGAGAGTCGGAAGGCAGATCCTTCAAGCTGTGAACGGCGAGGTCGATCGATCCGGACAACAGCGCGTCGTCGAGCTCGCGACTGAAGACTCCGCTGCCGATCTCGGCGATCGGCTGCTCGGGGAAGCTCTCTGCGCTGGTCTTGATGGTGACGATCTCGACGACGGGGTTCGCCACGCCCGCCTCGAGCGAGGTCTTCACCCAATCGGCTTGCCAGAGCGCCAGACGACTGGCACGCGTGCCCAGCTTCAACGTCAGCACCTCGGCACCTCAGTGATCCGAAAGGTAGAGGCGGCGCAGGAAGCTGATCTCGGCGTCCCCGATCCCCTCCATGTCGCGGATCGACTTCAGGCGCTCGATCGGAAAGTGGATCATCTTGCTTACGAGTCGACGTGTCATCTCGTCAACGGTGTCGTGAAGCTCGGATGGGAAGCGATCGAGCGAGGACTGGAGCTCGCCGAGACGAATCTCCTCGAAGCGCTTGATGAGGTGACGAATGACCGGGTCGACCTGGAGGAACTTCATTCGTCCGAAGAACACGCTGAGCTGCTCACGCACTATGCGCTCGGCGTGCTCCACGTGATCATGGCGCTTCTCCACGTTTTCGCGGACGACGTGGTTGAGATCGTCGATGTTGAAGAGGTGCACGCCGTCGACCCGGCTCGCTTCCGGCTCGACGTCTCGGGGGATCGCCAGGTCGATGACAGCGAGCGGTGCGCCGTCGCGCCGCTTCTGCGCGCGAGCGAGTGTGTCGCGGCAGAGCACGGGAACCGGTGACGCGGTCGACAGGATGATCAGGTCGGCTTTAGCGGTCTCGGCTGCGAGATTCTCCCAGAGCGCGGTCTTGCCGGCGCACGAACCATGGCCGTCGGTCGTGTCCGGTTTGCCGCGCAGCCGATCCAGCAGCTTCTGTGCGTGCTCCGGGGTGCGATTGATGACGGTGAAGTCACGGATTCCTCGGTCGAGCAGCGAACGCGCAGCGACTGTCGCGATCTTCCCCGAGCCGATCAGGAGCACGCGCGCGCCGACGAGTCCACAGGTCTCCGACTCGCCGAGCACCTTGTCTGCAAGCTGAAGTGCGGCCTGCCCGGGCGTTATGCAGCCCTTCGAGATCTGGGTTGCGGTGCGAACCCGCTTGCCGACCTTGAACGCCTCGGGAAAGAGCATCTGGAACAGCCGTCCGGTCGCGTTGCCGTCCTGGGAGACTTGAAAAGCCTGCTTGATCTGGTGCAGGATCTCCGACTCTCCCACGATCATCGAGTCGAGGCCGCCAGCGACGCGAAAGAGGTGCTCCGCGGCAGCTTGCTGGCGATGAAAGTAGAAGTAACTGATCTCGTCGGCGTCGAGATCGTTAGCCTCGCGCTTACCGAGGTAGTAGCGAGCCAGGCTCAGGCACTGCTCATGGGGGTCTTCGATCGAGCTCACCGGGCTCGTCGTTCGAGGCAGATGGCTGTAGAACTCCGTCCGATTGCAGGTTGACAGGATGACGTGCTCGGACGGATCGATCTCGTCTTTCAGACGGCGCAGCGCTTCGAGGGAGCGCTCACGCGAGAACGACCAGCGCTCCCGGACCTCGACGGGGGCGGTGCGGTGATTGAGGCCGAAGACCAGAAGTTCCATCAGCGTGAGCTCGAAGTGTCATCACCGGGATCGGAATCTCGCCTGTGCGAGGCCGTTCTTCCGGGCTATTATCCACACTCGGCGCGAACGGACCCGTCGTGGAAGAAGCGGGCGATCCCACCATCTTGCATGTCGCGGTCGTCGCCGACAGTCTCCATCTAATCGGTCACGGGCGGGCGAGTATTGCCTGCTTTCCTGAACTCGGGTCTTCCGCCGAGGTCAGGGGGGGCTCCCCGGCTCCGGGATGAAACATAAGCCCATTATCTTCGTGTACTTATGGAGGGTCCAGGTTTTTCCTGGCGCGCGCGACTCCGGTTCGCCGAAGGATCCAGACAACAAGCCATGACCCGGACGGAATCACGACAAGACTGCGACAAGGTCGGGGGCGACCCCTCGGCGTCGTCTCCGGGACGTTTCGTGGCGGCGGCGTCCGGAGAGGGAGGCGGCCGTCCGCCGATCTGGATCATGCGCCAGGCCGGCCGTTATCTGCCCGAGTACCAGGAGATCCGCGCTCGTCACAGCTTCGTGGAGATGTGCTCGCAACCGGACCTCGCTTTCGAGGTCTCGATGCAGCCCTTCGAGCGCTTCGCGATGGACGCGGTCATCGTCTTTTACGACATCCTCTTCCTGGCCGAGGCGATGGGCGCGCCGCTGGAGTACAGCGACCGTGGGCCCGTCTTTCTCGAGCCCCTGCGCTCGCTCGACCGCGTCCGGTCGTTGAACACTCCGGATCCCGGGGGGCACACGGCGCCTGTCCTCGAGACCCTGAGCCGCCTGCGAGCCGCGTTGCCACGCGAGGTCGCGGTGCTCGGGTTCGCCGGCGCGCCGTTCACGATGGCGGCGTACCTCGTCGAGGGCGACTTCCGCCGCAGCGGGGATCGCATCAAGCGGATGATGTTCGAGGAGCCCGCGACGCTGCGCGAGCTGCTGGACACCCTTACCGGTGCGACGGCAGCCTATCTCACCGCGCAGGTCGAGGCGGGGGCCGAGGCGGTGCAGCTGTTCGATACCTGGGCGGGGCTTCTCTCGCCGCAGGAATACGACGACTTCTGCGTGCCGTACCAGCGGCGTATCTTCGAGGCCGTCGCCGCGACCGGCGCGCCGACGATTCTGTACGTCAACGGTTGCGCGCATCTCATCGACCCGATGGCGAGTTCCGGCGCGGACATTCTCAGTCTCGACTGGCGTGTGCAGCTTGCCGACGCGCGGCGACATCTGGGGCCGGGTGTCGGCCTGCAGGGCAACCTGGATCCGTCGACGCTCTTCGGTTCACCCGAGGAGGTCCGCGAAAGGACGGTCGCGTTGCTCGAGTCGATGCGCGGCGATTCGCACCACGTTTTCAATCTCGGGCATGGCATACTGCCCGAGACACCGGTCGCCTCGGTCGAGGCCGTCGTGGATGCAGTCAAGAGCTTCGAGTAGCGAACGAGAGGATCGGAGGGGACGATGGGACGAAGCGAAGAGCTCTTCGAGCGCGCTGGCCAGGTCATTCCCGGCGGTGTGAACTCTCCGGTGCGCGCCTTCGGCGCGGTCGGAGGCCAGCCGCTATTTTTTCAGGAACGACACGGCACTCCACTGGTCGACCTCGCCCGAAAGGAGTACATCGACCTGATGGGCTCCTGGGGGCCGCTGATTCTCGGTCACGCGCATCCCGCGGTCGTCGAGGCCGTTCAGAGTGCGGCCGCGCGAGGCACCAGCTTCGGGGCGTCGACGGTGGCCGAGGTCGAGCTCGCCGAGCTCATCGCCGAGCGCATGCCGGCCGTGGAGAAGGTGCGGCTCGTCAGCTCGGGGACCGAGGCCGGCATGTCGGCCGCGCGCCTGGCGCGTGGGTTCACCGGTCGCGACCGACTGGTCAAGTTCGTCGGCTGCTATCACGGCCACGCTGACTCGTTCCTCATCCAGGCCGGATCGGGAGCCTTGACGCTGGGCGTGCCTTCGAGTCCCGGCGTTCCGGGGCCGCTCGCCGCGTTGACGCATCTGGCCGGCTACAACGACATCGATGGTGTGCGAGCGATCTTCGCGGAGCACGGTAGCGAGATCGCGGCGATCCTGGTGGAGCCGGTCGCGGGCAACATGGGCGTCGTGCCACCCGGGTCGGGCTTCCTCGAGGGGCTGCGACAGGTCTGCGATGAGCACGGCGCGCTGCTCATCTTCGACGAGGTGATCACTGGCTTTCGCGTCGCTGCCGGCGGCGCGCAGGAACGTTACGACATCCGGCCGGATCTCAGCGTCCTGGGGAAGGTCGTCGGCGGGGGGCTGCCCGTCGGTGCGTTCGGTGGACGTGCCGACGTCGTCGATCACATCTCGCCGACCGGTCCCGTCTACCAGGCCGGCACGCTGTCCGGCAATCCGCTGGCGACCGCTGCCGGTCTGACGACTCTACGAGAGCTCGGAAAGGCCGGTGTCTACGGCGACCTCGAGTCGAAGGGCGCGCGGTTGCAGGCCGGTCTCGAGGATGCGATCCGCGCGACGGGCGTCACGGCTTGCGTGCAGCGGGTCGCATCGATGATGACGCTCTTCTTCAACGAGTCCGCAGTCGAGAATCTCGACTCGCTCGCGAGCGTCGATACGGATCGCTACGCGAAGTTCTTTCACGGAATGCTCGCACAGGGCGTGTCGTTGCCGCCGAGCCAGTACGAGGCCTTTTTCGTCTCCGCGGCGCACTCGGACCCGGACATCGACGTGGTCGTCGCGGCGGCGAAGGACGTCCTCGCGACGCTCTGAGCAGCTCCCTCGCCACCGTTGTGGCAGGCTGGACAGCATCCGGGGCTCCGGGGCGTGGTCTTCGTTGCCGGCGGGTGGCCACCCCGTGTCGGTCGGCGAGCACAGGCCGTCCAGCTTCTCCGGCGGGCTCCTGGGAGGGCTGGAGAGCGTTCTGGTAGCGGGTGGCGGCCGTGCTCGACGGGCACCTCCGGCAGTCGCTTGCCATGTCCGACCTGCGGGTGAGCGGGACGGGGCACGGGAAACGACCGCGGCGCATGATCGTCCTGGTCTCCCCTGCAGACGTTCAAGCGGCGATCTCCCGAGATTCCTTGAACGACCTCCAGGCTTGTCGATAATGTCACTTTCTGCTCCTTTGCGGCGCTGTGTTGCCGGCTTCGTGCTCCTTCCAACCGCGACGGTCAGAGAGGACTCCCGTTATGCGAGGTCTGTATCCGCTCGCCATTGTCGTCGTGCTCTCTTCCGTGGCCGTCGGTCAGGGTGACGGCGAGGAGAACGGTCCGCAGAAGGGCCGTCCGACCGAGAAGAAGGCGACGAAGAAGAAGCCTTCCTACGACCTGATCGCGTGGGGGCAGCTCAAACCGGTGAAGAGCGAGGAGGGCTTCTTCGAGCTGGCCTACACGAAGACGGTCAAGCGAAAGCGCAAGAAGATGGTCGCCTTCGTCAAGCTGGGCGACGGTCTCAAGGTGCTCGAGGATCGCCGTGCGACCGCCAAGCAGCTGCAGGCGGGAACGCGAGCCTTCGTTCTCGGAAAGGTCTTCGAGAAGAGCAACCTGAGCGCCACGGGGCTGACGTCGTCGGAGTTCTCGATGCGCAACGTGCAGGCGCTCTTGATTGGAGGGGGGATCAAGGTCAACACGGACTACCGCGATCCGCGCGACGAGGAGATCATGTGGTACAACGCCGTCATCGCCGACTCGAAGAAGGGCCTCGCTCTCGAGATCGACGAGAACGACCACCGCACGACGCTCGATCGCAAGACTCTGATCATCCAGCGCCGGGTCGCCGAGCCGTCGGTCGTCGCGGGATCCGGGAAGGCCTTCTACGGGTTCGTTCTCGCGAACAGGTCCGACGAGCGACCGCGGACGAAGAAGAGGTCGGACGAGAAGAAGGAGTCGTTCGTGACGAGCCGCGTCATCCTTCTCGATTCCTCCGCAGTGAAGGCTGGCCTGTACTACAAGATCTACGAGTGAAGTCGCTTGCCGTGCACCGACCATCGAGTCGGCGGGGGCAACTCCGACGTGTGCATGAAGTGTCGGGTCATCGGGAGCGGCGTCGTTGTGGAAGTCACTGACGGGAAGCTCGGATCGGGGTTCCCGGAGCAGATCCGCGGCGGCAAGCTGGAGGGGTGCCGGAGGAAGCGTGCGCTGGTCAGGATCATCGGCGAGTAGCCGGCGGGCAGTCCTCCGGAGCGCTCTTGTCACGACAGTTCTTATCGTGCTCCTGCCGGCGTGCCGCGACGGCGATGCGGACGCTGACGAGGCGGAGACCGGGCACGGCGAGCTGACCCTTGCGCAGTACGCGGAGCGCCGTGCACAGCTCGTCGAGAGACTGAGCGGGGAGATCAAGGACGGTCGCGTCCTCGAAGCCATCGGTGTCGTACCCCGCCACGAGTTCGTCATGGCGAGGTGCCGCTACCGTAGCTACGAGGACGTCGGTTTGCCGATCGCCGAGGACGAGCGGCAGACGATGTACAGTCCGTACATCGTCGCGCGGTTGACCGCGCTGCTCGACGTCGGCTCCGGCGACCGGGTTCTCGAGATCGGCACGGGCTCCGGCTACCAGACCGCCGTGCTCGCGGAGCTCGGGGACGAGGTCTTCACGATCGAGATCGTGCCATCGCTCAAGGACAGCGCCGAGAGACGCTTCACGGAGCTCAGGGGGCGGGGTGAGCTCCGTGACGGGTCCCGGGTGCACTTCGTCGTCGGCGACGGCTCGAAGGGCTTGCCCGAATCCGGGCCCTATGACGTGATTCTCGTCAGCGCTGCGTCGAGGGAGGTGCCCGAGGAGCTCGAGGAGCAGCTGGCGCCGGGTGGTCGCATGGTGATCCCCGTCGGCAGTCTCGGGCAGAAGCTGCTTCTCGTCGAGCGTCCGGAGGATGGCGGCTCCGTGCGGAAGACCGACGTGGGCTTCGTGCGCTGGAACGAGCTGGTTGGCGAGGGCGCCCCCTGACGGCCTGTCGAGAACGTGCTCCGGATCCGCAAGCGAGTGGAGCGGTGGGGGATGGGGATCGAGACGTCGGACAGCAGGCCATCAGGCGCATCGTCCGAGCTCTGTACATACGGGTCCCGGTGACGGGAGGCTCGGAGGAAATGGCGGCGTTCACGTTCAGCCGGAGTTCTCATCGGGCTGCTCACACCGCTCGAGAAACGTGTCGATGAAGCCGAGGATCTGCTTCTGCTCGGTGAGGAACCCGTCATGTCCCTTCGTCGTGCGCACCTTTTCGAGGTGGACGTCGATACCACCGCGCTGCATCGACATCTCGATCTCCTTCATATGGTGCAGCGGTACGAGGAGGTCGCTGTCCATCGCGAGCAGGAGGAAGCGTGCGCTGACGCGCGCGACGGCGTCATCGAGCGAGTCGTGGCCTTCGGCGAGATCGAAGAGGTCCATCGCACGTGAGAAGTAGAGGTAGGTGCTCGGGTCGAAGCGGTCGACGAACTTCTTTCCCTGGTAGTTGAGGTAGGACTGCACCTCGAAGAGGCCGTCGTTGAAGTGTGGCCGAGGATCCCGCGCGTCACGTCCGAAGCGATCGTTGAACTCGGCGGGCGTGCGGTACGTGATCATGCCGATCTTGCGCGCCAGCGCGAGGCCCTTCGACGGAAATCCCGAGTCATCGTACTCGCCGTTGCGGAAGTGCGCGTCGCCCAGAATCGCGTCGCGTTGCACCGATCGAAGCGCGATCGCGAAGGCATCGCTGCGTGCGGGCGTCGCGATCGCGATCGCGTCGCGAACCTCGTCGGGGTGGTCGACTGACCACTTCAGCACCAGCATGCCACCCATGGAGCCGCCGATCAGTGAGACGGGCATGTTCACGCCGATCCCTTTCAGAAACATGCGATGCGCTTCGATGATGTCACGCAGCGAGATCTGCGGGAACGTCAGCCCGAAGCGTTTGCCGCTGCGGGGGTCGACGCTGCGCGGACCGGTCGAGCCGTAACAGCCGCCCACGAGGTTCGCGCAGATCACGTGGAAGCGTCGCGGATCGATCGGCGAGTGCGATCCGAGCAGCCCTTCCCACCAGCCGGGCTCCGGGTTCTCCGTGGATGCGAAAGCGTGGCTGGACCCCGACAGCGCGTGCAACACGACGAGCACGTTGTCGGGGGTCGCCGACGGCGAGCCCCACGTCTCGTACGCGATCTCGAGGCCGGGAAGGCAGTCGCCGTGCTCGAGGCGAAACGGGGCGTCGGAGCGCCAGATCTCGGTGCTTGGGTGCTTTGCGGGCATGGATCGCCGACAGCGTAACGGCTGCTTGGCCGATTGTCAGCGTTTGACCGCCGGTCGTCCACGCCCGAGCCCGGCTCCTTCCCTTCCGGCCAGAGCCCGCGAACGCTATACTGCGCTTGCAGGAGGAATGATGAGCACGGCGACCGACGGCGCAGCGGGCTACGAGCGAAGGCAGGGCGCGTGGGTTCACCAGAGCGCCGTCCTCGGCGACGGGGTCGAGCTTGCGCCGGGCGCGGTTGTGGGGGCGGACGTCAAGATCGGCGCCGGCTGTCGTTTCGGACCAGGCGCCGTCGTGCTCGGTCCGGCTTGTCTCGGCCGGGAGAATCGCCTCCACGCGGGTGCGGTGCTGGGCGATGCGCCTCAGGACCTCGCCTACGATGGTGAGTCGACCCGACTCGAGGTCGGTGACCGCAATATTTTTCGGGAAGGCGTGACGGTGCACCGCGGCACGCCGAAGTCGGCGGGCTTCACTCGCGTGGGTAGCGACAACCTCTTCATGGCGATGAGCCACGTTGGCCACGACTCGGTCGTCGGGGACCATTGCGTTTTCGCGAACGGTGTCCTCATCGCGGGTCACTGCCACATCGAGTCACATGTGACGATTGGAGGCAACGCGTCGATGATCCAGTTCGCGACAGCGGGGCGCTTCGCGTTCATCGGCGGACTGACCGCGCTGCGCAAGGATCTGGAGCCGTTCATGGTCCACGATCGTGTTCGGGGAAGCACCGGTACGGAGCCCCGCACCGTGAATGTGGTGGGGCTGACTCGGGCGGGATTCAGTGATCAGACCATCGGTTGTTTGCGCAAGGCCCACCGTGCGCTCTTTCCGGATAGTGGCGGCTCGTTCGGCAACGGGATCCGCCAGCGGCTGGAGGAGGTCGGCGCCCTTTGCCCGGAGGTCGACGAGCTGCTGGACTTTCTCGTACGTAAGGCCGCCGGGCGCTATGGACGCCAGCTCGAGAAGTAGCGTCCGCAGTCCGTCCGGGGAGCTCTCCGGCGGCAAGACCGGACCACTTCGTCGGGGGGTGAGCCTCCGGAGCCGAGACGGCGTGGCGTCCCTGGAATCGAGTCCCTCCCTCCTGGAGGGGCCTGGCCGGGCGGAATGAGGCCGTGGCTCGAGGTTTGAGAATGGCCTGCCCGGCCTTGCGAGGATCGTCGAGTGATGCTCGCGCTCGCATCGGCCGCTGTCGCGTCGAGTCGCGTCGAATCGGCTCTTGAACGGGCTGTCAGCCTGCGCGGGGTCCTCTGCGCGGTCCGCGTCGACGTCGTCGACGGCGCGGACCGCCGGTCTTGCCATCGGCTGCGCGCTCGGGGTCTTCGGCGCGGGCGTTTCCACCTGGCTCTCGTGTCGCCCCGGCGTGCGTACTCCGGCGCTCCTTGTCCAATTGACGGGCGGCGTCCTCGGCTTGCTGTCGCCACTTTTCCGTCAGCGGGTTGGAGAGGCCCTGTGACTCGAGGTCGATCTCGAGAAAGTCGAGCGCCTCGCGGAAGTACGTCTTGTGCACGATCGATTTTTCGAGTCGGGAGCGAGCGAGATTGCGGTGCAGCTTGAGGAACGCGATGACGATCTGGAAGATGCGTTCCGTGTCGCGCCGTGAGACGTGCATCGCGGCGGTGTTGGATCTTGAGTTCTGCGAGATGTGCTTCCAGACATTGGGCGGGTTCGGCCTGCCGCCGGTCCAGAGGGCGGTATCGTCGAAGAGCACCGTGTGCAGCAGGATCGACAGCAGCACGGCAGTTGTCGGTGTCTGCCCGTCTCGGATCCGCGTGTCGAGGCGGCGAATGCGACGCCAGAAGGGGTGGTCAGGACCGTGATCTCGCAACTGCTTGGCGAGCACGGGGAGCAGGCTGTCCAGGACGTGTGTTTCCACGAGCGCCGTGAAGTACGGCGCGGCGGCTCCTCCACGCAGATCCTTCAGCATCTCCTCGAGGAGACGGGACGAGTTCGCCTTGAGGATGTTCGCGGGGTTGCGGTGGATCGCCGCGAGGGTTGCATCCTCGATGCGGAAACCGGTTCGTGTGGCGTGCCGCAGCGCCCGGATCATGCGTACGGGGTCTTCCCGGAAGCTCAGGTCCGGGTCGGAGATCATGCGCACGATCCCGTTCTTCAGGTCCTCGACACCGCCGACGTAGTCGAGTACCGAGAAGGTCTCGAGATCGTAGAAGAGGCCGTTGATCGTCAGATCGCGCCGTCGGGCGTCCTCCATCGGCGAGCCGTACTCGTTGTCCTGGAGGATGATTCCGCTCTTCGCCCGCACGATTCCGCGGTGCCCGTGTCTTCCGCCGCGGCGCCGGTTTCCCCGGGGTTCGCTCGCATCGGCGGGACTCTTCCGGAGATGGTCCTGTGACGTGGTCGTCGTGTCCGACGGACTGCATCGGAATGTCGAAACCTCGAGAACCCGGCCGTCGCGGTAGAAGACGTGGGCGATCTCGAAGCGGCGTCCGATGATACGGCAATTGCGGCGGAAGAGCTTCTTGAGCTCCCCCGGTTCCGCATCGGTCGCGATGTCGTAGTCCTTCGGCTCCTTCTCGAGATAGAGATCGCGTACGGCGCCTCCGACCAGGTAAGCCTTGAACTTGCTCTGATTCAGGCGCTGCATCACCCACAGCGCCCCCTCCGCGATGTTCTTCCGCGAGATCGGATGCCCGGCACGTGGGATGACGACCTCGTCTCGTTCCGGAGGCTGGGATGGTAAAGACGCCACAATCAGCTCGGAAGGCAGTGGCTCGGAAGGCAGTGGCTCGGAAGGCAGTGGCTCGGAAGGCAGCGGCGCGGAAGGCAGTGGCTCGGAAGGCTCCGCAGGTGCCTCCGTGGACTCGGAAAGACGCGAGGTGAACTCGTGGTCCGCTTGCAAGGCTGCGAAGACCGGGAGCATCGATGGTTCGAGGCCAACGGAACCAATGCTATCAGGCGAGGATCGGTATCTCAAGGGCCAGCGCGCTCGGCGCTCGCGCGGTCTCGGTGACCGCACCTCATCGCGTGTTGTTTCGACGCTTGTAAGGGTGGGATTTTCTTTTTTTTGGCCTAAGTCCAAGCGCGGCACCACTCCACCTATATGCTGCGGAAGGCTGCTCTTGACGGCGCTACATCTTGGGGTATGGTGGCTCGCGCTTTCACCGGTTCGACGCAAAGCGCGCGAGTCCTCGGCGAGGTCGGAAGCGTTCGTTGCAGAGGCTTCTGGCGGGTACGAGATTTAGGGTGGGCTCGTCGCGCCGGTGCCGCTCTTCGGATATCGAGCGGGTCGTTTTGGAGCGCTCTTCGTGTGCTCAGCGGCGGAACTCGGTGGATCGTTTCGATGTATGGAAGGTGGGAATCGTGTCTGTCGATACCGACGGCGAGGGGTGCGGTGCCCACTATGAGTGTCGATTGGGAGTGTCGACTAGGAGTGTGGAGTTTCAGACGGCGGGAGGAGACGGTCGTTCGCGGCAAGTTCCGGGCGGGACTGGCCCGCTGAGATCTCGGCGGGGGTTCTCGTGAAGCGGGCTCTGCGGTTCTCGTGAAGCGGGCTCTGCGGTTCTCGTGAAGCGGGCTCTGCGGTTCTCGT
>CAYMLL010000045.1:0-1525 GCA_964390645.1 uncultured Planctomycetia bacterium | reverse complement strand
GAAGCGGGCTCTGCGGTTCTGTCTTGCTGGCGGTGTGCCGGACTCTCGTGGGATTCCGGGAAGCTCATCGTATCGCGGTCAGGTGGTGATTTCGTCCGTCGAGCGGTGAGGAACCCATCGGTTCGTCAACGGAGGTGAAGAGAAGCCTTCCCATCGATTTGAACCTCGGTGCGCCCCGGACGGTGCCGAGCATCTCGTGGTCAGAGCGTTGCCTGCGTGGTGTCGTCTCGTCGCCCTCGCATCGTTGAGGGCTTGGCGAGAGTCGGGGATCGGGTGAGTGCGTCGTACGACGGCTCGAGCGAAGCGGTCGTTCGCTGTGCCGCGTCGGCGGTTTCTTCGCCCGCTCCTCCGGTGGTTGTTACGAAGGCGTCGTGCGGCCGTGCGATGCTCGCGTTCAGCGTCGGACGGCGCGCTCGGGAATCCCTCGGAGATCGGTCGGCTGTCTCTGGAGTTCCGCCAGGGAGAGCGGCCTCGAGTTCAGCTGCGGTGGCGCGATGCGAACGGTGGAGCCCCGCTGCATCGCTCATCGGGTTCGGTCGACTTCGGAAAGAAAAGAAGGGAATCGTATGGGCTTTCAGAAGAGAGAGGGGTCCCTCTCGAGGCCGATCGGCGACAACGATGTGAGGTTGCGGACGGGAGGCTCCGAGGACGTCGTTTCCGAGGACGTCGTTTCCGAGGACGTCGTTTCCGAGGACGTCGTTTCTGCGGATCGCGGTCGTCGCGCGCAGGAGGCGTCGAGGGAATCTTCAACAGGAGACGCTGAGTCCGCTGCGAGCGACACGTCAGCCGAGAGGCCGCTCCCCGTGAATTCCGCGGTCGTCGGCTCGACGAACGTTGGACCCGACGCGGCTCCGCAGGATGTCCTGCAAGACGTTCCGCGAGATGTGCCTCCCGGGTGTTCCGGTGCCGGGTCTTCCGCCGGACTGGAGTTTCCCCGTCGCTTCACCCGTGCACAGGATGGCGGTCGACGCGATCCTTACGAGACCGTGCGCTGGGAGCGGCGCCGCTGCACGATCAACGACTCCGATGGCTCGCTCGTGTTCGACGCGAGCGACGTCGAGATTCCGGCGGACTGGTCGACCATCGCCGGCGACATCATGGCCTCGAAGTACATGCGCAAGGCCGGTATTCCGACCCTCGACGACGAAGGCCAGCCGGTCGTCGATGAGAGCGGTCGACCGCGTACCGGTGGCGAGACGAGCGCACGTCAGGTGGTCCGCCGGCTCACGGGCTGCTGGCGACATTGGGGTGAGCAGCACGGCTATTTCGCGACGATCACCGATGCCGAGATCTTCGAAGACGAGCTCGCGTACATGCTGCTGCACCAGTTTGCGGCGCCGAACTCCCCGCAGTGGTTCAACACCGGCCTCAACTGGGCCTACGGTCTGACCGGTCCGGCACAGGGGCACTACTTCCTCGACCCGGCGACCGGTGAAACACGTCCGTCGACCGATGCCTACACGCGTCCGCAGCCACACGCGTGCTTCATCCAGTCGGTGTCCGACGATCTGGTCAACCGCGGCGG
>CAYMLL010000044.1:26925-32437 GCA_964390645.1 uncultured Planctomycetia bacterium | reverse complement strand
GCGGATGGAGAGGTCCTGTCTCTCCTCCTCCCGGCGGATCAGGTCGTGGATCGCGGGGTCGACATGGCTCAGGGAGGAGAGGTCGGACATGGTCTTGTGGATTCGTTTCAGAAGTGCGAAATCGAGGGGCGCGCGCCCCTCAAGAGCGATAGAATACCGCTCACGTCAGAGGATGGACAGCCGAAGCAGCGCCAAGATGAGCTCCGCTCGCGAACTCGAAGACGATCGTCCGGTCCCTGGCCACATTCCCGACATCGACTACGAGGATGATCCGCCGGGCGCGTATCTCGACGAGCTGCGTGCGGGTCGGTGGACGATCACGTGGAGCCTTGTGAACCTGCTGCTGCTCGCTCTGGTGGCGCTCTTGTGGTGCACCGGCGCGGTCGAGCCCGACGCCGCGGCACGAGTTCCCGCCGAGCTCGTATGGTCGCTGTTGCCCGCGTCCGGCGCCATCGCGTTCATCATCAGCGGCTGGCTTCTGTTGCTCGAGGTTCCGTCCGGGATTTCCGCGAACGCGAAGTGGAGCGTCGCGCTCGCAGCTCTGTCGCTATTCGGTTGGCTGGTGCTGCGTTACGCGTGTGGCGTCATCTTCGCGGAGGCGCCGGAATGAGACCGCCGTGGGATTTCGTGTGCTCGTGGCCTCTGCGTGGCCTCTTTCTGGCGGTGTTGGGTTCGATTTCCGGCTGCGATCTCGGAGTCCAGCCGCCTGGCGGAGGAGCTGTCGAGACTGCCGCGGACGGCTCGTCGGGTCCGCGGGGCCAGGTCACCGGGGGCAGCCGGGCTCTCGGCTCCGGGAGATCCTACACGGTGGTGCCGGTCGTCGACGGCGGCAGCATCCGCGTGTCCGTGAGCTACGAAGGGGACGCGCCGGATCCGGCGCCGATCCCCGTGACGGCGGACGTCGGCTACTGCGGCGGCAGGGTCTTCAGCCGGGAGCTCATCGTCGACGCCGGCAGCGGCGGGTTGAAGAACGTCGTGGTGTGGCTCGTTGATGTCGCGCAGGGGAAGGAGCCTCCGAGGGAGGTCTCCGTCAGCAATGCCGGATGCGCCTTTGAGCCGCACGTCAGCGTCACGGTGACCGGCGCACTTTTCAAGGCTCGTAACGAGGATCCGATTCAGCATACGACGCACCCGTGGTACGAGAGGGGCGAGTTTTTCAACTGGCCTTTTTCGAGGGCCAGCGTCGAGGACCCGGATATCTTCGGCGGCAAGAAGATCGAGCGGACCGGTCTGATCACCGTCAGGTGCGACGTGCACAGCTGGATGCGGGCGTACGTCTGGGTCCACGAGAATCCGTACATCGTCGTCACCGATGACGTCGGCCGAGCGTCGATGGAGGAGGTGCCGGTGGGCGCCTACCGCTTCGTCGCCTGGCATGAGAAGCTCGGGGAGCGGCAAGGGCGGCTGTCCGTGAAGGCGGGAGAGGCTGCCGAGCTGAACCTCTCATTTCAGCCGCTCGCATCCTCGAGACGGTGAGCAGGGCGAGCGGTTGAGACGGGCGAGACGGATTCTCGAGATCAGGAGTGGCGAAAGCGAGCGGTGATCCAGCGTCGGTTTCACGTCCGGCCGTTCCTTTGCCTGTGGTTCGCGATCTGCGTCGGCTGCGTCGGCTGCGGCGGTGACGAGGACACGAGCGGATCGGAAGCCGGAGGGACAGAGCAGCGCGTGCCGCTGTCGGACATCGAAGAGCTCACTTTCGAGAGCTTCACGATCGAAGTTCTCGAGTCGCTCGGCTCGGGCTACCTGGCAGCGCTGGCGACGAAGAGCATGAAGGGGAACCCGTGGACGCGAGAGAAGGCGAACCTCGGCCGCTACCTCTTCTTCGACACGCGTCTCTCGAAGGACCTGAAGATCGCTTGCGCGACGTGCCACAGCCCGTCGACGGGCTGGACGGACGGCCTCACCGTCTCCGAAGGCATCGGCGGGCAGCAGGGCCGCCGCAACGTTCCGGCCGTCGTCAATCGTATCTTCGGGACCTCCCAGTTCTGGGACGGGCGTGCGACATCGCTCGCCGCGCAGGCGGGTGCCCCGATCGAGTCGAGCGTCGAGATGGGTGATACGCACGAGAGCGTGGTCCGGAAGATCTCGGCGGTCACCGGCTACGGGCCGCTCTTCAGAGCGGCGTTCGGCGATGAGCAGGTCGATATCGACCGCATCACGAAGGCGATTGCCAGCTTCGAGCGCACGATCGTCTCCTACGACTCGGCGTACGATCGCTGGAAGAGGGATCCGCGGCGGTGGTCGCTGTCGGCGTCCGCGCAGCGGGGTCGCAGGATCTTCTTCGACACCAACAAGAGCCGCTGCTCCGCATGTCACTCGGGTCCGAACTTCACGGACGAGGCGTTTCACAACGTCGGTGTCGGCATGTCGACGGCGGATCCGGGCGACCCCGACGAGCACAGGGGACGCGGTGCGGTCACCGGCAGGCAGGCGGACATGGGCCGCTACAAGACGCCGACACTCCGAAACGTGGCGGACACCGCCCCTTACATGCACGACGGATCCGTGAAGACGCTCGAGGACGTCGTCAACTTCTACGCCGAGGGTGGGGTCGAGGACCCGGCTTTTCCCCTCGACGAGAAGATGAGGGCGCTGGTGCTCACCGATCGGGAGAAAGCTGACCTGGTCGCGTTCATGAAGACGCTGACGGGCCGTGTGACGAAGGTCTCGGCACCACAGCCGCTCGACTAGCGACTCCCGTTCGCGAGCACGGAGGGAGCTGTTCCCTTCGCACTCGCAGGACTGCGACCGGGCCCGGCGTCGGGTGGGCAAGGCGTTCGCGGCATCCGAGGTCCGGGTGGACTTCAGGCTCGCGTCTGATCGTACGAGCCCCGAGCGACGACGTTACGCCGTCCGGCCCCCCCCGGGCAACGGTGAAGCTCGAGGTCAAGCGTCGTCGTGGATCTCGAGCTGCACCTCGACGAAGCGCATCGTCTCGGTCGACCAGTCGAAGGCCTTGACGTCAGCCACCTCGCCGTCACGGACGGAGTAGACGAGGTAGACGACCCCCGGGAAGCTCGGCTCGCCGAAGGGCGCGGCGGCGTCGCTGTCCGTCTCGGAGAAGTACGAGTCGTGATCGGGATGGGAGTGGTAGATCGAGCGCAAGGGGAGGCCCGCCTTTTCCTTCTCGTCGAGAACACGTTGCATCTCGACAGGCTCGAAGTAGTAAGCCGTCCTCGAGTCGCGCGAGAACTGCTCGGGGTGCTTCTCGTGCATTTCGTTCTGGATATTGCGCATCGGCAAGACTTCGAGCATGTCGTCCTCCCCGAAGACGAAGCCGCACGTCTCCTCGGGGTAGTCGGCCTCGGCGCGCGCCGTCATCGCATCGTGGGCCGTTCGCGTGATCCGGAAGCCTGGCATCGGGCTCTCCTGCGTGTTCGTGGACTCGCGGCATTCTAATGCCGCTGCGCGAGCGTCGAAACAGCCCTTCCCGCCTGTTCCGTCAACCCTGTCGTCACCCCCCTTCGCGATCGGGGAGCCCTGTATTATCCCGTGGTCCTCGGCTACTATCTCCGTACCCGCGAGCAGCCTTTCGACCGGCCGATGGCCCGAGCTTTCGACTGGCCCGCGTCGACCGTGGTGCGCAACTCGAGGAGCTAGATGACCGATCGACACCAAGACGACTACGAGCTCGCGGAGCCGCTTTTGCAGCGACCGCGGCGTAACCGCAAGTCTGACGCGATCCGTCGCATGGTGCGTGAGACGCATCTGCGACCCGACGACCTGATCTGGCCGCTCTTCGTCGTCGACGGCAAGGGTGAACGTGTGCCGATCGAGTCGATGCCGGACTGTTTCCGATTCAGCCCGGACCTCATCGTCGAGGAGTCGCTCGAGGCGTTCAAGCGCGGAATCCCGGCCGTGGCGCTCTTTCCGGCACTTCCGGACTCGGTGAAGGATCGCACGGCGACGGAGTCGGTCAATCCCGACGGGCTTCTTCAGCGTACCGTGAAGGCTCTCAAGGACGCGGTGCCCGACCTCGCCGTCATCACCGACGTCGCGATGGATCCGTACTCGAGCGATGGCCACGATGGCCTCGTCAAGGACGGCAAGATCCTCAACGACGAGACGCTCGATATCCTCGCGGCGATGGCGGTCTCGCAGGCGGAGGCGGGTGCTGATATCGTGGCACCGTCGGACATGATGGACGGGCGCGTCGTCTCCATCCGCGAGGCTCTCGACGAAGTAGGCTTCTCCGATGTCAGCATCCTCGCCTACTCGGCGAAATACGCCTCCGCGTTCTACGGGCCTTTCCGTGAGGCGCTCGACTCCGAGCCTCGAGCGGGCGACAAGAAGACCTATCAGATGGATCCGGCGAACGCGTTCGAGGCGCTGCGCGAGGTCGAGCTCGACGAGGAGGAAGGCGCCGACATGGTGATGGTGAAGCCCGCGCTCGCTTACCTGGACGTGATCTCGATTGTCAAGGACGAGGCGTCGGTGCCGGTCGCGGCGTACAACGTCAGCGGCGAGTACGCGATGCTCAAGGCCGCGTCGCGATTGGGGTGGCTCGACGAGGATGCAGTCGTGCTCGAGGCCTTGACCGCGATCAAGAGGGCAGGCGCGGACCTCATTCTGAGCTACTTCGCGAAGGATGTCGCCTCGAAGCTTTGACGACGCGCAGGGGAATCGAGGTTTCGCGTACCGGGGGTATCGACGTCCGCGGCACCGCGGCGGTGGTGGCTAACGTCTGCATCTGGGGGGCGACGCCGGTTTTCCTGAAGGCTCTGACGGAACACACCGACGCGTGGACCGCGAACGGCATCCGCTATCCGATCGCTGCTCTGCTGATCCTGCCTTTCGTGATTCGAGCCGCGAGGAGGGGTCGCGTGAGTCGCAAGATCCTGACCCGAGCGATCGTCCCCGCGCTCCTTGCTTTCGTCGGTCAGATCCTGTGGGCCTGGTCGCCGTACTTTCTCGACGCGAGCCTGATCGGCTTCCTGGTCAAGAGTGCGACGGTCTGGGCGATCCTCGGGGCGATGGTGCTGTTTCGAGACGAGCGACCGCTGCTCCGGAGCCGGACGTTCTGGGCGGGGATCGCGCTCTGTGCGGGGGCCGTTGCCGCTCTGGCGATCGATCGGGGCGCCTTCGAGGTGCGCGCTACGGGTGAGGGGATCGTGGTGATCCTCGCGTGCAGCCTCTTCTTCGGTCTCTACGCGGTCAGCGTGCGCTGGTTCATGGGCGACCTGTCGCCGATCATCTCCTTCGGCATCGTTGTGCAATACGTCTCCGTCGGGACGATCGTGCTCGCGATCGCTTTCGGGGAGCCGGCCTCCATCCCGGGGCTTTCCGCAGAGGCCTGGCTCTTTCTTCTTGTCTCCGCGCTTCTCGGTGTCGGCGTCTCGCACATGCTGATGTACGTCGCGCTCCTTCGCCTGGGGACGGCGATCACCTCGTCGGCGCAGATGGTGAGCCCGTTCATCACCTACCTGGTCGCGTTTTTATTACTCGCCGAAAACCTGTCGGGGGGCCCCGCCGGGGCGTGAACCTGGACGGGGGGTGCCACCTCGCCCCGCCC
>CAYMLL010000044.1:20002-26915 GCA_964390645.1 uncultured Planctomycetia bacterium | reverse complement strand
TCCTCGGCGAAACGCGGTCGGCGAGCACCTCGGGGGCGTGTCTGATCCTCGTCGGCGGGGGCTTCGTGCTGCTCTGGTCGCAGCGCAACCTGAGGATCAACCGCAGCGGGAAGTGACGCAGTCGAGAAGGGGCTCGTCACGAGTATCGTCCGTGCCGCATCCCGGGTACGGAGGTGGAGGTGCCGTTTCGCCGCGGAAGAGGAACCCGAGCGAGTACACCGCGTCCACGATGTTCAACAGATTGTCGTCGTCACTGTCGCATGCTCGCAGGCAAGGGGGATCATCCACAGTCTCGACGAAGAGGAAGAGCAACGTCGAGATCGGGTCGGCGAGGTCGATCACCTCATCATCGTTGCAGTCGCCGCGTCGGAAGAGCTCCTCGGCTCGCGCCACCGACGTGGAGCAGCGGCTCGACCTTCCGGTGAGAACGCCGATGCTCGCCGTGACGACGACGGAGTACTCGCCGCCGATCACGCCGTCACGCGACCAGCTTGTCGTCGATGCCGGGACGGCTGCTTCATGGATCGACTGACCGTCTCTCGAGACGGTGATCGACAGGGTCTCCGCGTCGGCGACGCTGTCCCATGTCACCATCAGCCTACGGCCCTCCGGCACGAACTCGCATGTCAAGCTGGTGACCTCGGGAACGATTACCGCGCCGATGGCGCGGAGCGCGTCAATGCGGGGAAACGTCAACCCGCTGAGCGAATCGAACACGGGGACGCCGGTGGTGACGAGAATCTCGTGGATTTCCTGCGGAGTCAGCGTCGGGTCCGCCTCGAGGAGAAGGCACGCGACGCCAACGACATGTGGTGTCGCCTGAGAGGTGCCCGAGATGGATGTCACGCCGCCGTTGTGCGACGTGCTGACGATACTCTCTCCCGGAGCGACAAGGTCGAGGAGTGCGTTGCGGTTTGTGAATGACGCGAGCGACTCCGGCACGGAGGCCAGGGTGGCGCCTACGGAAAACGCCGGGGTCATGCACGCGGGCATCGCCATCGTGCTCCACGAGGAATCGTTTCCCGAGGCGACGAAGAGCGCGATGCCGAGCTCGCGGGCTGCTGTCGCCGCTCCGAGGATCGCGCCGTGAGCGTTGTCGCAGACTCCGGGGTACCGCGCGTTGCTGGCGATGCTCATGTTGACGAGGTCGATCTCGAGCCCGTTGTCTTCCTCGTGCAGGCCGACGACGTAATCGAGACCGGCGGCCCAGTCGCTGAACCAGCCTCTGTTCCTGTTGTCGAGGACCTTCACCACGACGATGCGTGCTGACGGGGCGATGCCGAGTGGCGCCACGGTCTCGCCACGTGATGCGATGATCCCGGTGACGTGTGACCCGTGGTCGTGACCGTCTTCGGCGCCTGCTCCCGTGTCGTTTCCCTGGTTCAGGAACTGGTGAGCGAACACGGCGATGACCGCAGCTGAGACATCGCGGTGGTCGAAGTAAGCTCCGGAGTCGAGCACGGCGACGACGCTTCCTTCGCCGGTGATGCCGAGATCGTGGACGTCGTCCGCGCGGACGAACTCGCGCGTCAGATCGAGCACACCGCGCCCCTGCGCGTCGGGCACCACGCTTCGGACGTTGGGAAGCCGTTCGACAAGCTCCTGGTCGTCCGGGTTGTCGATCTCGACCGCGAGCGTCGGGGAGTACCGATAACGGTACTTGACGCGCACCGAGCTGCCGTCCAGGGCCTCGAGGCAGGCCTCCTGGCAACGCGCGTAGGCGATCTTGCGCTCGGCGAGGGGGGCGGCGCGGCGGCGTGCGGCACCACTGCGAGGAGCTGGCCTCTCGCTTCCGAGCCCGTCTTCGAACCTGTCTGCGAGCCCGTCTTCCAGAGTGACGATCAGCGTGACGCGTCCGGTTCGGGCGAGCTCCTCGCGGATCTCCCGCGATTGTGAGGTGTCCGCCGCCGGAATGTGCACGGTTCCCGTGAGGACCACCTGGGCGAGCAGGATCGAGGCGAGAGAGTCGATTCTGGGCGTCACGGCGAGCGTCGGTTCGGCGTTGAGAAACGGCGAGTTCGCTGGCCCGTTCGGGCCCCGGGGCGCGAGCCTCCATCCTACCAGGTACGGGACCGGGTTGCCCCGATGCGGCGCGTTATCCGTCAGGAGCAGCCTGGCCGCGGAGGGGCCGGCCGGCCGACCGGGCGGAGAGAATTCCGGGGGGAGGACGCGAAAAGACGCAGAAAAGACCGTTTTTGGCAACATTCTCTGTCTCTCCCGGCCGATGTGTATTATGCTGTCAAGCAGACTCACCGGGCGCGCTGTAGCCGGAATTCGGAGCGCAGCGGGGGGTCTGCGCGGAGGGCAGGGGGTTAGAAATGGTGCTCTGTGAGGAGCACGGCGGTTCCTTCCGGTCCGGATCGAGACGGGATGTCCCCGTGCGGCCAGGCGCTGGGGAGTTCTTCGTGGATGGGGCCTCGGGGAGAACCGCAGGTCGGGTCCGCGAGAGTCGGACCCTGAGTCTCTTGGTTCCAGAAACCTGTAGATTCGACGACGGGTCTCCGGACCCGGAACCCGGTCCCGGACAGGTGGCGACAGAAAGAGCCTGCCGGATCGACCTCTGATCGGATCCTCCCGGCTCAGCATCTGGCGGATGTACGCGAGGTGGCGGGGCCCGACGAGTTCCTGCCGTTGTCCCGGGCGGGGCCCTGGAGGACGGATCCGATCTCACGGCGTGTGAGATCTGCCGGATCTGCCGGATCTGCCGTGTGCGCTCCGGTGACCCGGTTTGTTACCGCAGCATCAGCGACCCAGAGCTTCGTGACCAGAGATTCCAAATCATCCAGCCGTCGCAGCTCCGGTCCGAGCGGTGAGGAGCCGTCCTCGGCTCGTGATAACGCTGCCCGCAGAAAGGGCGCCCGTAGAAGCGGCGCCGGTAGAAAAGGCGCCGGCGGTATGAGCGCGAGCGCGGGCAACACCAGCACCGCCAACACCAGCACCGGCAACACCAGCACCGGTAACCAGAGCGTGAGAACCAGCAGGAACCATCCCACCGCCGGCGACGTCACGAAGCGTGTGAGCAGCGGCTCGTCGACCTCCGTGACCTCGTCGACCTCCGTGACGTCGTCGTCGTCGTCGTCGTCGTCGTCGTCGTCGTCGTCCTCCTCCTCCTCCTCCAGAAGCCGTTCGAGCGCTTCGGCCGCGGGCTCCTCGTCGTCTACCGGAACAAGGACGGGCAGCTCGCGCGGCGGCTCGCGTGGTTCCTCGTTGGGCCGTTCCGGGTACGGCAAGACGTCCGGTCGAGGTGGCAAGAAGGACGGACGAGGTGGCAAGACGTCCGGTCGAGCTGGCAAGAAGGACGGTCAGCGTGGTTCCAAGAAGAAGGGCGGCCGGTCGGGGAAGGGGCGTCGATCCGTTCCGCGGTCGCCTGGTGGTTCACCGTTCGGCGGCACCAACAACGGTCGTTCCCCGTCAGGCCCGCGTTCACGAACGCGCTCGGGGGAGGGCCGTCGTCGCAGGGACTCGCACTCGCCGGCACCGTCGGATCTCGCGTCGGCGACCGTCGACCGGGACCTGCCGGTCGTTCCGGCCGGCCCTGACGGCCTCGTCTACGTGATTACCGGCTTCTCGCCGATCGGCGGGGACGGCAGCCTCGAGGTCTTCGAGCGACGTCATCGCATCGAGTACGTCTACAACTACTTCAGCGACGAGCCCGAGGCCGTCCAGCACATTCAGCTCACTGCCGTCAGCATGGACCGCGGTCTGGCAAGCCGGCTACGAGATCCGATCGACCGACAGATTGCCGCCATGACGGCACGGCTTCCGCGTTTGAAGTCCATGGTCGCCGGCCAGGGCAAGGGGCCCAAGAAGGGGCGTGGGGCACTCGCGCGTGGCTCGCACCGTGGCTCGCACCGTGGCTCGACCAACGGTGGCGCCAAGGTGGTCGCCGGCTCTACGAAGGCCGCAGCGGCGCGCGCGACCGAGGGCGCCTGCTTCGTCAGTGAGGACGCTTGGCGACGCATGCTGCCGCTTCTCATCGAGACCGAGCGGCTCTACGTCGAGGTGGAGCGCGGGCGGGAGGTTGTCGCCGTCGAGAAGGAGGAGCTCCCTCCTTACGAGTTCCAGCTCGCCCTGGAATTCGGTAACCGTGCCGGCGAGTATCATCTCACGGGACGATTCGTTCGCGACGACCGTCCGTTGCCTTTCGAGGCGCAGGCTCTGCTCGTCGCCGATGGTGAAAAAGGGCTGCTGCTGCGGACGTCCGGCCGGCTCAGCGAAGTCGACTTCAACGGCTCCGTTGCCTGGCTTCGCGCCCTGCGTCGTGGCCGGTTCCAGCGGGTCTCGAAGCGCAGCCTCTCGAAGCTCTACAAGGTCTTCGAGAGGTCGACCACGCTGCCGCCTCTCTGGGCGCCGCAGAATCTTGGCGTGGAAGTCGTGCGTGACGAGCGGCCGCGTCCGGAGCTCAAGCTCGACAGCGGTCCGCAGGAGGTTGTTGGCGAGGTGTCGTTTCGCTATGGCAAGGACGACATCGTCCGTGCCGCTCGACCCGGCCGCTGCTTTTTCTCGACGCGCACGTTGAACGTCGTTATCCGGGACCTCGAGACGGAGTCGGAGCGTGCTGTGCGCCTCCTCGGACTCGGCTTTGTCTACAACCCGTCGACCCACCAGTTCACACTCGCTGCGGACCGCTTGCCGAATGCCGCTCCGGAGCTCTTCGAGCAGGGCTGGACGATTACCGGCAAGGGCATGCCGTTCCGTCCTCCGACGGACATGGAAGTCGACGTCGTCACGACGCCCGATCACATCGAGCTGTCGGTGGTGGTTCACTTCGGTGATCAGGCCGTCGGTCTTCCGGCGCTGCTCGGCGCGATCCATGACGGCAACCGTATGATTCCGCTAGGACGTGGTGTCATCGGCGTGCTGCCCTTCGAGTGGCTGGAGAAGAACGCCGCCTGGATGTCGCTTGGTGAGCTGCGCGGCGAGAGTCTGATCTTCCGTCGCAACCAGTCGGCAGTCGTGGACGCACTGATCAACGAGAACATCAAGACGAAGCTCGACGACGGCTTCAAGGCCGAGCGCGAGAGGCTCGCCGGGTTCCAGGGGATCGAGGCGTGCGAGCCCTCCGAGAACTTCAAGGGCGAGCTGCGCGGCTACCAGAAGCTCGGCGTCGGTTGGCTCCGGTTCCTCGACCAGATGGCCTGGGGCGGCTGCCTCGCCGACGACATGGGACTCGGGAAGACGGTCCAGGCGCTGGCTCTGATCCAGCTGCTGAAGGAGTCCGATCGCCAGGGCCCGACTTTGATAGTGACGCCGAAGTCGCTGATCTTCAACTGGATGCGCGAGGCGAAGCGGTTCACTCCGGACTTGAAGGCGCTGGCGTACACTGGCATGAAGCGGTCGAAGTACACCGACAAGCTCGCCGAGTACGACATTGTGCTGACGACCTACGGTACGGTGCGTCGGGACATCGACAAGCTCGCGTCGAAGGAGTTCCTGTACGTGATCCTCGATGAGGGGCAGGCGATCAAGAACCCCGATTCGCAGAACGCGAGAGCGGCGATGCTGCTAACGGGTGAGCGCAAGCTCATCCTCAGTGGTACGCCCATCGAGAATCACCTCGGCGAGCTGTGGTCACTCTACAACTTCCTCAATCCTGGCATGCTCGGCAGCGCGAACGCGTTCAAGCAGCGCTTCGGGTCAGGCCGTGAGCTCGACTCGGCCAGCCTTCAGATGCTGCGCCGTACACTGCGCCCGTTCATCCTCCGTCGCAAGAAGGAGGAGGTCGCCACCGATCTTCCCGAGAAGATCGAGGAGACGATCATCTGCGAGATGGAGTCCGAGCAGAAGAAGGTCTACGCGACGGTCAAGGAGAAGGTCCGCAGCTCCGTCCTGGCGAAGGTGAAGCAGAGTGGGGTCGCACGCTCCAAGCTGCACATTCTCGAGGCGCTGCTGCGAATGCGTCAGGCCGCGTGCCACCCGGCGCTCATTCACACGGATTACGAGGACCGGCCATCCGGCAAGTTCAGGGTGCTCCTGTCGATGCTTGATGAGGTCGAGGACGAGGGCCACAAGGTCCTCATCTTCTCGCAGTTCACGTCGCTGCTGGCGTTGCTTCGAAAGGAGCTCGACCGTGGCGGCAAGGTCTACGAGTACCTCGACGGGCAGACGACGAACCGCGAGGGTCGGGTCGATCGTTTCCAGAACGACCCGAACGTGAAGTTCTTTCTCATCAGCCTCAAGGCGGGTGGCGTCGGTCTCAACCTGACCGCGGCGGACTACGTCTTCATCCTCGACCCGTGGTGGAACCCGGCCGTCGAGGCGCAAGCGATCGATCGCGCGCATCGTATCGGTCAGGACAAGAAGGTCTTCGCGTACCGGTTTGTCGCCGCTGACTCGATCGAGGAGCGCATCACCGGTCTCCAGGAGTCGAAGCGCAAGCTTGCGGAGTCTCTCGTCGCGGGTTCTGACAACCTGCTACGGGACATGACGAAGGACGACCTCGAGTTCCTTTTCAAGTAGCTCGCGCGCGTCGGTGGATTCTCGGAACACTTCCTCCTTGACGCGATGATGGCATCTCCCTATACTGCTCGCTCTTCGGCGAGGCGATAGCCTCACCGCAGAAGCCGGAACAGGAGTCTCAGCCGCGGGGGGCTTCCCCCCGAGATTGGAGGTCTGTCACGGTGGCGTGTAGGCTTTCCCCGTATACCTAGATTTGCACGGTTCGCAATAAAGCCCGGCGGATGGCCGTCGCGCCCTTTGTGAGGAATCGTTGAATCGGGCGGCCCCTGGCGGGGGAGTGAAGAGACTGGTGGTGGATGGAGGAAAACCGGGTTCCCCCGATGGGGCGCTCGGTTTTCTTCGTTAGGTCGTCCTCGTCGGCTTCTTCGCGCTCGGGGCTCGAACGGGTCACCGATCGTCACGGGTCACCGATCGTCACGGGTCACCGATCGTCACGGGTCACCGATCGTCACGG
>CAYMLL010000044.1:16302-19902 GCA_964390645.1 uncultured Planctomycetia bacterium | reverse complement strand
GCGGCCGCGATCGCCGTCTCGAGCTCGGTGAGGGCGACGTGGTACGTGCCGACTCGTGAGAGCGCGATCGCCGCGGAGTGGCTCGCGCACCACGCGGTGGTCGTGAGGTCCCAGCCTTCGAGTCGGCCGAGAATCGCCGTCGATGACACCGCGTCGCCGGCACCGGTGACGTCGACGACATCGCGTGCGAAGGTGGGGATGCGGACGATCGGTGCGCTCCTGTCGGGTACGCAAACCATGCCGTCCGGACCCAGCGTCAGCAGGACCTGCGCGTGGCCGCCGCGCTCGAGCAGCGTCCGTCCGACGCGCTCGGGATCGAAGGATTCGTCGTCGCCGATGGCCTCGGCGGCCTCCCGGTCGTTGGGCACGACAAGGTCGAAGCCCGAGAAGCGAGCGAGGTGATCGCGAGAGCTTCCCTGCAGGAAGAGCCCGTGCCGCTTTCTCAGCTCGACCGCGCTCTCGAGGAGGACGGGTGTGATCAGGTGGTCGATCTGGTCGAGGACGACAATCGCATCCGCCTCGGTGGCAAGCGTCGCCATGCGCTCGAGTATGCGCGACTCGATCTCGTCGCGAAGCGGTTCATCCGGAAGGACGTCGAGACGCAGGATCTCTCGCGATGGGGCGTTCTCGACGCTGGCGCGGATCTTGCCATAGGTCGAGGTCGGCTTCTCGGTGTCGACGACGATACCGCGTGTGTCGATTCCCTTTTCTCCGAGCTCTGCCAGCAACTTGGCGCCGTTCGGGTCATCTCCGACGACCGCGACGATGGAAACCTGGGCTCCGAGATTACGGATCGACGAAGCGAGGTTCCCCGCTGCGCCCGCTGCCGTGACTCGCGAGCGGAACGCGACGATGGGAATCGGCCCTTCCTTCGAGATGTCGATCATCTCTCCCTCGACGTAGTCGTCGAGGAAGAGGTCACCGACAACGAGAACCCGGTGTCGCGAGAGAGACTGAAGGGATGCGAGGACTTCGTCGATCGGTCTCGGCGGCATCATGGCTGGAATCTGACGGCTCTCCGGTGGTGAGGTGGCGGCCGTCGCCGGCTTCAGAAGCCGGGCGGCGAGCTCCAGGGGCCCCGGTGCTCGCGCGGCGACGTGCCCTTCTCGCTGATCTGTGCGAGCAGCAGAAGCGTGCTCGTCCAGTAGATCGCTCGACGGGTGAGCTCCGCGTCGGATTCGGGCGGCGAATCGTCGATGACGACGACGCGTGTATCCTCGTCCGTCTCCGTGATGGTCCATTCTACGCGGCTCGTCTCCTCGCTCGTCCAGCGCCAGTCGTGAACGAGCCGCGCGCCGTCGTCGATTTCGATGACCTCGTGCGCTCCTTGCTCGTGCTCGTCCAGGCGGAACACGCCTCCGGGCTCGAGGACGACCCTCGGTGATTTCCCCCACCAGCGCCGCAGCTGTTCCGGGTCCGTCAGCTTCGACCAGATGATCCACGGGAACGTGGTCATGTCGATCTCGAAGCGTAGCTGTCGCTCGCGTTGCAGGGTCTCGTAGTCGAGTCGTGGTCCGCTTCGATTCTCGTCGACGTACGAGCGCAGGGCGGGAAGCGCCAGCCACCACCAGTCCGGCTCGTCAGCGGCCGCTCGCCAGGTCGGTGGCCGCTCCGCGCTCTGAAGGACGCTCAGGTGCGTCTGCTCCAGATGGGCCTCGAGGTCGAAGCGAACCGTCGTCGGGACGTCCGCGATGCGCCACCGAAAGGCCAGACGCCACGGTGCGTCGAGCTCGAGGATCTCGAAGTCATCCTCGTACTCGCTTGGCGGGTCTCCTCCCGGACGAAAGACGGTCGGGCCGCGAAACTCCAGACGTCCGCCGACGGCGAGCTCGACGCTTGCCTCGTCACACCACCAGCACTCGAGCTCGGTCGCGTCCGTGAGCGCCTTCCAGACTCGTTCGGGCGGCGCCAAGATGTGCTCGTGGCGTTCGCGCTCCCAGCTCCCGTGCGGCCGGCGAGAGAGGTTCGTCGGTCTCACGATCTGCATCGTTGCGCCTCCCTTTCTCCCGCCTCGCTGTCCTGCACTTTGTTCTCCCAGGGCGGCGTCCAGTGGATCTCGAGCACATCGAGGAGTCGACAGCGTGCGGGAACGCCTAGAAGCTCCGCCACGGAGGGGCGAGTGCGTCCGTCGTCGCCCGAGACCAGCTCCTTGATGTAGGTTCCCGAGGATGTGCGCACCTCCCAGACGTACGCGTCGCCGACGCGTCCGAGCCACAGCGAGCTCACGACGCTCTTTTCGCGTACGACGGTCTCGCCACGCCGGTGCTTGACACGCGTCGGCGAGAGCTGTCGGATCGTCCGGCCTGCGAGCCGTTCGACGCGGTCGGCCGCGTCGGCAGGAGCCATGCCGTCGAGATCGATCCACGCGCGGTAGGTCTTGTCGGCGGGCTCCTCTTTCAGCAGCGTGACGTCCGGACGGGTCGCCGTCGCTGCACAGGCGATCTCGGCGAGCCCCCGGGCTTCTCGACGCACCTCTTTCTCCCAGTCCCGGAGATCGACGGACCGTCGCTTCGGGCGCTTGACCTCGAGGATGAATGGTCGGCCGGTGCCGAGCATACGCGCATCCGTGTCCTCGCGGCCGAGGCCGTGGAGAAACGTCTCCTCGGCGTCGGTCCGGCGGATGATGGGGCCGGCGACGAGCTCCTGCACGCTCGGTCCGCAGAGCGTTCCCGTCCATGAGCAGCTGTCGCAGCCCTTGCCGCGGCAGCGGTGGTGAACCCAGCGGCTGGACGGGATATCGCGTGACAGCTTCCGGTAGCGAGCCGCGAAGAAAAGCGGAGAGGTGACGAGATCGATCGTGTCGTCGGGGCGGATATCGATCCGCAAGTCCGGCCGGCAGAAGTCGATGCTGCGGTCACGCCAGCGCCGCAGGAGCTCCTCGCCGGTGGCGATCTTGACAGCCCGGAAGACCTTCTCGTGAGCCTCTCGGTGGTAGTCGTCCGGTCTACCGAAACCGAGCAGGAAGGTGCTGAACTCGTAGCACTCCGTCGCGTCGATGAGGCGCTCGACGAGCTCTTCGGGGTCCGGGGGGATCATCGTCCTCATGTCGCCGGGAAAATTCTTCTGCCGCGTTCGCAACGGCGCTCCGGGTAACGGTTGCGGCTTGCGCAGATTATCGACGAGCCCTGCCCGTTTACGACCTTCCGGACCTATTTTTTCGGGGAAACCGTCGATTCCTTTCGGTAGAGTAGGCGTCAGCTCGTTCGAAGCCGAGGAGATCCGGGGTGCCAGGTGAGCGTCTCCGGGTGGCGACGGGTCGAGTTGAAGAGCGGAAGAAAGGAAGAGAAAGGAGCACGTGAGCATGAACGTGCAGAGGATCGGTGGGGCGGCCGGAGCGGTGTGGGCGCGCCTTCACGAGGTGGAAGTGGGCAGCACGGTGAGCATGCTGAAGAGAATCGACGGATTCACCGGCGACGAGATCGTCGCGGGGATCGGCTGGCTCGCTCGCGAGGGCAAGATCGACTTCCAGACCGTCAACAAGAAGACCTTCGTCTGCCTCGTCGAGGCCGAGCTCTACGCCTGATCAACCGTCACGGGTCTTCTCGCGTCACGGGTCTTCTCGCGTCACGGGTCTTCTCGCGTCACGGGTCTTCTCGCGTC
>CAYMLL010000044.1:0-16202 GCA_964390645.1 uncultured Planctomycetia bacterium | reverse complement strand
CTTCTCGCGTCACGGGTCTTCTCGCGTCACGGGTCTTCTCGCGTCACGGGTCTTCCGAGCCGGTCGCTCAGGGTCGTGGGGTGATCTTGACGATACGAGCCGCGACTGCGAAGAGCAGAGCCGTGACGGTGAATCCCGACGCCACCACGAAGACCGTCCCCAGGTCGTGACGCTCGGAGATCGTTCCGCTCAGCCAGGTGCCGATCCCCATGCCGGCACCGAAGACGACGACGAACTTTAGCCCGTAGAGCAGCCCCCGCCACCTCGGCGGCGAGTAGCGTGCCAGCAAGGTGTTCTCGACGGGCTGCACCGCGAACATGAAGAACGACATGGCGCAGGCCGTCGTCGTCAGGAGCACTCCCCCTCCCAGCACCCCGACCGCCAGGATCAGGGGTGACGCGATCGCGAGAATCACCACGTAGAGGCCCCGTCCGTCGCGACGGCTGACCAGGTGGCCGAAGAGGACCTGCGCCAGCCCGCCGATCGCGTAGACGAGGAAGGGAATCCACGCTCGGCGTGTCAGGTCGTCCTCGAAGGACCCTCCCGCCAGGCGAGTGGAGAGGTGATCCGGCATCTTGGTGATGATCAGGCTGTAGTAGACCCCGCCGCAGGCCATGGCGAGCAGCAGCAGAGTGACGACGAGGCGGAGGGAGCCGTGCCGCATGTCTTGCGCGCGCGTGACCGACGGACGCTCGGCGTCCGTGTCCCGGGTGCCGCCGAGGTCGCTCGTCGCCATCCAGATCGCCAGGACCACCGTGGGTGCGACGAGGCCGAGAAAGGCCCAGCGCCAGCTGCCGGTCCACTGGGTCATCTGTACGGCGACGACCGGGCTGAGCGCGGTGCCTAGGCTGCCGAAGAGCCCGTTGATGCCCATTCCCCATCCGGGCTTGCGCATACCCTTGGAGATCAACGCCAGCCCGACCGGATGGTAGATGCTCGTTCCGAGCCCGACGAGCGCGAAGCCGACGCCGAGCTGCCATAACGTCTGCGCGGAGCCGATAACCAGGGCGCCGGTCGCCGAGAGCGCGTAGAACGCGACGAGCAGGGGCTTCTCGCCGAAGCGATCGCCGAGCCAGCCGGCAGGCAGAGCCCCGGCGCCGAAGAGCGCCACGCTGATCGACGCCCACCCGGTCAGCTCGGCATCCGAGAGCTCGAACGAGTCTCGCATCTCCCGCTGGATCGGTGTGAAGAGGTGGATCATCACGTGGGTCAGCGTGTGACCGGCGCACGTGAAGAAGAGGATGCGGCGTTCGAAGCCTCGTGGTGTTGTCACGCGTTCTCAGAACTTCCGGATATAGGCGACGAGATCGGCGACTTCGAGGGAAGTGAGCCCTCCGAGGAGCCCGTCGGGCATCAGGGACAGCGGCCTCGTTGTCTTGCCGAGGAGTCGGGTCGGATCGATGCGGCGGTAGCTGCCGTCGCGCGTCACGGTGACGTCGGCGTCCCGAGCGGTGTAGACGGACTTCCCCTGGATAACCTCGCCGTTCTTCATCAGGTACTCGGTGATGAGGTAGCGCTCCGCGACGACCTTGCTCGGTGTCGCGATCTCGACGAGGAGCGCGTGCAGATCGAGACGTCGGCCGACACCTGCGAGGCCAGGACCGACGCTTCTTCCGACGCTGCCGAGATGGTGGCAGCTGCCGCACGAGCGGCTCTCGAAGACGATTCTTCCGCGCCCGGCATCGCCCTGGCCCCACGGCGCTGTCGCGAGGAGTCGCTCGACCAGCTCATCATCGCCCACCTGGACCTCGCGGAGCGCGAGCAGCTCCTTCGCTCTCTCGGGGGCGCGATCGCGAAGCGCCTTCGACCAGGCGTCGAGCACGGCACGCTGTGACTTCTTCGAGCGCTTCTGGTAGCCCGTCTGAATCGACGTGATCGTCTCGATACGCGCGGCCAGCGTATCGCGGTCGCGGCGGCGCTTCGGATCTCGGTCGAAGATGTACGCCCAGCGCAGGAGATGGAGGAGCTCCTCGTCGCTGGCAGAATCTCTCGATAGCCGTTCGAGCCCGTGGACCGCGCGCGGGATCGGTCGAGGGAGATCATCGCGCAGTGCGTCGAGAAAAAGGTCGCGGTCCGCCGCGATCGGAGCGTGCGAGAGCACCTCGATCGCCAACGTGCGCAGACCGGGCTCGCGGGCGACCGTGCGGAGCTTCCGGAGGAGGCGCGATCGATCCTCGCCTTTCGAGTGTCGCGACGCATAGTCAAGGATGTCGCGGCGTGCGGAGACGGATCCGGGCAGCTCGCGATCGAGGAGGGTGCGAGCGGCTTCCTCGTGCAGCTTCGGGGGCGCGGCGCCGATCAGCGCGAGGTGCTCTGCATCCCCGAAGCTCCGGTGCCGGACGACCTTCCCCGCGAGCTCCGGGTGTCGACCGACGAGGCGCTCCCAGACGCCGTGCTCGTAGAGCTTCCACTTGTTGTCTCGTCGAACGGACTGAGACCGGATCTTTCCGGCGAGGGAGACGCCCGCGTCCGCGACGGCCTTCAGCGTGGCATCGTCCCATGATCCGGATAGTCGGGCCAGGCACCAGAGCCGGAAGAAGTCGTCACTCGCGCTGGAATTCGACGTGAAGCCGGAGCTCAGGGCGCGTGCGAGGACCGGCGACTGGCTACGGAGCTTTCCGGCGAGCCGCCAGGTCTCGTGGGCGATGCGGTCATCCTCGTCGAGAACGAGCTTGCCGACGGCATCGAGCACCTTCTCCACCGTCCGGGCGTGAGGCTCGAGGTTCACGGTCTCCCACCGGGAGTCGAAGGTCACGTAGCGCGGATCCTCGCCATCCTCGAGACGATCGAACGCCGCGTTGATCACGCGTAGCGCGTCGAGCCGGTCGTCGTTGTCTGCCGCGGCATCGGACAGATTCGCGAGGCCGAGCCGGATCGCGCGTGACGGCAGCTTGCCGCGAGGTGTGCGGCGCGCGAGCACATGGCCGAGAACGCTGCGCTCGCCCGCCCGCTTTGCCGTCAGGGTCGCCGCGTCCGGCAGCAGCGACAGGGACGCGATCGCGGCCTGGCGAAGCCGTCGGTCGCGCGAGCCGCCGAGAGCCAGCACGCGTGGCGCGAGCGTGCGTCCGGCGGCTGTCTTCCAGAATCGTGCCGCGCTCTCCGCGGCGTTGCGCAGCACACGGGGCTCCGTGTCGTCGAGCAGCGGTATGAGGTCATCCGGCCTGCCGAACACGCCGATCCACCGCGCGGCCTGCGCGCGCAATGCGGTGAAGCGTGAGCGTGTCGCGAGGTCGAGGGCATCGCGGCAGCGACCCGGGAAGAGCTCGATGAGGACCTCCAGAGCGCGCACGGACAGGGTGTGCGCGTCTTCGGGGTCGCTCGATGCAGGGACCCGGGGACCTGACCCTCGCAGCACGTTGATGAAGGCGTCGGCGCCGAGCTTCTTCGCCAGTGGGTGCCAGCGCGTTCGAGACCATGCCGCCATCGGAACCGGCTGGCGAAGAACGTCGAGCACCGTCGCACCGAGAGGGGGCGGGCTGGGGCTCCGTCCTCGAGCCCCCGTCGTCGCGCGAACGCGCCAGACGGATCCTGCGATGCCGCGGCCGCCGGAGCTGATCAGAACACTGCCGTCGGGAGCGATCACGATGTCTGTGGGCGCGAACGAGACGTTGCCGGCCGCCTGCAGGAAGATCTCCGGCTCCGCGGCGTAGCTCGCGCCCCGCGGCCGCGGCCGGAAGAGATAGACACGTCCGAGCGTCCAGTCGAGCGCCAGGACACCACCTCGATAGCGAGCGGGGAACGCGTCGTGCCAGTAGGTCGCGACACCGGTCGGTGAGCCGCGATGGACTTCGGCCGTTGGACGCACGCTGTCCAGCGCGTAGATCGGCACCTTGCCCGAGCCGATCGAGCGCCAGCCGCAGTCGGCGCCGGGTGTGAAGTGGTAGAGCCGGCACGGTCGGTACCAGAGGAGCCCCTCATCGCGTTCGCTGTCGGAGTCCCACCCGAAGATCGCTCCGGTGGGGGAGAAGTCGAAGTCGTACGCGTTGCGCATGCCATCGGACCAGACCTCGACCGACCTCGCGTCGAGACTCATACGGCAGAAAATTCCGGCGTAGTATCGAGGAACCGGCGAGAAGCCCGTGACGTCGCCGTGTGGCAGGCCGTTGTAGTTGCCTCCGAGGAAGTAGAGTGAGCGATCAGGACCGACACGCAGCGCGTGAGAATTGTGCTCGCCTCCGGTCGAGAGACGCAGCAGCCGCTCCGGCGGACCGTCGGCGACGCCGTCGCGGTTCGCGTCGTCGTAGCGCTCGAGCCCGCGGCCGCCGGTCGTGTAGAGTGACGAGCCGTGCCACGTCATCCCCTGACAGCCGCCTGCCGGCCCCTCGAAGAAGTTAACGAAGTCGTCAAAGACACCGTCATCGTTCGCGTCGACCAGCCGGCGGATGTACCCCGGGCCGGAGACCAGGACGCGCGCCTGCGCGTCGAGGCACATCGAGTAGATGTCGTGCGCGAGCGGCGTATCAGCGGCTTGCTCGACAGTGAACGTGTCGGGGTCGAGAAGGCGGAACTGCTCCAGCGCCACCGAGGTCGAGGAGCTCGCGAGGAAACACCAGACCGCGAGCGAGGCTGACAGAGACGAATGCATGGGCGCCATCGGGATCCCGTTGGAGGAGGAGGAAGACGGCCACTCTAAACGAGCCCATTCCGGCCGTCCACCCGCAGTCACCGGTGCGTCCTGGCATTGACACTCCTCTCTTTCGTACCTATCGTGAGGCTTCCATCCACAACCCATCATCACGGACACGAACTCATGAGTGACTCTCGGAGCAAGCTCCAGGCAGATCGTCAACTTCTCGTTGACGCTGAGCAGAAGGGCACGAAGGCCCGCCTCGGGGCCTACGTGAAGCTGTCCGGCCCGGGCTGGATGCAGAGCGCCATCACGCTCGGTGGCGGCTCGCTCTCGAGCAGTCTCTTCCTCGGAGTTCTCGCCGGGTACTCGCTGCTATGGCTGCAGCCCTTTGCGATGGTTCTGGGGATCATCATGCTGAGCGCCATCGGCTACGTGACGATGTCGACCGGCAAGCGACCGTTTCAGGCGATCAACGAACATGTGAACCCGGTCCTCGGGTGGGGGTGGGCGCTCGCGTCGCTCGTCGCCAACATGGTGTGGGCGATGCCGCAGTACTCGCTCGCGAACAGCGTGATGCAGCAGAATCTGCTGCCCGGCCTGCTCGGGGCGGACAGCATGCTCGGAGACACGGCTTCGCGAGTCCTGATCGCCGTCTCGATCCTCGTTCTCACCACTACGGTCACATGGAGCTACGATCGCGGTGGTGTCGGCATCAAGCTCTACGAGATACTGCTGAAGATACTCGTCGGGCTCATCGTCGTCTGTTTCGGTGGCGTGGTGATCATGCTTGCATGCTCGGAGGTCGGACTCGACTGGGGAGCGATATTCCGGGGCATCAACCTGGATCCCTCGACGGCCTTCAAGCCGTCGGCGGAGTTTGCGCCGATGCTCGAGGGCGTGAGGGAGGGCTTCCGCGACTACTGGGAGACGCTGGTCGTCGACACGCAGCGAGACATCCTGATCAGCGCGGCCGCGACCGCCGTCGGTATCAACATGACCTTCCTCTTTCCCTACACGCTGCTGCGGCGCGGCTGGGGGAAGGAGTTCCGGGGCCTGGTGACGTTCGATCTCTGGACCGGCATGTTCATCCCCTTCGTGCTGGCGACGAGCTGCGTCGTGATCGCGTCAGCGAACCGCTTTCACGCGACTCCTCATCCCGGGCTTCTCGACGGTACGGTGACGTCGGGCAAGCAGCTCGACCAGTACCGCGGGTTTCTCGGCAACCGGGTACTGAAGGAGCTGCCCGACGCGAGAGCCGAGGCGCTGCGGACGGCGTGGGAAACGGCGAAGGAGGAGAAGAAGTCGATGCCCGTGGAGATCGCGGAGGCGGTGAACGATCTCCCGCCGGCGGAGCGCGAGCTGGCGGCCAGCCTCGTGACTCGAAACGCGCAGGATCTCGCGAAGTCGCTGTCGCCTTTCACCGGGCCGACCTTCGCAAACGTCGTCTTCGGTGTTGGCGTACTCGGCATGGCGCTGTCGACGATCACGCTGTTGATGCTGATCTCCGGATTCGTCGTCTGTGAGATCTTCCAGCTGCCGCATACCG
The DNA here is from genome assembly GCA_964390645.1 of uncultured Planctomycetia bacterium. Lineage (GTDB taxonomy): Bacteria > Planctomycetota > UBA8108 > UBA8108 > UBA8108 > CAYMLL01. Next base: position 10,086 of record CAYMLL010000044.1, on the reverse strand, counting down.
GCTGGCCCTATCGACTCGGGACGATGGCCGCGGCTACCGGCGTCCTCGGGCCGTTCGTCTGGGGGGATCTCGGGTTCTGGCTCGCCGTCCCCACGTCGGTCTTCGGGTTCATGTTGCTGCCGGTCGCGTACATCACGTTTTTCCTGCTGATGAATCAGAAGAGGTTCCTCGGGGACCAGTGCCCCGTCGGCGGTCGTCGTTTTCTCTTCAACGTACTGATGACGCTCGCCGCCGGCACCGCCACGATCGGCAGCGTGTTCATCGTGTGGAAGAAGGCCGGATGGTACGGGATCGGCGCCGTGCTCGCGTTTCTCGCGCTCGCCGTCTTCGTTCATCTCGTCCGCAGGAGATCGTGACTCTCGGTCCGCGGGGCCGCCTCGATGACCCGACGAGGAGGCTCCGGTGAAGTCCGGGAACGCGGCGTAGCGGCGCGGGCGGACGCGGCAGCGGTGGTTCGGGGATGCGGGCCAGGCCCTCGACGTCGTGATCTGTCTGGAGTCACGTCCGCTCGTCGTCCTGACGGAGCGCGTCGTTGGCGGATTCACGGCTGGTCGGGGGTGATCGATCCCCGCCGTCGCGATCTCGGAGGACCGTTCGTGCGAGCGCGTGCTCCGTGTGTTGCCAGTCGCACGACGGCCGAGCGCGCGGCCTCGAGCTGTCGCCGTCGTGCGGCATGGCGTAGAAGGCGGGCGAAGAAGCTCTCGGGTCGTGACCAGGACCGGCAGACGACGTGCAGCGTTTCCGGGTCGGCCCGAGGCTCGACACGGAACGTCTCCTCGCCGGTGAAAGGGTGACCCTCGAGTGTGCGGCAGGTGAAGCCGACACTCTCGTCGCGGTCGTGATGAGATTCGGTGACCCGGCACGCGAAGATGAGGTCGATGCCGGGAAGCGCGTGGTAGCGGCTGAGGATCGTGTCTCCGACAGCGATCGTGTCGCTGCCCGTCTCGCCTTCGAGAGTCGAGGGGGGGAAGATGTCGAAGCGTGAGATCGCGTCGGCGATGGCCTCGAGGCTCTCGACGGAAGCGATCACCTCGATGTGCTCGTCACGTGCGTCCGTGGGCCGTGGGCCGTTCTCGGCTGACGGTGAGAATCCGCGCGTCTCCCAGGCACCTCGATCCGGGAGGACTGGTCCGTCCAGGAGCGGCACATGGATCGCGATTCCCGCCGGCAACCCGTCGTCGGTCTTCGTGGCCCGATCGTGTCGATGCCAGTGGATGAGCCCGGGGAGGGTGAACCCGAAGATGTTGAGCGGTGCATGAAGGCGGAGCATGTCCGGGATCTCGAGCCAGCGGGTGTCGACGAAGACACCGAGGGCGTAGGCGCCGGCGAGACCCATCCCGACGAGGATTGACATCGCGGACGCCGTCAGCAGGAGGCTGGTGAAGCCCGTTTTCTCCCGAAGCGCGAGATGGAATTGTAATGCGGCGAGAGCCAGGCAGGCGCTGCAGAGCCACAGCGCCGAGAGGAGCTCGATGATGCGGATGCCGTGCAGCGTCAATGAGATGCCGATCGCGACCAGCGGAACACCCGTTATCACTCCGACTGTCATGGCGCTTGCGAGCGGGCCGCCGACCTTGCGGGCAGCGCGACCGGCGAGCAGCGGCAGCGCGAATCCTGCGAAGTGAAAGTGCGCGGCCGTCAGGAAGACGACCGGCTCCTCGAAGCCGAGGAAGGGCCACCCTAACCGAGACGCGAGCAGCCAGGCGCCGCCGATGGGCAGGAAGAGGAGCGCGCAGTCGACACCGAGCTCGCTCGTCGGTGACGGACCACGCTCGCCCAGGCGGAGGGCGCCGAGAATCGCGGTGCAGATCGTGAACGCGACCCATGGGGTCGTGAGCGCACCCGCGATCGATCCTGGCTCGAACGCGAAGGACCCGACGAGCGACAGGGCGGCGGGAAGCTCGAGGAGCGCGACCCGCCGCCAGCGGGCGGCCAGCGGGTCATGCCGTCCTCGGGGCACGCAGAGCGGCAGGCCGAGCGGGATCGCGATCAGCGGCCCGACGAGGAGGAGCGCCTCGGCGAGCTCGAGCGACAGTGCGACGACCGCGAGGATCCAGACCGCGATTCCCGCGACGGCGGTTCGCGCGCCGACGTTCAGCTGATGGCGTCGGAGATCAGAGTGGCGCGTCAAGACCGGAGGCTCCTCGTCTCGGTAGACGGTGTCGACCATCGTCGGCTACCGTGGAGACCGCGAGATGACGTGAGGATTCACCGGCAGCTCTCCCCTTCCGGCTCCACCCGGGAGCCTTGCGTGTTCGCAGGAGCCCGACGTCGGTCGTCGCGCTCAGCTTTGCGGGCCCTTCAGCCGTCGACCGCGGTCCGTGGCCGCGTTGGTCACGCCGCGGTGGAGGTTGATCTTCTGCCCGTCAGCGACGCCGGCGTCGAACTGCTTGTTGCGGGAGACCCCCTGGGTGCCGACGCTGCGTACTCGCGGGTTCCGGTAGCGGAAGAAATCGTCGAGGCCTGCGTCCGGGGTGAGCACGAGCCCGCGCTCCTCGACGAGCTCCTGGCGCTGGTGGTCGAGCTTCTCCTGAAGTCCGCGAACGACGCCGGCGAGGTACTGGAACTTCGTGCCACGCCTGCCGGGCGATCGTGAGTGCAGGAGCTGTCGTCGCCGCGTTCTCCACAGCGACTCGCAGACCCCGAGGACGAAGTCGAAGACGTACGACGCGATCTCGAGGTTCTGCGACGAGCCACAAACCTCGAGGATCTTCCCTGGCCTGGCCCGGCGCGCATCGTACGAGTAGCTCCAGATCGGCAGCACGAAGAAGTGCTCCTGGAGGATCATCGACAGCGTGTACTCGTACTCCTGCGTCCGCGGTGAGCACTTGCCGAGGAAGCGAACGTGGTAATCGCGCTGGCGATCGAGCTCGTCGAGCTCGAGGTTGTACTTGATCAGGTACTTCTGCGCCATTCGCATGGCGTTGCCGGCCTCGTTCTCGTTCGGGCTCCCCGCGAGGGCGAGCAGCTCCTTGATACGTCCGAGGATCTTGTCGCGCTCGTCGTTCGAGGCCTCGAGGCTCTCGACCGTGCCGTCGCTTGCGGTGGCGCGGTCGTCGCAGCGCAGGAGTCGGCATGCGCTCTGGAAGGCCTCTCCGTGTGGTGGTGTGTGTGCCAGACCCAGGGTCTCGTGGACGTACTGGTGGGCCATCTCGTGGCGCAGAGTGTTCAGGACCGACTCCCACGAGCTCTCGAGGATATGGCGCACGCTGATCGTGATCGTACGTTGCCCCAGGTTCCACTCTCCGAGCTCGCGTTCCGAATCGCCGAGCCGGAACGCCGGCCGCTTCAGCTTCGAGCCGAGGTACTGGAAGTTGATGTGGTCGAAATGCCAGAGGAGCCGTCGCGCCCACGCCGACCGCAGCTCGGCAGGGACGTGGAGGTCGGCTGCCGGGGCCTTCACTCGCATCTCATCGTCCTTCCTTCCTTCCTTCCTTCCTTCCCCGTCATCATCGGCAGCGGCGACGCAGCAGAGTGTACCGGCCGGGGTGCCCGACGGCCACGATCCGTGGCGTGAGATTCCGGATCCTCGTCACCGTGACTTGCGAGCGAGCGTCGGTCGACAGCTCGAAGGCGGGCTGCTTCGACGCCAGCACCCGCGTCCGGAAGTGCGGCCGGGTTGCGGGATGAGCGCACTGGCGTTCCCCGGGGCGGTGCGCTGACGTCACCTGCAGCGGGCACGTCGGCTGGCGGTTCTCGAGACCCGGGTCCGTCGCGCGGATCCGGGTCGGACGGTCGGACTGACGCGAGTCTTGCCACCGCTCCGCCGGGAGCCTGGCCAGGTGGCGTCGGACCATCGCGCGAGTCTTTCACGTGAAGACGGCCCGGGAGAACCGCCCGGATTCCGTCAAGGTCCTGTCCGACCCTTCGGGGGTCGCGGGGAGGTCGGGCTCCTCGTCGCCCCTCCTCTCCGTAACACCGTTGATATCGCAGCGTCGTGGTGTATCGATCCCGTCGACCCCCGGGACTGCGGTGGCTACGCAAGACGGTGAAGCTCGAGGCCGGGGGCGATCGAAAAAGTCTCCTGTCGCCGTCGGATGTCGCTATACTGTGCCCTTTTCCACGCAGCACACGAGCAGGCGACAGCCCCGCATGGACCTCTACATTTACGAGACCCCCGACGGCAACGTGGCGGACTTTCGCCCCTACCTGGACGGCTTCGACCACGCTTTCGACGACCACCGGGCACTGGGCGATGGTGATCCGCGTCAGGAGAAGATCCACGGCCTCTCGCACCCGCGGCTCGGCTACGAGCTCGGTGGGAGGTTGCGTTGCGTCGGCACGAGTCAGGTGCAGTGGCGTGAGCTGATGATGTTTCCGATCGAATGGCGTGAGGAGTTCGAGCCGCTCACGTGGGAGACGGTTTCCGGGGAGACGGTTTCCGAGGAAATCGACTCCGCGGCAGGCCGCTAGCAGCCGGTTGAAGCTGTCGATTCCGCACGAAGGCGACCGTGTCGCTCGAGCCTCTCGTCACCGGGACCCGTGTTGCCAGAACTCGAGAACGGACCACATCGCCTGCGTTCTGGCGTCTCGATCTCGGCTCCGATGACGTCCTCTCGTGCCTGAGAGCACCTTCTCGACGGGCAGCCGGCATACCGGTTTGCGGAGGTCTCCGCAGAAGCTTGTTCCATGAGCTTGCAGCGTCGAGACGTCTTCGGGCTGAAGGTCCTCCCGAAGACGTCTTCGGGATTCAGCGCAATGTCGGTCTGGCAGTCCCGAGTCCGGGCGAGCTCGACATCGGGGAGCCACCTCGAGATGATCGGGCGCTCGAGGGTGCGGGGTGATTATCCGCAGCGTGCGACCTCGCTGCGACGATTCCGGGAAGGCGCGTGCCATCATACCGGAGCATGAGCTCTCTGGTCGGGTGATCGGCGCGGCCGGGTCGGGTCAGCTGTTCGTGAGCCGGTATCGGAACCTCGCCCGGGTCGGTCAAGAACGAGGGGACAGGCGGTCTTCGAGTTGGCACGCCGACCGCGACGACCCGAAAAAAGCTCTCGCCGGTCCCTCACCTGCGACGCGGATTCACCGCTGCTTCGACTTCTCGGGTCGGCAGCTCGCTCAACTCGAAGACGTGCTGCCCTCAAGATTCTCCGAGGTCTTACCGAATTCATCGTAGTCAGTTGGAAGGTCTGTCCCGCTGCCTCCGGCAGGGCGAATCAGGGTCCAAGGGGAATTCGAGCGCTCTCTCATGCAGAACCACGAGGCGAACTCATGACATCCGACCATGTTGTTACGCTCTTGATGGTCTACTTCATGACCACATCCGTCGCAGCCGTGGTGCGGGTCTTCCGCGACGGAAGGTCAGCAATCGCGGAGGCGGTCGTGTCGCTGGGTGCCATCCCGGTGACCATCTGGGTCTCCTCCGTCGTAGACCCGGGCAAGAACGTGTTCGCGTCCCTTTTCCAGTCGGCGCTTTCGCTCAACCGTCCTCACTGTACTGCTGGAGGACTCGGTCTTGCTCTCGCAGCCCCCTGGTTCGTTCAGGCCTTCGCTCGAGCCGGAAGCGAACCGATGCGTGGGAAGGTCGCCCTGCAGGTCGTACACGTGGGAAGCCTCGTGCTGACCCTGATGACCGGGAGCTTCCTGGCGGCAAAAGAGGTCATGGGCACGATTCTGGGTCACCCCGAAGCGCCCGGAGGAAGCGCTTTCGCCGTCAGTCTGGCGCCGGACGGCTTCGAGCTCGAGCTCGTCGCGACGACGGAGATCATCCCGATTCGCATCACGGTCGACGACACCGATCGCGTGTTCGTCAGTGGTCACAGAGGTGTCGCGGCGCAGTCGGGATGTGTTGTGGAGCTTCTCTTCGATGGCAAGGGCGGTGTCGTCGAGAAGACGGTTGCGTCGTCCTTGAACCGGCCGTACGGGTTGGCCGCACGCGGCGGCGAGCTCTTCGTGTCGAGATCCGGGCAGTTCACCCGGGCCGTCGACGGCAAGCTCGTTCACGAAGCGCCGGGAGCGGTCACCCGGTTGCGAGATTGCGATGGTGACGGCGAGTTCGATTGGTACGAGGACGTTGTGAGTGGCCTGCCCGGTTCTCGCGGACCGGACTACCTGCACCAGAACAACGACATCGCGTTCGATGCGGCGGGCCACCTGTACGTCACCAGCGGAGCCAACTCGGATCGGGGTCCCCTCCGTCACGAGTGGGAGGGCACGATTCTCCGAACCAGTCCGGACTTCAAGGACGTGGAGGTGTTCGCGTCGGGATTGCGAAACACGTTCGGACTGGCGATCGGACCGCGAGAACACGTTTTTTGCACCGACAACGACGTCAACGCGGACCCCGGTGACGAGCTCAACTTCGTCATTCAAGGACGACACTACGGGCATCCGTTTGCCCTGGCGAACGATGACCTGGGAGCCGACTTCACGAAGCCGATCCTGGTGTCGAAGGGAGCGCTCGCCGGACTCTGTTACGTGGCGTCTCCGGAATTGCCACCGGAGTATCGTGACTGTCTCTACACGGTCGTCGCCGGGCACGGCACGGTGAATCGTATCCGTCTGTTGTGGGACGGCACCGGCTACAAGACAGAGCTCAGTCGCTTCGTCGACATCAAGGGGGCGGTTGACGTGGCGGTCTCGCGCCGTGGCGTATTCTGGGTCGCTTGCTACGACTCGCGGGAGATCTATCGCGTCAAGTACGTCGGCGAAGGAGAAGGCTGATGGGGCGCAGACGGAGCGTCGTCTTCGTCGTTGCCTGTGGGCTCCCTTTCGGGGTCGCCGCAGCGACAGCGACGTTGTACTTTCCCATGACGTTCAGGACCGTCGAAGCACACCGAGGGCAGGAGATTTTCGAGCAGCGTTGCAAGGGGTGTCACGAGGTCTCGGGAGCCGGGGGAGCCAGGATGGGGCCGAGTCTGGTGAAGGTCGGCAGCCTGGCAGCAACGCGCCGCGAAGGGTACTCGACCACAGACTACATGTTCGAGGCTCTTCTGGACCCGGCCGCGTTCCGAGCTTCCGGCGTCGAGGGGCACATGCCCCGGAACATCGTGGAAGATCTCGAGGACCGTGACGTGCGCAATCTGGTCGCGTATCTCACGGGCCTCGGTGGGACGCCGGATTATCGCGCGATTCTCCAAGCCTCTGTCGACCGTCTCGGGAGAGCAGACGGCGGAGGACGGTCGCCGAGCTTGCGTGATATCGAGCAGGGCCGCGCGATCTTCGAGGGCAAGGGCCAGTGCTCGACCTGCCATTTACTGATAGATGACCCCGGCTACGATCTGCGGGCGCCGAGTCTCCTGAATGCCGGTGCGTACGATCGCCAGTACCTTCTCGAGTCGATCCTGGATCCGGCGAGAGTGCTGGCCGGAGGATATCGACAATGGACTGTCATCACCAATCGTGGGGAAATCATCGCCGGTCGTATTCTGCGGGAGACCGAGAACGAAGTCGTCGTGTTCGACGTCGAGCCCTCGGGAAAGGCGGGACCGAAGTGGATCTCCCGCGATGACATCGTCAGCCTGTCAGAGTCGCCGGGGTCGCTGATGCCTTCCTCCGAAGGTGTCCTGACCTCCGAGGAGATCTCGTTCTTGCTGGTATTCCTCTCCACTTTGAAGAGTTAGTAGCCGCCCGGTGTTCACGAGTATGCCGTCGCGAAGACGAGGCCCAGCGAGCCGGCCGAGGTGCGCGGGCGTACTTGGGTGTCTGACCCGTTGAGGACGGAAGTTGCTGGCACAACGCCGTCCGGGTGACGAGGACACTCATTCGGATCCGGTGGGCCGTGAATCGGTCCGGGTAACACGCCGGTCGAGTGCTCGATCGCACGGCGCAGGGTAGCAGACCGAGATGCTCAGAACGACCCTCGTTATCTGCCTGATCATCACCGGGTACGTTCTGGCGGTGAAGAAACCGTTGTACGCGCTCATGTTCTACACGTGGAACGCGTACTTCCGACCCGAGAGCTGGGTCTGGGATAGGTCGCCTGTGATGGTCTTCAACGTCTCGTACGTTGTCGCGATCATCCTGATCATCGGGATTTTCCTCACGAAGCAGCGCCTCGTCTTCAACTTCCGCGTGTTCCTCATGGGCTTCTTCCTGCTTCTGTGCTGGATCGGCACGTCGATAGCTGACGTTCGAGCGGAGGGTAGGTTCACGGTCAACGAACTGACCACCGTGTTCCTGATCTCCTACCTCTATCTGGCGGTTATCACGGACGTCAAGAAGCTGCGCTGGATGATCACTGTCATCGTTCTGTCGCTCGGTCTGGAGGCTGCCAAGCAGGGCTGGATGACGTTCGTCTTCAGACCAGGCGGAGTGAACAACAATCCGATTCCGTTTCTGGGCACCAGGAACGGGGTTGCCGTCGGTCTTCTGATGCTCGTGCCGATGATCGCCGCGTTGTCGCGGGTCGCTACACGGAAGTGGAGGCGTCGGGGTCTCGTGTTCCTGTCGTTCGGCGTTCTCTACCGTGGCTTGTCGACCTTCTCCCGTGGCGCGTTGCTTGCCGCGTCGTCGATGGGGGTCATGTGGTGGCTCCGGTCGAGATTCAAGATCCGGTCGCTGGTTGCTGCCTGCCTGGTCATAGGCCTCGTTCTTTCGTCCATGAAGGACGAATGGTGGGCACGGCTGGCCACAATCACGACCGCGGAGGAGAAGGACGAGAGGTCAGCACTGAGTCGGATCCACTTCTGGAAGGTGGCTATTGCGATGGCCAACGACCACCCGATCTGGGGAGTGGGCGTCAACGGATTCCCGCTCCACTATGACCGGTACGACTCTCTGGGAGGTGAATTCGGTGGACGCCGGGCGGTTCACAGCTCCTGGTTCGGTGTTCTTGCAGAGGTCGGCTACCTCGGACTGGCCGTGTTCGTCGTCATCATCCTGCTGGCCCTACGTAGCTGCTGGAGTGTTCGGCGGATCGTGAAGAAGGACCCGCGGTTGCAAGAACTGTCTCATTACTCCGTCGGCCTGGAGACGTCCATCATCGCATGGGCTGTCGGTGGAGCGTTCACGAACTTCCATTACAACGAGATGCTCTGGAACTTCATCGCCCTCTCGATGGTGCTGAATCATCTGGTGACGACGAAGTCGACCGAGGAGATCCTCGGATGCGTGGATGCGCGGGAGTCGCACGAAGAGGACACGTCGAAGGTCTCACCGGCAGTCGTGCCCCAGCATGCGTGAGCAGCGTACCCTCACGATCTCGGGCCGCGAGAGACGGAAGGTCTGGAGGGGGCGGAGCGACCCCCGAGCCTGCTGCTGGTCGCCGGGTCTCGGTTGACGAGCCCGGCGTGCTCCGGTCTCTCTGCTACTGCACAATCCGGTAGGTCAGGATGAGCGGTGGCCGGTCGTACTTGCCGATCTGGCCGGCGCCACCCAGAGTGATGTAGATGACACCTTCGGTGGGGTCGAACGAGGCACCGACAATCTTGTGTGCGCCGTTCCGGTCGAACGGGACGGACCAGCGGCCGTACGCGTAGGGACGTGGGTCGTAGGCGTTCCGGGCCGCGAGAATCTCCCGGACGTCGAAGAACCAGTAGTAGTTGTAGTTGTCGTCGGCTGCGAAGGAACAGTAGCCGCCGCAGAGCCGGCCGTCGTCCTGACGGATCTTGTAGCCGACGCCATGGTCGATGCCTCCGGAAGAGCCGAGCACGGCGAACGTACCGCTGCCGGGTACGATGAGACCGTAGACACCCTCGGCGAGGTAGTTCCAGACGGCGGAGGCCGAGCCCTCTTGCAGCTTCAGTGCGTCCTCGGCGAGGAACTCCCCGGCCGAGTACTTGAAGTTCATGAACGGTATGGCCACGACCGAAGGATCGATTCCGGGGGACGACCGGGTGATCTGGTCGGGGTCGAAGACCCACAGGGAGGGTCCGACGCTGTACCGGGACATGATGGAGTACACCGACGACCATCCCGTGAGGTGGGTGCCACCAAACGACTCCTGCCATCGCGCCGGAATCGAGGTCATGTAGCCGGCAGAGTTGGAGGCGCCTTCGATCTCGAAGTACCCGTCCACGGTGCCGGCGAGGTTGCCCGCATCACGCACGATCAGGCTCGTGTCGTGGTGACTGCTGCCGGCGGCGTAGTATCCCTCGGCGTTGACGATCAGCTGACCGTCCAGCCAGAGCAAACCGGTGATCCGGT